>DCHC01000039.1 GCA_002314755.1 Faecalibacterium sp. UBA1762 | reverse complement strand
GCGCAATTATCTTGACAGTACCTATCAGTGTTACCGTGCCCCGGATTTCTCCGTTCCTTTACAAAACCGATATATTCTGCAAAAAGCACCAACCTGAATTTTTCTCAGGTCGGTGCTTTTGCATTTTTACCTATACAGGTGTTCCGTTTTCTTTGCCGCTCTCAATCTGTAAACAAAGCGTATCGTCATTTGCGTTCCTTAAAAACCTATGCCAATTGCTTTCGCTTCCTTTTTGAGCTGTTCCTTTTTTTCCGGGCTGACATTTAGCGTTTCGCCGGGCTTTAGGGCGTCTTTGTTCTTTGTCGGCAACCGAAAGCTGCTCATATCGTATTCCGCAGCGTGCGCTTCAACCATTCGGCCGATCTCTTCAATATTGAATTTCTTATTTTGCAGCTTACTCTGCTCACGGAGGAAATCTGCAAAGCTGCCGTTCTTTTCTCTGGCATCCATTCTCTCCTTGAGCGCCGTTCTCTCACCCTCGGATAGGTTATCACCCATCTTCGCAGCCATTTTTGAAATAAGTTCATCCTCACGTTGCCTGCTTTGAGCTTCGCGTATCATTTCGTTTACCCTCATACGCTGTGTGGAAACCTGCTTTTCCACCCGAGCTTCTTTCCGGGTTGGCAGATTGACCCTGTTTTCTATTTCCTTCAGCTCAAGCTTGCTGTTTTCCAGCCACTGTTTCATCTTCAGTTCTTGCTGGGGGTCCAGCTTTCCGGAGGCAATGGCCTTCTTCATCTCATCTGCCTTTTTCAAGACGGAAAGATCATACTGTCTGCGTTCCGCGTGCTCCCGCAGCATACTTTTTTCAAAGGAAGCACCGTCCTGCAGAGTTGCTTTGATCGCGGCTAGATTTTCACTGTCGGTTTTTTCCAAAGCCGGCGTAATATCCTCACCGCACTGAAGCTGTTCCAGATATTCCGTGTGTGCCATCACCCGATCGGTCAATTTGGAAACAACCTCACTGTCCTTGATCAAATGGATTTTTTCATCCTCACTTAACAGCGGATCAATCGTATCCATAAATTCCTTGGGGTATTTTTTACGGGCAACACCCAGCAGACTTGTCGCAACGGCTTTTGACACCTCATTCCTGTTTACCGCTTTGGATGAGATCTCAAAATCCATCTTTTTGGTCATCATGACAAACTGATTCAGATCCATCTCCAAATAGCCGCCATCCGGGGCATTTTTCCCTGACAGGTCCTGAAGATAGACCGTTTTCCCTTCCGGTCCCTTTTTGCAATCCACAACGGTAAAGGTCTTTCCGGAAATATCCATCATCGTGCAGTTTATCACATCTCCCCTTGCATGTCGCATCTCCAATAAATCAAAGGTTGCATTTGCATAGGCGGAATAATTGCCTTTATGCCTGGACACCAAATGGGTACCCGGTTCGGTATTATGCATATTGTAATCAATCAGCTTATCCCGCAGAATACCGGCAGCCAGATCGATGTCCCTTTGCATATACTCTTTCATGTCGCCGGTCGGTTCCTTTGCCACCTGATCGATACATTCCAGCAGGTCTTCCAGATAGAAAGTGCTGAGAGGAGATTTTTTGTTTTTCTGGTTTCCAGCGCTTTTGATCCTCAGCTTGTTGGTTGCCTCCTTTAAGATTCTTGCGGCAGGCAGCAGAAAATCGGAGTGTTCCTCCTTTGGTATACCGGTCAGCTTGTGCAGGTTAAAAGTACTTTTCGTAATCACATTTGATTTTACTTCGTAATTCAGCGAATCAAACATTTCCAGCGCGCTCATATCATTGACTGTTTTGGAACGCAGTCGATTGCCTGTCAAACACTCCTGAATATCACGGCTGTCAAGCTTGCTTGCCATAGGCAAAGATCTACCGAGTAACAGCTCTTGATGTTGCTCAATTTTTTGGGTCACAAGAATGTCATGCGCTTCGAGCCCGCCCGTACCCAGTTTTAATTCATCAGAAAACAGCTTCGCACCGTTCATTTTTTCTTTAAGATTCTGCAAGAACTCTTTTTTTATTTTCTTATCGATCTTTTGCGGTTCTGTCAGATCTTTGGCAACGGCAGAAAGACTGAACGCCTTTTCCATAAGTTGGACCCACAGTGGATTCTTTTGCCCGCTAACAAGTGTTTGAGGGATGTTTTGGTTTTTGGAATCCGTTACGGCAAGCTTTTTGCTGACAGTCACATATACCGGGATCTTTTGGCTGTCAAAAAACTTACAGGTGACCGTCCCGTTATTGTTATCCTTGATCATACCGTAAATCTGCCGGGGGTCTTTCTCCACCACAGCGGACAAAGCGGCAAAAAGCGGCTTATTGCTGATCAAGCCGTCCTTTAGATCCTCTTTTGACGGAGTACAGGTAAATAGCGGCTCCCCGGAAAAATCCTTCAGTACAATATTCTTATCTGCAGCGCGATTCTTTTCTTTGTTGTTGCCTTGAACGGAAACAGGCTTCAACCTGTCTGCACGGTAAGCCATTGAGGCAAGATATTCGATATCCCCGTTAAAATTTTTTTCAAAGTCAGCATGCTCTGACGCACAGGCGTTGATGACCCGGGCATTCTCCTCCACAGTATCCGTTTTCAGGCTTCCGGAGGGAAAAACCTCCTCTTTCCACTGTGCAAGAAGCAGGGCGGGGCTTCCCTGTACGTTAAGCTCCTCTTTGTGCTGCTCCAAATAAGCGTTGACATCCTTATATACGGAGGTTGCAAGCTCGTCGTACCGGTTGGAATCTGACTGAAACTCCTGATATTCCCCTTCCACCGGTTTTTCAGCTGAAATGCCGTTTGCGGTCAGATATTTTTTTGCGTACTCCTGCCGAGCTTGTGACCCAAGGTCCTCCAACTGCTGTATTTTTTCCTGAAGCTTTTTTAGCAGCGCGTCATCGGCATGCCGCGCAAGCATTCCGTCTATTGCATGAAGCTTCGTTTTTTCCTGTTCCAATACCTGGTTGTCTTTTAAGCGGCGTTCTTCGACAATCTTCTGCATTGTAGGTGAAAAACGCGGCCGGCTGTTTTTTAATACCTCCGGTGTGTTCTTCACAGTTTCCGCATCAAAATAGGTGGAATTCAGGATGTTATGCGCCTGCAACCGGTTTTTCCCCAGTTTGATCTCGCTAGTGCTTTTAAAGTTTACCTTCGCGTTCTGAATCTGTTCCGAAAGCTTGGCCTCGGACAACACATTAAAATCCGACCCGGTCGAAGCGGCAGAATTTAGGCTATCAAATTTGAACCTGTGCCGGATTTCCTCGCTCATTTGTGACAGCCTGCGGCTCATATAATCCGCAGGGGCACCCGGCTGGTTCGTGATACGACCCGGCAGGGCAAGCCGAACCTGTGCCTCGTTTAGCTGCATCAGGTTTGTCACGGTTTCCGTGGCTATCATTCCGGTAAAAAGCGGTCTTGTTTTGGGTTTTATCTCAAAGGATACAAGCTTTCCGTTATTCACGGAAATAGGTGTTGCTCTGACATTTTCGACAACACAGGAATAGCCCTGTTTATACAGCTTATCAAAATCTATCTCAGAAATTTTGCCAGCAGGAATAGAAGCCCCGCCCTTTGTAAAAGACAAAGTGACCTGATAATCACCCGGCTCCCGCTTGGTTCCCATAGCAGCATCAAACAATTCCAGATTGGCGAGAGTAAGCATCGCCTGCGGAGAATATGCCAGCTTCATACCGGGTACTTTTTCTTTCATCAGTTTACCCAGGTCCTTGAAGCCGATCTGCGCATTTTGATCTCTTCCCTTAAATATCTCCTTTTCCGGGTCCTGAAGCGACACATGGGCAAGACCCTCCGGTACCGTGGGGTCCTGCTCCAAATTGGTTTTGACCGTAAAGGGGGCTTCCTGCTGCACCTCTTTCTTGTTGGGAAAAAACGGATTCTCGTCCAAATCGGCAAAGGGGTTATTTTTATCCGCAAACATCAGCTTGGCCATCTGCAGCTGAGAAAGGACCACCTGTTGTTTTTTGGGAAGCTGCGAAAAATCTAAATATCCCTCTCGGTTACTGAAGGATGCGGTAGCAACGATACTGTTTGCCGCTTCGCGACGCTGTATCATATCTGCTTCCAGCACATCAACCTTTTCCGTTCTTTCTTTTCGGTACTTTTCCAATCTGCTCGCAAATTTAAGTTCTTCTTCCGCTGCCTTGGTGTCATACTCGACCATCTCAGTTTGTTTGGCCTGGTTAATAGGCAGCATACCCTGGTCGTACTCCGCATTTGCCTCAAGCGTCTGCTCCCGAATCTCTCTATCCTGGTTTGCTTTCGTCCGATCCATATCCAGATCGTACTGCTCCAGTTGCATTTTTAACTGAGCGATCCGATTTTCTGCCATCTGCGCAGCTTTTCTCGCCATCGATTTTCTGGCGTTACACGCTTTTGAGTAGTTTGTACCGGCATATTTATCTAAATACTGATCGGCATTCAACTTTATTGTCGCAAGGGAACTCATCATACCGGTTGCCATTCTGATAGCGGCATTCCTGTTTGAAACAGAGCTCTGCATCCAGGAAAAACGGTTTTCAAAATCGGCAACAGAATTTTGAAGCGCTTCAAATTCCGGAGACTGTTTCAGTTTCCAGAACATAAATTTTCTTTCATTTTGCCGGATCGACTGAAGATTATCCATCTGACGCTTGGTAAAAGAAACAGTCCTCCTATTGGCTGTTTCCGGCACCGCCTCCCCATCCTCGCGCAGAAAATTCACCTTGAACTCAGGCAGAGGGAATTTTTTTAGCACCTCCGGCTTGATCTGGTCTATGCGATTTTTCCTGCGTTTTTCCAGCTCGTCCACCTGGGGAGCATATTTATGATCAATCTTGCTGATTTGAGCCTCTCGTTCAAGGCGCATATTGTATACATTGGTTTCCTGTTCTCTGAGATAGTCGCTCTCGATATTTTGTCTTTTTCTGCGCAGCTCCTCCCAATCGCTGTCGGTCGGAATGCGATATTTACTCACCTTGGCAAGCATTGCCGACTCATATCGCCGGATTGCCTCGGTCTGCTGGGTAACCTCCTGTTTTTCCGTAGACGAAGAACTAATCTGAAAGGTGTAAACCCCGGGCTTTGCCCTAAAATCATATGCGACAGTCTGGTTCTGAACGATAAAGACCGGCTTCTGCGGCTGAATTTCTACCTTCTTATCCTCTTTGTTATCACCCGGCATAATGTTCTCCTCCCTTCAAAAGCCTATTCAGCCACCGCATCGTACTGGGGTTGTGTTGCGGTATTGTAGATATATTGTGCAATGTAATTTTCAAAACCCGGTATTTCATAATTGTCCGAAACGGTAATACGATCCACTACCAGCTCCTCTTTTGTAAAGAAAAAGCTTGCGGCAGCAGCAATTTCAAACCCGCCTTCATCCTGTATACGGAAACCTACAGCATAAATTCCCTCTTCGGTCAGCGTTTCGTCGCTGAGAAAATCCGCGAATTCTTCCAGATTGGTATCGTTGATAATCTCCGCTTGAGTAATTGCAGAAAAATCCGCATAGCTACAGCGGCGGATAAACTCCAAAAACAGGTATTGAGCTATTTCCTCTGCACTGTCTTCCTGTGCCGCTGTCCAGGTATCCGAAAGGGTTTCATTTAAGGCAGAGAGGAAACAATCTGCGGTCAGCTTTAAGGGCTGGCCGGGCAAATCCAGCGCAACCCGCAGCGAAAAACGAGCAACCGACTGCGAAGGTCCGGGGACCTCCATCACCAGATTGTACGCCCCGTAACTGTCCTCCATCAAACAGGCATAGCCGTTTTCCGTCAAAAATGCCTCAATCTTTTCAAACAGCATACGCTGATATTCTCTTTGGCTATCCACTGCACCCATACCGATGACCGTTCCTTTCTTGAAATGATGCCTACCGGTTTCCGGAAGACGCCGGTAGGCATAAAACGCAGTTGAATATCTGTTAACCAACCTTCAAAAAACTCTCATCCTTTGCCGTAACTGTACTGCTTTTATTTTACCGGCACCCCTTTGTTCTTTTGAGGCTGTTCCCTGACAATTTCCGGATCGCCTTTCTTTTTGATATTTTCCGGGTCAATACCCTCCATGGCGTTATACTTTTTGACCGCCTCTTTGCTTTCGGCAGTAAACCGCTGCATATTCACCAGCTTTTTGGCGTCCAGCTGATCCTCTGGCTGTGCGGTACGCTGCACTTCCTCCGCTTTTTGAGTGAATTTTTCTAAATCTCCGGAAAGATCCAGTTTAAGATATGAAAGATCGTTAAAATCCTTTTTCAACTTATTAAACCGGGTTGAAAGGGCGTTAAAGTCCTTTTTAAACTCCGCCAGCTGCTCCGGAGTGGTAGGCGTACCCGCTTTTTCCCACTTGTCCATTATGTTTTTACAAGGGGCAGCCATCTCCTGCTGGATAGACCGCTTTTTCTGTTCGGTAAAGAAGCTGTCCGTCAGCTTTTCCACCTGCTTTTCACCTGTCAGCGACTGCAGGGTCTTTACGGTATCCATTCGCAGTTGTGCCCGCTCGTCACCGGTTTTCATCCGCTCTTCCTTACTTTTGACATACTTGGCGGCATTAGAATCCAGCTCGGCGTAAAGCGTACGCAGCTCCTCCACCTGGCGGATATTCGCATCCTTATCCAATGATTCCTGCGCTTTGATCACCTTGTTCAGGGATTTGAAAACATTGTTGAAGCTCTCGGAATTTTTCACATAAAACGGGTCGGACTGCTGCAGGACATCCTTCATTTTCCGCAGCTGTTCCAACTGCAGCTCCGGCTTTTTTCCCGGCTGATCCGCCATATCCATTACTCGCGTAATCAGCTTTTCCGGTCCTTTATTGATCTTTCCGGTTTTTTTGTCATAGCTGACCTTTTTTACGGTTCCGACAAATTCATTATCCGCAAAGGTAATCTGCTCCAGCTCCACACCCCGCAGCAGCTTTTCCCGTGCCTCCATAGCATCCATTTTTCGATGGGTGGGATCGTTTGGATCCATATAGTCAATTAGCGTGTCGGCACGGAAGGTAAACTGAATGGTCTCCCGTTCAGGGGCAAGCGCCACATCTCGAATACGTTCGGTCTGGCTGTTCAGAACGGCTTTCAGCTCCCTGCCCTGTGCCGTTTCAGCCCATTCGCTATTCTCCAGCTGTTTGATAGCGGCGCGATATTCCTTCATACGCTGCTCGCACTCTTCCGGGGTGGAATCGTCGCTGACCTTCTCTTTATCCTCGCTGTTCAGTTCTTTCAATATCTGATACAGCGTGTTCTCCTCTGCCGGCGCGCCTGGAGAAGATAAAAAGGCATAAATCGCATCCGGAACCAGCTTTTCTTCCATCAGCTTCAGGTTGTCGTGCATGGGTTTCGCCGTCGGGCTGGGCGGATTTTTGATGTATTCGCCCAGCTCCTCCATATTGGCACACTTTGTCAGCCTGTGTAAAACAGTCTTGACCTCTGGCCGAGCCTCCAGCCTTTTCAGGTGGTTTTCCAAATCCTGTCCGGCCAGCTTCTCATACAAAAAAAGCTCTCTTTCCTCTAAAAGCTGCTGCCGACTTTCCGGTGACTCATAGCGAAAAGCCTCTTTCAATTCCTCCGTCTGCTGTTCAACCTGTTTTTGGTGCAGCATAACAGCCAACATTCTGCGTACTCCGGCAAGGTTTTCCGAATCAGCAAGAAACGCCTTGGGAACGCCGTTACGGTTTTCGGCAAGTTTAGCCAGTACATTACTTTGTGCCCGGCATAGCTCCGCTGTCATTTTATCGGGCACCGTCTGCCGTTTATCGGACTCATCTGCCTGCGCCTTTTTTTCGGCAGAGCGCATCAGCATATCCTCATACCATGCCTCTCGCCTGTCGCTGGTCATCAGCTCCCGCAGCAACTTGGTCTGCTCTGCCGGTTTTTTTCTCTTGATAAACTGTGCCACCGGGTCGCGTCCCTCAATAATAGCAGCGGAAAGTTGCCGGTACTGAATATCATTGGTCGCCGTTCTGACGCCCTGCCGCAGAGAGGAATCCTGCCGAATACGGTGATACAGCACCGCCTTTTGCACAATGGCCTCGGCCTCGTTCTCGCTGAATTTAAGCTGTTCCGGGGCGGGATAGGCAGAGGAAAGGGTTTGGTCAATTTGATCCAGCGCCCGATACGGACTTTTTTCACTTGCAACTTTCTTTTCTTCTTCGTCCATATCGGGCCTCCTCTGTCATCTTAAAAAATAGTTCGGTTAAATCACTTTGCTACTGGATTATTCGGTGGCGGCAGATTGAAAGCTCAGGGTATAGCACACATCCGGGTTTTGCGCCGAATATACCTTAAAGCTGCCGTTTGTCACCGTCTGGGTGGTTCCCGCCGTAATCACATACTTTGTATAGCTGCCGGTTTTGCCTGCTACGGTGCAGTTAGCAGTCTCCGTAACGGTAAAGCTGCCATCAGACGGGGTAAGCGTGTAAAGCAGCGAAGTGTTCGTGGCGTTCTCTGCCCTTGCATACACTATAAGGGTCTCGCCGGGATTAAGCTCGGCAGCATAGCTATCCTGGGTGTCGGCATTATAAGAGGTAAAGCCGACAACAGTGCTCCCGTCCTCGCGCTGAACAACACCCTCTACGCTAGGCTGGGGTTGTACATCAATATAGATGATTGCTGCGTATTTGTCCGGGATGCTCCTAGAACGGACAGTCAGACAGTAGCGCACATCCTCAGTACCATTGTTTTCGGGTAACTGGGCTGTATAGCTGAGGACCTCGGCAGCGGCGTCCTCACTAATCGTTCCGTACACGCTCTTGTTGGTCGCAACCTCAGTCATCACTAGCTCCAGTTCACCGGCACAACCGGGCAGGTTTGCTGTAATATTCAGTCTGTCGCCGCCTGCCAGCTTAAGAGTTGCGTAATCCGTCCGGGTAGTACTGACAAGGTTATTTTCTATTTTGGTGGTCTGCTTACCGTCCTCGCTGATGATAGTACCTGTCAGCTGGGTGGTTATCACATAATCTGCCAAAACGGTGCCCTCGAGCAATATGGTATTGCCGGCCGTCTCACTGGAAGTAAATACACCGTCCGGGTCATACCAGCTGATACTCATCGAGCTGACGGTCACGCCCGCGCTGTTGGTATCGTCCTTGTCGTAGGTTTCTATCTTGTAGTATTGCAGACTATAGAAGCCTTCTACTAGGAAACCGACGCCATCCCGGTTCCATTCGTTGGCGGTCCGCTCACTGGTAACTGTCTGCATATTGCCGGAGGTATCCCGGTAGCACAGTGTCACCCTAACCTTGGCATCCGCCCGGTTGACCTTAACCAACTGGGTGGAAACGGTCACCGGAGTGATTCTGGTGCTTTCTGTTAGGGCCGTGACCGAATCTGTTCCGTCGGTCAGCATAGCAGTGCCGTCCACGGTAATCAGCCCGGTGGCTACGGACAGATTGACCCATCCGGTAGAAAGCCTTGTATCGGTCAGATTACTGGTCTCCTCCATGGCAATACAACCCTTGACCGCATTGACCGCGATACCGGTTTCGGTAGTTCTGATCAGGACAGATTTGACCGTACCGATATTCTCTACCTGCATAGGTATTTTCATCAAGGTACCACTGTTGATAACCGTGTAACCGCAATCCAGCGCAGAGACAAAGTCCGAGGTATGCTCATAGGCGTAGGGGTCATCCTTTTCGGTGTAAATCAGGGCCACCTGTAGATCCTTCGACCCTGTCAGCAGGGTCTTCTGGGTCTTCTCACCCAGCAACAGGTATACCGTCTGATTTTCGGTGGTGTAACCCTTGCTCTTGGCATACTCGTCTATCTGAGATTCCTCTATCGTTACGGTGACAGGAATATCTGTATCCAACAAGGTACCGGCAGTGGGTATAAAGTCAAACTGCTCCAGCACCTGTTTTTCCCGGATCTGACTGACGGTCACACCGGTCAACTCTTTACCTGCCAAAGCGCCACCTATCACCTCTACTTGATAGGGCATACCGATATTGGGGGTCTTGGGCAGGTCGTATTCCGGTACCATAAACTTTCCGGTCTCACTGCTATAGGTGAGTGTAGCGGTCACGGCGTAAGCATCGCCATAGACATTTTTGTAAACCACCCGAACAGGCAGCGCTGCAGATGCTGCAACGCCAGTGGTATCGGCAAGGCTCGCCGTCAGGCTGATGGTATCGTTTTCACCCTCGGAGGTACCCTCCTCTACCTGAACACTCTCTCCGTCAAGGTCAACCTGAATGGTATTGCCGGAGTTGAAATCCAGCGTAACCGCCGCAGAACCGCCCTTGGGCTCGATCTTGACTGCCTTTGCGTTGTTGGTTGCGGTCAGATCCTGCGGCGTGATGGAATAGTACCGCTCATACTCATTAAATAAATTCAGACTGAGCGTGCCCTTGTCATAGACCTGACGTGCAAACACCTTGGTGATCTTCAGACCGGTATCATCCTGCGGCGTGACCTTGATCTTGATCTTTTCCAAAGAGCTGATATCCTCGAACTCCACATGGAAGCGATTGGTCGATCCTGCGACAAACATGTAGGTGGGTACGCTAACCTCGCTGCCGTCTGCTTCGCTGCTGATATCCAGCTCTGACAGGCGGTTGGCATACTCGGCAATATTGGCAATAACCGGCACGGAGGGCGTGGTCTGAACAGCACCGGTAGAATCACGATAGGTGATCTCTGCCTCAACCTGACCTACAAACTGGCGCTCACCGATATAATCCGCAGCGGTTTCAATACCGAACTCCAGCCAGACGGAATAGCCGTCCTCCCGTAGCTCGAAGGAGCGGATCAGCTCCTCGTCGGTGCGACCGTCCTGCTCTTCGGCGTCCTCCTTGTATTCAATATCGATCCACCCCACATCGTTGGCTCTCCAACTCATATTAACGCCGGTACCGCTGGTTTTGCTGACCAGGATATAATCAATACATAGCTTATCAAACACATCACTGGTCGTAGAGGTATCATCTGGGATGATATTGACCTGTACCGGGGTCCCGTAATCGTCATTGGTATAGATAGTAAATTTTTCTGCGGTACCCGTACGGAAACCGTCGGATTGCAGCTGCTGGTTGGCAAGGGTATAGGGGCTTTTGTACAGATTTCCGTCCTCATCCTGAAAGACTAGCTGGAAATAGAACTGGTTTTTGGAGCCGCAATCTCCGTCCTCGGCGCTGGTGATAGAGGTGCCCTCCACCTTGACGGTAACCGCGTATCTGGTACGGGCGGTGTTAAAGCCGAAGTCCTGCTTGGTATCCTCATAGCTCAAGTTTTCCAACTTAGTGGCGTTATTTTTGCCCGGCTCGTCCCCACTGACAGAGCCGCCGTCCTCAAAGCTGATGGTCTTGCTTTGTCCGACGCCGATCATCAGCGGACCTTCACCCCGGTTGATGGCACCCCGACTGCCGTACACATTATCGCGGAAATAGATTCGGTTGGTCTTATTGCCGGTGGTACTGCCAGTGTTCAGCTGCACCTCACGTTCACCCAGCTCGGAAAGCTCGTAAATGGTGATGGCGCTCATCTGCCATTCATCCTTGCCGTTGGACGCATACTCCGGGTAAGTAGCGGCAGACTGCTCCTGCGTAGCAGTGTCCGCCCCTTCCGGCTGTGCGACCGTCACCGGTTCTACATATTCCGTGCCGTTCAAGGTAAAGGTAGCTGAGGTAAATTTGTAAAGGTTCGCAATATCCAGTACAAAATACATCTGTCCCCCAGCGCTGACTGCGGTCTCATAAGCACAGTCTGCATCCGTTCCATCGGCAGAAAGCCAGTAGCCGTAGTAATCGTTTACCGCGGCGCGCAGTGAATATTGACCGGTGGTGGACGGGGTATTGTTCAGGGTCTTATAGGTAAAGCTGACCACAATATCATTTACAGTGGCAGCGTCGGACATTTCGTCTGTCTGCACCACCACCAGGTACCGACTGCCTTTTGCCTGGGGCTGTAGGTTTTCGGTACCGTTCCATGCCTTCATTTTGACATTCATGGTCTGTCCGTTGGTAATAAAGGTGCCATCGGTATCCGGAGAGGTATAAAAATACAGGGCAGTATCCGGATACTCCACCTTCAGCATACCGTCTGTGACTGCCACATCTGTGTACGAGGGATTGCTGACCGATAGTGCGGTAATGGAAACCGTATCGCCAACATTCTCATCGGAATAGGTGATGTAGGTCTCAATCACACGGCTGAAATCAGGCAGAATACCGCTGAAAACGATATCCTCTCCCTGCTGGAAAATGCCGTGAAGACTTTCTGTGCGAGAGGCATTGCTCATATTGTCATATGCCCACTCCACTGCGCTTTGGGTAAAGGGTAAGGTCACCTTGCGCACCGAACCGGCAGTATCCTGATAGGTTAACTGCATACTCAGTCCGACAGAATTTTTCAGTCGATTTGACCAGCCGGCATCATTCAGCAATTGGGTAAGGTTTTGATTCGACGCCACATTGTAAAAGCTCTCTATACCGGCAGCCTCCGTATCCGCCAGGGTAGCGGAGAAAGCATAGCTGCTTTGATCGGTGGTATAAGAAACCGTGTCGTGGCTGACATTATAATAAGCAAAACCGCTTTTGTCTGTTTTGCTTTTTACGCTGTTCGGCGCTTCATAGACATTCAGCTGATAGTAACCGGTACCCAAAACGATTTCCTCAGCGCTCCAGCTGAAAGTATAGCCCCGTACGCCGTCGGAATCCGGCTGCAGAGAGGCACTGGCAAGCAGCGTACCGCTGAACGGGACATACCAGTCCTCTGACCGATAGCCGTATTCTGCCAGGGGGTACAGATACTGCACCCGGTAAACAGAAAGCTCTGTACATGTCCAGACGTCAGTGCCCGAACCTTCAAAAGAGATGGTCTCCACATAGCTAACCGGGAACAGGGTCTGGAACAAATAGACCACATTGGAAAGCGGCTCCAGCTCGGTGGAGAAGTTGCCCGCACTCATGACGGCGTCTCCTCCCTGAGTTTTCAAAAGGCTGTTGCCCGCCTGATCCTCAGTCTCGTTGCAGTACTGCCATTGGGAAACAAAATGATAGGTGTTGGCAATAGCGGTGGGGTCGATATACTCCACCCGCTCTACCCCGTTTTTATCCACATAGGTAAGCTTAAAGCTGGAGATTTTACTGGTGCCGTCCGAGCCGGTACCAACCCGCAGGGCAAGGACATTGTTTTTCAACGCCTCAGTGGCGGCGTTATGGTCGACCACAGCGTTACCATTGGTATATTCTACACCGGTAATCGCGTAGTAATTATCCAGCGTCGTATCCTCATAAGGATCCTTTCCGGATTGATTACAGATATTCTGATGGTTTGTATACGAAGCCCCCTGTACCGATACATTCGGGTTCGCGTACAAATCTCGTGCACGATACAGGGTACCACCGCCGATAAAGCTGCTATTTCCTGCCCCCGCACCGCGAATCGCACCGGCAACAAAGGCATAACCACAGTTGCGGAAAACATTGTCCTCGCTGGAGGCTTCAAAATACAAATCTGCATAATTCAAACCGGGTTGACCGGGATTTGCCGCATAGACACCCAGGGAATAATCGTACACATCACTGATGTAGTTGGATAGAGCTACTAAATCCCCATTATACACCGCACTGCGCAACAGGGTCTGGCGCATTTCATTGCGCACATTGGCACCAATGATATACCAGGCAGAGGTATCGTTTTCAATAATGCCTTCCCCAATGGTGGTATATGCGTTGTAGGAACCTGTACCATATGTGCCCTGAATAAAAACACCGTTGTTTACCAGGTTACCGTTATCTTCAATCGTCAAATTGCCGTAACTCAGATCCAGTATAGCGCCGCGGCTAATATAAACCGAACCGCCTTCGATATTCATGTTCAAGGCTAGGCGGTCACTTTTTTCAAAACCGGTGCCTACAACCTCTTCCATGCAAAGCATACCGCCGGAGTTGATGATCAGCGAGCCTCTGACCGTGATGCTGGTGCCCAGCGCCGCATAGGTGGGACCGTCGATCTGCAGCGCCGCGCCTTTTTCCACTACCACATTAGGACCGGTATAGGTATAACTACCGGTATTTGTACTGCTCCATGCAGCGGGCGTGCCGAGATAGGCGGCACCGTCGTTATTACTGTCACCCTCACCCAGTACCATGGTGGTACCTGCTTCCAGAGTCAAGGTTCCGCCATCCTTGGCGTAAGCGGTGGTAACCAGCTTTCTGCCAATATACATACCGGTAAAAGCGCCTTTGCCGGCAGTAGGCTGCCAGTTGGAGGTCACACTTATAGGCAGACTTGCCTTAATTTCATCCAGGGTACAATACCGCTCCACCTCACCCGATGCGTTTTTTTCATAGGCGACCACACCCACTTGATCGGCCGGGTGCTCTGCGGAATCGGATGTGTAGCCGGCATTTCTCTCCCACATTTCGCTGTACCAGCTGGTCGCACCGGCAATATCTTCATCCAGCCAGGCGTCAAACTGGGCCGCGGTAACAGTATTATTGAAGCTCATGCCGTAAGAGCAGCTCAGCCCGCCGTTTGCAATGCTTTGATCGGTAGGGGTGGGGTTAAATCCGGTGGTTCCCTTATGCAGCCAGCCGCCGGTGATATACACATTCTGCGCGTATTCCGACAGAAAAATCATGGGCACCATCCCGGTAAAGATGGGAACATGTCCCTGATAATACCGCCAGCTCTCTGCCCGCCAAACCGTAATGTAGAATCTGGAATAAATGCTGTACTCCTTCTCTTCCGCGTCTCCGTCTTCTATCCAATCCCGATTTCTTCTGTTCTGAACCTGAGCATAGCTGCAAGCCTTGATGTAGGCGGCAATGCCATCCTCCATCTGGTCGGCGGGATCAAGATACAGCTGCGCAAAATCTCCGTCCGGATCGCTCCAATCCCACTCCACATAACCAGCGGATTTTAACGACCAGCTGTCATCCTCATCATTGTAAACAATGATCCATTTATTGTTATCCTGATAGTCGCAACGAATCAAGCCGTTGTTGATATTCTGAAAGTTTTCCGCAGCCCACCCGGATCCCATATTGTTGTAACTACCGCGGGCATACCAAGGTGCTGTCACACCGGCGTACTGAAAGTTATCCAGGGTCTCATACTCATCAAATGTAGGGGTCAACAGATTAAAGGCAGGTTCAATTCCGGACATAATACGCCTGGAGCCGGTGACATTCGTACCTGTTTTTAGATTAAGTCCCAAAAAAATGGAATCGTTCGTGACATAATCTGAAGAGCCGGTAACATCCACCCCCAGCATATCCATGCAGCAATCCAGTGCCCACAGCTTTCTTTCCCGGTCGCCGTTTTCATCACATGGGGAGATATAGTAACAGGCTGCACCGTCGTTTTTTTCGCTGTAACCGGCAAATTTTATGTATAAAGCAAACCTGCCGTTTTCGCCATATTCATTATTTTGATAATAGTTTTGGTCAACCTGCCTTTGCTTAGTAAGGTTGGTCAGATGCTCCGTTTTGGTTGCGCCGATCCAGTTTTCCGGCTGGGCACCTGCCAGTTCTGATTTATACCAGGCATAATCTGTCCAGGAGGTGGCAGTATTGGTGGAAATATCGGCATAGGTACCTGCGCTATCTACTGAGTTTGTAGAGTAATCCCCATATTCCAGCACAAGGCGGTGCCAGTTGCCGTCATCCCGATAATCCTTGTTGCCGTCCTCCGGCAGCACCTGGTTCCAATACACAGCACTGTTGCTGCCGATCACACTACCGCTGCCCTCACCCGCAGCGGCAACCTGCTGGCCGGGCAGACAAATCACTGCTGCAAGTGCCGCTGATAAAATCTGCATCGCCCATTTTTTACCCTTTTGCATGGTGGTTCCTCCTTGTATCAAGTGCCGGGATCGGTCTTGGTCACTTATTCGTCCTGCGCCGAGACAGTCGTTTCCCCGCTTTCAGCAGGCAGGGAGTTATCCATTTGGATGTTTTTTTCATGTTGTGCCCAATAGGCTGCAATCATGGCATCGTGCTCCTGCTGCGTTTCTGCTTTTTCCAGCTGTGCTAAAAATGCTTCATATTCCGGGTCGACGGGTTGGACAGGCATTTCTTCTTCCGATACAGCCTCAGCCGAAACGCATTCTGCTACTCCGAGAACACCGTCCTTTTGGGTAAGTACCAGGGTAAAGCCCCGCCCGGTTTCTTCTTCTATCAATGTAATCGTTTTAGAAACAGCATTCTGCATGGCGATCAGCTCGAACCGCGTTGCCCCGCCTGTCACAGTGGGGCCCGCATATTCCAGCCCGGTAATATCAGTCAGCTGCCAGCCGGTACCGGATACCGTTATAAACAGGCTGCCGGCGGCGCCATTGCAGGTATAGATCTGCTGCCCATCCGGGGCGGTCAGGGTATCCACTGTCAGCAGTACAATTTCGCCGTTTGTAAAGGTGATATTTTTTCTTTTGTCCACCGAAAAGGAAAAATGAAAATCCGCACCCAACTGTACCGGTATATCCGCTTGCCGCAAAGAAAGGGTCAAATAACCCGTACCCTTCGCCAGCGCCTTAACCGAAAAGCTATTTGCCTCCTGTCGCTCAGTGACCTGCAGAACACCATCAGTTGTCGCCACACTCCACTGGGCATTTGAAGGCAACTGGCCGCTGATCTGCAGTATCACAGTATGGTGGTTTCGCTTTTGCCAGGTACAGGTATAGGGCGATTCCTGCACCGTACCGACAGTGGGAGCCTTCTCCTCTTCTCCACTGCCCAGCAACCAATATATACCTGCAGCAAGGCCCAAGGATACAACTATGATTATCACTATCAAAACAATTTGCTTCGCGGTCAGCTTCATAGGCTCATTCCCCGCTTTCTGCTTTGGTTCAGCCTTATCAGCTCCGAAAGCCCTATTTTACGCACCTTTTCCCGATTGTAGTTCATATCATCCAAAACAGTCAACCTGTCAATTTCTTCCTTACTCTGCTCAATCAAAGACATAATATCAATTTTTTCGGTTTCCCCAAACAGATCTACACTATTGTCGGTTTCTTTCGCAGCGGGGATGGCAGCAGCAGAAGTAGTCGCCGACAAAAGCTCCTGCAGGTCATTCTCTTCCTCGTCCAAATCAGAGGTATCCTCCTCAATGGTAGCAAGCCCTGCAAGACGCTCCTTCAGGCCAAGTTCTGGTCGAGCGTCATCCTCCCCGTCATCATCCTGCAAAAAACTGTAAAAGTCTTCAAAAAGATTTTCCGAGCCGATTTTATCCGACTCCTCCGCAGTTTCAGTCTCTTTCCCAGATGGCCGGGCCTCTTCATCCGGCTGATCATCTTCAAAATCGGCAAAGAAATCATCCACCGAATATCCATCTTCCCGGGGCGTTTCGGATTTAGGGGGCTGCTGCTCCTGTTCCTGCGCCGGTATGCCGATCGCCTGCTGCGCTGCGGCCTGTACGGCAGCGGTTTGTACCGCTATCGCCTGCATGGCAGAGTTCGCCGCTCCGGAAAGTTGCATTTTTGCCATAATGCTGCTCAACGCCTGAACCGAATCTACCATACGGTGCAGCTCGGTCACCATCTGTGCCATTTCGCGGTTTTCTGTCACGATAGACTGCTGTACCACCGGTGGCAACACCGTATCATCTGGTGCTGCCTGAGGTTCAGCTGCCGGTTGTGACACCTGGACCGTCTGTTCTGCCTGCAATCTCTCGGCCGCCAACCGGTCGTACTCTGCGCCGGTTAACCGCTTTAGGGTGACCGTTTCAGCCCCGACGACCTGACGGGTAATGAATAATTCCGGCTTAAAACGGCGGTTTTCTAGATACTTTTGGCTACTGTCTCCTAAAAATTCCTGCCATTGCGCCATACCGTCCTGCCCGGCAAAATACCGGGTGCACACATTCTTCTGCTCAAACACCTGCACCACATCCCGAGGTACCTCTACCTGAAAAGAGGAACGACTGGTGGGGCCTAATACGACAAAGGCATTACCCCTGGGTGCAGTGACTATTTTTTCCTGCTCCGCCTCATTGATGCCACCGGCTTTTTCATACAGCTTGCACAGATCTCCCATATCGTTGGGCGCAAGTGAGAAGATGTAAGAATACTGACAGGCATTGATGATGGCAGAGGATTTGCGGGAAATTTCTTCCGAGCCAACAAAATCCTTGATGTTCTGAGTAATGACAATTTGCATACCGTTGTATTTCCGGATGCGCTTCGCCAACTGATACATAAAATCCAGCGCAATGGGATATTTTTCATCGATAAAAACATGGGCCTCATCTATGACCACCACTATTTTACGGTTGGTACCGTAACGGGTGTTGTATTCCCTGTTTTTAATGATCTCGTTGTCAATATGCTTCATTACCAACATCATTTGAGCATTGGTAACGGTCTTATTGCCGCCTGCAAGCAAGCTTTGAAAATTGAAAACGGTAAAGTTCTCATCGGTGGTAACAGTAGAGGCTCCATCCCAGATATTGGCGTTTCTGCCACCTGAGGCAAACTTGGAAACATAATTCATCAGGGTACGCAAAATGCCCCGCAGATAGTCGTTATCCGTGGATTGAAAACTGACAAGTATCTCGTCAAAAATATCGCTGAAAGTGGGGTAATCCTGCGGGGAAAGCAACCCTAAATTGGTTTCGGCAGTAATGCCCTTGTTCATATATACCCGGTCGGTCAGGGTATTCAAGTACTCCAAAGCCTCCTTTTCGCAGTCGGGAAGGATCTGACGGTAAAATTCCTCCAGGAACTGCATATGGGAAGCATAACTGCCGGTGACGCCGCCGTCGGCATCGTCATCCTGCAGCGCGGTAATAATCTGGAACGGGTTAATCCTACCCTGCTGGGCATTGCCGACATTGATGAACTTACCGTGCAGATTTTCTGCCAGCTCGCTATATTCGTTTTCCGGATCCAGTACAAATATCTTGCTGTTGTCCGCCGCAAGGTTGACCAGTATACTTTTTGCTGCGTAGGATTTTCCGGAGCCGGATTTACCCACAATGACAACATTGCTGTTGACCCGTTCGGAATCCCGCCGGAACATATCGATAAAGACGGGTACACCGTCCTCTGCACCCAGCTTAATGCCCAAAGGATCCTGCACATGAGCAAAAATCCAGGGATAAATTGCGGCAGCCGTAGCGCCGGGCAACCCCCTGCCCCATGTTTTGGCGAATGGGTCATATCCGGAGACCTGCGAGCCGATATAGCCATTCATCTGGTCAAAAGGCAGACCGGAAAGTCGAAGATCTGCCTCCCGGTAAAGACGGCGCACCATGCTGCGCATATTGTTGATATTTGCCCGGTGCGAGCCCTCTGCCGCCTTACTGCCTTCCTTACGGGTTAGGGGCAGGTCATAACAGGTGACATATACATCGGTATTGATCAGCACCTCATTATCGCTTTGCAGCATGGAGAGCAGCTTACTTAGGGATTGGATATGGTTATTAATCTCAATCAGGGTAGAGTCCACATTGGTGTGGCTATATCTTCCCCTCAGCTCAGAGATAGAGCGATCGATATTCCGCACCGTTTTCTGTTTATCCATAGGCTGCAGCTTGACAACCACCTTGGTTGCGGGAATGCTCATTACCCCGGCAAGCCAGGCATCCCCTACCCAAAGGGGATAGTTACTGATTGCCATTGTGTAGGCGGTCATGCCGTTTATCCGATAATCCCGGGACTTCAGGCGAAGCTCCTCCGGCATGGCCCAGCGGGCATATTCCCGCTCACTCAAGGTATCCAGCTGCTTTTCATCAAAATCCAGCTCGTTTGAATATTTCAAAAATAGCGCAAGCTCTTTGGAATTCAGCTTCTTCGGCTGCATTTCGCCCCGCTGCAACACATTGACGGCAGAATCTACCTGCATCCGCAGCTGATTTTTGTCCGAATCAAAAAAGACAAGGTAGTAGTAGGCGGCAACCGTACGGTCTTCGGCGTTCATCCGCTCCAACTCGCTGACACGGTCAAACACCACCTCACACTTTGCCTGAAACTCCTCCTCTGAAATCAGCGCACATTCGAAACAACGGCGCAGCTCCTGCAGCTTTTTCTGTTCGTTAAAAAGGTATTCATCATAAGGGACCCGACGCTCTATCTTTACAAGGTTGGCGGCATAGTTGCCGTTCAGGCTACGCAGCACATTGCCAAGGCACTCATCTATGCTGACTGTTCTCCGGTAGGCAGAGAAAAACCGAAACTCCACAGGCGGGATTTCGATAGCAGCACCGTAATAATCTTTATAGACAATAAAGCCGTCCTGAATATCCTGAAAAGCATTGATATTCGCTATATTCTTGCTGCCGTCCTGCTGCTTGGAAAAAGTCTTACGCCCGACCAGATACCGCAAAATACTGAGGAAATACATATAGTTGGGTTCGTCGCCAATATGCGACAGCAGCATAACACCCAGTACGGCCAGTGCCGCGGCAACATACAACCTACCGGCAAAAGAGGATGTGGCAGCAAGAACCGCCAAGCTGACAAACAACAGGCCAACAAGAATATCGGTCAGGCTGACGCCCTTAAAGAGTTCTATGGATATTTTTGTTTTTTTCGGAATAATCCGCATGGTCCGGTGTCCCTCCGTTTGCGTGTAGTGGGAGAAAGGCTATTTTGTGCAAGATTACTGCGTGCTATTTCTCAGCGAATCCGGTATACGCCGATTCTGCTGCTCCGGGTAATCTGCGCTTTGAGTAGCAGGTTGGCTATTGTACTGAGTATCGGCTATCACTGCCGAATTATTCTGCGGACTGCTTTGCGAAATTGGCTGCTGCGCAACTGATTGCTGCTGCGAGGCAGACTGTGCGACCGATTGTCGCGGTGCTGCAGACTGATTAACCACCGGGCTATTATTTACCGGGGCTTGCTGTACCGATTGCGATACTGTCTGCGTTGCAGCCGGTTGTGATACTGATTGCTGCGACACTATCGGCTGTTCAACCGACTGTTGCGGTGCGGTCGGCACCGCAGACCGACTTGCAAACTGGCTGTTATATACCGGTTGGCTACTTACCGCGCTATTGCTACCTTGGGGTTCTGGAACTGATTGACTGGCAGCCGGATCTCCCGGTTGAACAAAGGGTTGGCTATCGCCCTGTGTCTGCCGGTCTGCTACACCGGCATTATTTTGGGGAACACCGGATGGCTGGCTGTCATATGTGCCGGGCTGCTGAGATCGCACGGCCGTCTGATTGCTCTGCCGGGCTGGCTGCCGTGCATTGCGGTTCTTATTTACCGCGGTTGCTGCGGGAGGTTCACTGTCCAGAGAGTACCGGCTACTAAACTGGTAATCTTTGTTATTCTGTCTCGCAGCCTGGTTCTTTTGTAAGGAAAGATTTGATGCACGGTTGTTTGATACCCCGATATTGTTGTTATTGGAAGGGGCCACCTGTTGGGGGTTGACCTGTTGAAGGTTATCTTGTTGTGGTGCGGCCTGCTGTGCATTATTTTGCTGCTGGCTGGCTTGAAGCACACCCTGGTCAACATCAGGGTTTTGTGCATCCGGCGCACCCATATTACTGTTATTTTGTTGTCCGATCTGCTGCTGACCCTCCGGTTGGTCATTTTGGAGAGCCTCGCCACCCAAGGTTGGCCGGTTGCCGGTTTGAATATTCTCATCCGTCTTCTGCTGTCGGCCCAAAACACCGTCTACGTCCAAAGCTTCCAATTTAGGTCGACGGTTGGTCTGAAAATCCCGTGCTGAACCGCTTGGTCCAGTACTGAAGCTACCCCGATTGGTGATTCCCTGACCGTTTGGTCCTATATTTGCTACATTGGCATGGCTTGGCGGAGTCTGCGCATTGGTTGAGGAGCCGGTCTCAATAGAGGGTGCAGGTTCTTCCTTCTTTTCATTTTCTTTCTTAGAGGAAGCTCCGTCGCCATTGCCTTTGGCAAGACCGTAAACGCCCTTTGCCATAGCCCAATCGTTTTGAATTGCGCCCAAAGCCATACCACCAACTCTTTTGACCGCGCCGACACCCCGATCCACTACACCTCTGGCCTCATTGCCCATATCACCGGCAGAAATCGCTTGCATACCGGCATTGTCGGCAAGAATGCCCACGATCATACCGCTGGCCTTGCGTGCCGTAAACAGGGCGCCGAACAGAACCGCCACCTTAGCAAGAGTATCTGTACGGACGCTATCAAAAAACATAATATCACCGTTGAACAGCATGGGAATAAATAGCATCAAAAGGCGTATGGATATCACTGAGCCGAACAGACCGCAGCTTTGGATTATAAAGGCAGTTGTCCACTGCTTTAGCTTGCCGCCGTCATCTAGCGGTGTCACCGAAATTATCGGAGGCGCCGCCACATATAACAGGATCATGTTAAAAATGCGTGCTGTGGCGTTGAACACCAGGGCAAGCATCTCTTTGACAAACAGGATGCCCACAACGATAACTGTCAAATACAACCAGGAACCGAAGGTCATATCAAAGTCTTTGTCGCACTGAGAATAATCAAAGATATCCTTTTGACCGAAATAATAGGGTCCACGCAGATAATCGGTCAAACCGCTACCCTTGCTGAGGGTGCCACCGGAACCGTAAATAGAACCCAGCAGCATGATCATCCGATCCAGCGATACCATGTCCCCTACGCCGTTGCCGGTCTGACTGACATGGTAGCTTTCCAGTGCCTCAAAGGAGGCGTCATTTTTAAGTATATCCATGGCATCAAGCAGCGCTTGAGCCAACTTGGAGTTATATTCATCCAATGGCTGCTGCACAGAGATATCGTCCACCGAACGGTAGATGCTTTGCAGCACCGACTGCCAGGTGTTTACCACCCGGCTGTTTCCGTCCTCATCGTAGGTGGTGGAAATATAAGTGACATCAAACATACCCTTATCCGCCAGTTTCGCCAGGTCCTCACGGATATCATTGTAGCAGGAGTTCAGGTTATACCGGCTGTTGTAAGAGGCACTGAGAGAGTAGTTGCCGATGGTGTTCAGACACTGTGCCATACAAGCATACTCCTCCGGATCAAAGCTGACGTCATAGCTCATATCCATACTCTGTGAGTTAACAATAAGGTAGTTGATCCGATCCATCAAAGTCGTGGTAATATAAAGCGTTGCAGAGATAATAAAGTTCATCAACAATATTAAAGTAATGCCTTTGAAGGCATTTTTTAGGATACCGCCGATGGACTGCTTCATCTTATCCGATCCGTCCGCACTTTTTCGGATAACGGCAAAAATAGCAAAACCGATGCATAGCACAATACCGATAAGTGCCATACCCCAATAGATGGTGTTCAGATTTGCATTGCCAAAAAATGCTTTAATCAGCAGCTTACGCTCACCCATTTTTCCGGTGTTAAAGGTTACGGTATTCATACCCGACACCATTTCAAACAGGTCCGAAAGAAAACCTACGATCCAGCACAGGCCCCTGCCAATAAAGAATAGAAACTTTTGAATCAGCACTCTGAAAGTAACTGCAAGAAGTGAGACCAAACCGACTGTAACCATTCAGGCGACCCTCCCTTTCCGGGTATTAGCTGACCCGTATGTATTTTCTGTAATAAATCAGATAGCCCACGACGGCAGTAAACAACACTGCAACAACAACCAGAAGTACTTTCATGCTACTGTTCGCATAGGTCACCACCACAAAATCGTAGATTGTCTCGTTACCGGCCTCATCCTGCACGGTCAGAATATAGCCACCGGTATCCGCTACGGTTCCGGTATAATCTATCTGCACACCGTTGCGGGTCAGGTATATTTTTGCACCTTCCTCCACATCGCTGACAGTTACCGGCTGGTTTGCTTTGCCGTCCACAACACCGTTCAGGGTAACCGTCGGGGCAGTATGGTCGATTTTGACGCAGAGGATCATTTCCTTTTCCGCTTCGGGAGAACGGTAATTTATGACATATGTGCCATCTCGGGACATATCCACATTGGTCTGACTGTAGGTTGCCTCATCACCGTCCAGCGTAGCGGAAACCACATAAAAATCTGCGGGCATCCGGTATTCCTTCACGCTGCATGTAGGTGATGTAACAATGGTAAAGCCGACACGCACAGTCTGCATGTCGTCGTTTGCAGTTACCGCAAGTACATACTTCCCGGGTCCGCTGATAGCGGTAAGGTCTGTGCCTGACAGCTCTGTCCCGTTTTTATAAAGAATCGCCGTAAGTGCCGGGGGAATCTCCGTCTTGACGGTTCCGGTCACAATTGCCCCATCCGGCACACTGACACCAAAGCTGCTGCCACCGGCAACCCGGTAAAAAAGATCCGCATCCGGATCATAGGTGACATCTCCTCCGGAAAGAGTAATCAGCTGACTGCCGATCTGTTCTCCGCTCTGCTCTACGGTACTCTGCTCCTCGTTTTGCTGGGTGTTTTTCCCAACAAAGTTTCCAATTGCCTCACCCTGTTGGGCAAACACCGGCAAGCTTAAAGCAAACATACTGACGAATGCTATCAAAGTTATCGTTGCTCTGTTTTTTCCGGTTGATTTTTTGTTACCCTGCATTTCTTTATTCCTCAACAACCAGCTGGTTTCGTTTGGCAATATCATAGTAAACCTCATCCACCTTAAACGCGTGACCCTGAATATCTGTCAGATCCATCTTACCGAACCGATAGACAGGGCACTGGTACGAGGGGGTGTACTTTGTTTTCAGCGGATAGTTGCCAAAGGTGACAATCACCGCATTACCTGTAGTGATTTTGTTATTCATCTTTTGCAGCTCACTGGGGTAAATCAGCGGTCTGACCTGTATGGAAGTAGATACATTCAGATCCCCCTCCTTTGCACCCAAACCCGCCGAAGTACTGGCGGTTTTCACCGTCTTGTTGCCGCACAGCTCTGAAAACTCTTTGCAGGTATTGATATCGTTGGAACCGATAAACATTTTTAACGCGCAGTTGGATTTGACTATATCGCCAACCTGTTCGCCGTAGACGGCGTTCAACTGGGCATAGCTTTGGATAACCATATTGAACCAGATCTTTCGGCTTCTGCCGACCGTGATCATCTGGCCGAACTTTTCAATCTTAGGCAGATTACCGAACTCGTCCAAAATAAAGTAGACATTGCGCGGTAGGCTTAAATCCTCTCTTGCGGAGGCAACCTTGATCAATGCTTTATAAGTACTAAGGATAAATAGCGACGCCAAACCGTGACGGGTATCCTTTTCATCAGGTATCTTTAAAAACAGGGCGGTAGGTTCTTTTGCAAAATCTGCCGCAAAAATATCGGTATCACTGGTAAGCAGACAGATACCCCTGTCATTAAAAAGAGAAAGCTTGTCATAGGTGATGGACATGTAGCTGGACATGGTCTGATCCGCCGCAGCCAGCACCTGTCTGGAAAGGCTTGCCGCCTGAGAAAGCGGGTCACGCCCTTCAAAGTATGACTTGACTGCAGCGTACTCGTTGCTGCTGTTGGTCAAAATCTTGTTGACATTAAAGAAATTGAATTTTTCCTTTGTCATGCCCAGACGCGGATCCTCGCTATCCTCCAGCATAGCAAGGCAGGTGGCCATAATGATAGAACGGGCACCCTTTTCCCAAAGAGGATCCTTATCATTGGTGATGGGGCAGATACCGCTGACCATGTCGTTCAGATCCTCGTACATCTCATCAAAAACCTGCTGTTTCGCAATCGTTATCTCATCCTGACACTGCTGAAGGTCAGAATACGCCACGCCGTGCCATTCGCACCAAGGTGTGCCCTCGGCAGGAATATCCCCTTTCAGCTTTAAGCCAGGGTAATTTGCAAAGCTATCTGTGTGCAGAAAAATATCCTTACCGGTGTTGGCATACTCCTGGTAGGTATCCCAAATACTGCCAAGCGGATTCCACCGGCTGGAGGAATAGGCGTCACGCATATTGAAAACCAGCACCCTATAACCCTGTTTTTTCAAAAAGGCTGTGTGCAGGTCAAACAGCTCACCCTTAGGGTCAGAAATAATCATTGAGCTGCCCTTTTGTGCGGCGCCGATAATCTGTATCATGGGGCTGACGAACGTGGTGGTCTTACCGGAACCGGTAGCACCCACAACCAGCGAGTGGGCACCGCTCATAATATTTACCTGTAGCTTACCGTCCTTATCTACCAGCGCGCGTACTGGCACGCCATCGTTCTTTGCTTTGGGAAGCTCTTCAAAGGAGTAATGAGGGAAAAATTGATCCCGCTCTTCATCCGTCAAAAAACGGGAATTTTCCAGTACGCTGGTAATGTCGCCATCCTTATCATCCTTGCCCAAAATACCGCCCACACTTCTGTGGCCACCCCGGGTCACCAATGTGATGAATACAATGCCGACCGTAAGAACCAATCCGGTAAGGATAGACCGAAGTGAGAAAATCATTCTCAGCTGAAAGGCCGTGCCCTGGGCGGAGCCGATATTCCTCAGGTTTTCCGCAACAAACGCCACAATAGCACCCAGCGTCAGAACTGAAATCACAAAAACAGGAATGTAAATCAGTTTACTCCACAGTTTTTTCGGTAGCTTATCCTTAAACCCGGATAACATACCGCTCTTTTTCTTTTTTACCGAGCTCTTGGCCATATCCTTATACGAACCTCGTTAAATGCAGCATTCTCCGATGCGGAAAGTCCACATCGGAGAATGGATTGACAATAATAGGTACTCTGTCCGATGGGACTTAACTGATCACGGTTTTACCGGCATTTGCATTGACCCAGTCGATCAGGGGCTGCTTCAGAATATTCAGAGCCAAAATCAGGATAAAGATAATGACAAACCCGATAATGGCGTTTTTCAGATGTTGCTTCGCCTTTTCACGGTCCTGGGGTTCCTCAGCTTTAGAATACTTAACACCGAGGATAACACAGTACAACGAGCCAACGGCAACCACGATGGCGAGCAACGGTTTCAGAAGACTGTTCAACAGCTCTACAATCGGGGTAACGACTTTGTCCAAAGAGGCTGTGATGGATTTGCCCTCAACCTCGGAGCCGGTCGTGCTGGAAGACGCCCCGCTGAAAACCGGACCAGCTGCAAAAGCGGGAACTGCCATACTGACACAAAGGGCCAGTACCAATGCCAGGCAGACAAACACTTTACTCTTTTTCTTCATTTTTGTATTCTCCTTTTCTTTCAGCATAAACTGCTGCTTTTCTATCTAATATTTATTTCTACGAAAAATAAATATTACACACTAAAGACGGATCTCTGGGTGATTCTTAAAAAAGAGGCGAAGCCCGTCATCTCCAAAACCTCCATTATGGTGGGCGAGACATTGTACAGCTCCAGCTTTCCGCCGTTTTGACACACCGTCATGTAAAGCTGCTTAATCATATCCAACCCGGCAGAGGATACATACCGCAGCTCGGACAGATTCAGTACAATATTTCGAAACTCTCTTGTAGCCTCGCTGCAAATCCGCAGTACCTCATCTGCCGTACCGGTGCCCAACCCTCCGGTCAAAACCATTTCGGCGGTTTCGCCCCTATCTACAAGTAAAACTTCCAATGTGCCTCCTACCCTGTATGCAACGTACCCCAGAACTGTTTTGGCTGATAACCCATATTTTTCGACACTATTCTCCATATTTGGGATAATTATATCATACCGTCAAGTAAACTAACAATCCCCTGTGAAAGTTCACTTTTTCAGAAAAAGGTAGTATAGGAGATAGGCGGCAATATGGTTTTATTATGACGAAAACACCGTAATCACCGTGGAAGTAAGGTTATATTTGAATATTTCCTTGACATCTGCTTTTCTTCTGTGATATTCTTTTAGCTGAACATTGAGGGGGAATATCCAATGAAATTTATATCTTCCAAACAGGCCGCCCAGGCCTGGGGAATCAGTCCGCGCAGGGTTGCACTGCTTGCTTCTCAAGGCCGGATTTCAGGCGCAATATTGACCGGCAACACCTGGCTTATTCCCGATAATGCGGAAAAACCTGCCGACAGTCGCAGAAAAGAGTTCGCATTACAATCCAAAGAACCCGAAGCGGAGCTATATCCCTATATCGTCTGTTTTGTCCGCTCAGAAGATCAGGTCAACCGTTTTTCTCCGGAGGAAAAGCAGCTGTACCGTGCCTGTACCCTGTATGAGGCAGGTGATTTTGACGCTGCAGCACAGCTTGTCGAGCCACTGCTGACCTGTACACAGCTGAATATCCGGCTGGGTGCGCAATACCTTCTGTCATTCATCTGTATGTATCTTGCGGATTATGCCTCCGCAGATAAATATGCTGTTCTTTTTCAGGCAGAATACCATGGCATCTGTACCCCCTCTCCCACTCTGCGCCTTTTGTTTTACGCCTTTGAGGCGGAGATGGGCAGAACTTCCCGATTCGTCGAATCCATCGGGAAGCTGGATTTTAACGCGTTCAGTCCGGAGCTTTTGCCTTTTGTCGCCGGACAAAAGATGTACGCCGAACTGATCAAATGCAATATGGGCGGTAAACTTCCGGATATCACCCCGTATGAGGTCATCTGCCTTTCCTGTGATGCAGAAGGGTATGCCTATGCCGCCATGTATCTCCACATTTTGCTGACCATCTTTTATGCTACACAGGGAGAAACAGAAAAAGAGCACAGCCATCTGAAACGGGCCATTGAGCTGTGTATCACACATCAGCTGTATTTTACACTGGCGTGTCTGCTCTCGATCATGCCGGAAACTATGGAAGCGATGCTGATTTCTTTTCCTCCGGAGGCCAAAATACGGATACAGAAAATCATCGAAGCCTGTGTCAACGCCCGGATAGAATACGCTGCGTACAAACGCAAACGGACTGTGATTTCTCTGCTGAAAGAAAACGACTACCGACTAATCTCCTGCTGCCTGCGTAATTGCAGCATCAATCAGATGGCAGAACAGTTTGGGCTTTCCCGTTCCGGTATCAATAAACGGCTGTCGATTTTGTATGACAAGCTGGGAGTGGGATCCCATAAGGAACTGAGAAGCCTTTTTCTCAATTCCGTTTTGGAATGGGGCGAGCCGAAAAAACAGTAGATTTTGTGCGGCATACGGGGCTCGCATTAAATATGCAGGCCCTGTTTTTTTATTTTTTAGCCAGCATTATTCAGTTAAAGGTATGATATCGATTTCCCCTTTATCATGAAAAAACAGAACACCGGAGCAGTAAGCTTTTACAAAATGGTATAAAAAAAAGGAGCACTTGCTATACGGGATATTTTTACGGCTCTAACCCTGAAAAAAGTACACTTTATGGGGGACTTGTTAATCCACTTTGGCTTATGCTATGATGTGGACAATCAAAAACCGTAAGACGGAAAGGGAGCAAAAAAATGGCCTATTCAAAAACGATCATCAGCAAGGCTACCGAGAAAGAAATCCGGGAGTTGCCATTAGAACAACGCATTGAGGCTATCCGAAATCTGACCCCTCATGACTACAAAAAAAGCGTCGCCGATAAGGTCGAAGCCGTTTTGAAAGAAAATGTTCCAAACTATAAGCCGCTAAACCGTCAGCAAAAAAAGCAACGGAAGATACTGCATGATCTGGCTGAGCAAAAAGCCGCTGAGGCCTCCGCGGCGTTGGTCGACGGCTTGAATCATGTTCAGACAGCAGACCTGGACCGAGCGGTTCAAACTCTTTTCCACGGAATGGTCACCAATCCGGAGGATATTACCTCAAAAGACAGACTGCATGATGTTCTGACAGGAACTGACAAAGAGCAGCTGCATGATGTTTTCCTGAATGTTATGGAAGAACTGGCAAACTTTCCGGCGGAGGAATTTCAGGCAATGTCACCCGAACAGCAGTTGGAAATGCTGCCGCGTACGCTGCCCATCATGGGCCGCGCAATGGAGGGCGAAAATCTGCTGCGGTTTTTTCAAGGCAAGGATTGCGGCATTACTGAGGAGGAATCCAAACTTTTTACCGAGCTTTACACCCAGGCAAATTCGCTCTTTTTCGAGTTTAACCAAAAGCTGGAAATCTGGCTGAACGACTACTACCCGGAGATAGAATTCGAGAATTTGCCCAGAGATTTTGAGGTGACCGACAGGATAGATGAGGCGTTCCAGGACGAAATTCTGAAGGGCGAGGATGTATCTTCTTCCATAGATGTTCTGCGTACAGACTGCACTCTCATTCAGGACAATACGCATATTGATTACGAGAAATTTGCTCAAAGATTTATTTTAGCCGATGCGCCGCTGAATAAAAACGAATCCATTCTGCCCTGCGATGCACAGGGAAATGTGATTTCCAACAACCATGACGCCCCCTCTCATCTGAAAAACGGAGAAACGTTTTACTTTTGCCGCGCCGATCTGATCCATGAGAAACCCAATATATACAAAACCGACAATATCACAGCCCTTCATGATTTTGGTGACGGTGTCGTCCGCAGAATTTCTTTAGAACATGCAAAGGCACTGGGCGAACTGGAAAAAGTCCCTGAGCCGAACGGCTTTACCCGCTTTTTTGACAAGATCAACCGCTCTTTCGGCGGCAAAGGCTTGGATTCTGTCAATAAATATCATCACTACCTTCAAGCTATTGAGCAGATAAAAGAGGAATGTCAAAACGACCCAACTGTTTTAGACAGCTACCGTGCTGCCGTAAAAAGTGCCAGAAAACTTTGCAAACAGTATAAAACGGAAAAAGCGGCAGCTTCTGAGGTGGAAAAACCAGCTCAAGTGGAAAATGCCGCAGTCGAAAGGGCGGCAGAAAAGCCGCTGACCCGGGAGGAACGGGGCAAAGAGATTGCTCTCAAACACATGCTGGGCGGAGAAAAACATCCGCTGACGCCGGAGGACAAAAAGTGGACCTGGGATAATCCGGATGCAGTTCGCCAGGGTTTTGAAACCTGTAAACGGGAATATATCAGCGCGCTGGAAGTCCCTTTCACGAAAGAGCAGCAGGGGCATATTGATAAGCTGGATAGCAATATCGAGGCCCTGTCCGCTTTTATTGACGGAGAAGTCAAGCAGAATAAAGCTTCGGAGCTGCAAAAAAGCGAGATCGGCCCTGAAAAGCAGGAACAGCCTGATGCCCCCAAAAAACAAAAAGACCCGCTTATCAGGCAGTAAACATATCGTAAACGAACACACAAAACATAGCCGGACTCGCAGTATGATGCAGCCCGGAAGGAGAATGATTATGGGTAAAAACTTTGTCGCTTCCGCACGGAAAAAAGAGGGTGTCCCGGAGACAGAAGAAGAACTGCAAAGACGGGCAGCTGCCAATATGATGAGTGCACTTTGGAACCGCGGAAATGCCCGGTATTCCCCGCAAACGCTACTCGGTATGCTTCGCACGGGTAACGGAAATGAACTGGTCACCGCCGCCGAACTGAGGAGAATCAAGGATCCCATCAGCGTCCTTTCCAACTATTTCCGGCATTATCCCAATGAACAGTTGCAAATCGTCATCCCGGGGGATGCAAAGCCGCACTATCTGTCCAGGAGATTAGATGAAAATAATCAGCTTATGTTTACCGTCAGCGATAATACTGTCCCGGAGCCGGAAGCGCCGACAAAACCCACTGTCGTTGACTGGCTGAAATGGCTTTTCTCCAAAGAGGCAAGAGCTAAGATATCCGAATGGAACAAATATCGGGATGCCAAAAAGAAATATGACAAATTCGCGGCGCAGGGTCAAAAAGGACCCGTCAGAAACGGAAAGGCGACGACCTTTGAGCTTAAGGATTTCCCGTCCGAAACTATGAATGAGCTGCATTCTTCGGTACTGGAAAAAGCCCCGGGTGAGCGCTCTGAATTTGAAGAAAACTACTGCGAGACCATGGGTGATAACGGTCTGAACTCTTTGGGCAGATATGCGCTACATGCCAAACATAAGCTGGAGCAAACCCCGGTACTGCCCTTTAACGAAGACATCAAAAATTTTTCCAATAATTTGGATAACGGTCCTGCCACCCGGCTTTTCCGGATTTGGTGCTTTAACCGTGCTGCAACAGAGTCTGAAATAGCTCGCATGGTTGACCCCAACCGTCCGGAGACCATTTTTGCCAACCAACAGCTGCGCAGTGAATTTATCCGACAGTTTGCGGATGCGGAAAACAACTCCAGACTAAATGTGGAAGCCTACAAAAAATACTGCACTGATCATTTTGGTGCCCAACCTAACATCTACCAAAGCACCGGTTGGGAACAGATGGAGCAAGAACGCAGGGAAATTCGCGAAAAGACCGAGGCCGAAGCCAGGGCGCGGGAGGAACAGGAGCGAATCCGGCAGCAGGAGGAGGCCGAGGCCCGGGCAAGAGAGGCTGAAGCTCAGGCAAAAGAAGAACAGGAGCGCAGACAGCGCCACGAAGCAGCTATGCAAAACCCAAATAATGAAATTGAAAAGATGTACCGAAATGTAGCCAACAAAAGCGAAGCGCTGAAGGCCCTGGGCGACAAGGCTATGGTCGCCATGAAGGCCCTTGAAAAAGACTATGGGTACAAGGATACTTTGAAGGAAAACATCGGTATGGTGGGGTTAGACCGGAGTTCCGGTATGGCCTATCAGATGGGCGTGATTGTCAGTTTCCGTATGGCGTGCCACAATGAAAGTGCCCGAGCTGCACTGGAAAAGTTCGGTGCGGACACCTATATCAAAAGTCTCGTTAATCTTCCGGCATTTAAAAGTCAGCTGGATGACGATGTGGGCAGCGTCCGGGTAGACTTGGGCGAGCTGGTGAGCTTTAAAAATGATTGCGGAGCCAGACTGGAACAAAATATGCTTCATAAGATGTTCGAAACGGTAAAGACGAACGGAGCAAACCTTACAAGCGATGCCGATCATACGGAAAAAGGTAAAGAATCCGCCGTTCAACATAATGATGCTCAGAAAAAGAACGGTCGTTCGATTTCTATCTAAGTGCCGACAGGGCCAGGCTATCCGGTCAAAAAAAGTATTCCACCACCCGGATTGCATGCCGATATCTGTACAGGAAAACTGAAAAAAGCCCCCCGGTGCTGTGACAGGCAAACAGCCGAAACACAGACACCGGGGATCCTTTTTTGTCAAAAGGGGCTGCATGAACCTGCAGCCCCTTTCATTCTGAAATAGCATATATGCTTGCCGTTAGTGAATGCCTGCCTGACGCTGGGAACCGTTCTTCTTTTTCTCTGTCGGTTGATCCTGATAAGCGTTTTCTGCCTCGGCGGGTGCTTTGGAAAGATTCTTCCGGTTCACCTGCTCCTGAATTTCCTGGTTTTGGATCATCAGTGTTTGAATGCCCAGCTTTTGCGCATCCGCGCTTAACCCCTTATTGTTTGTAATGGGGTTATCTATGTTTTTTTGAATTCCGGTCTGAACAAGGTACTCTATCTTGGAGCTAATGGGCACAGTATTCCTTCTCTGCTGATTCAGCTCTCTATATTCCTCCTCGATAGCAAAGTAAGTACGCTTTCGCTGCTCGTAAATATCCTTGAGCGCTTTTACGGCGTCCAGGCGCTGTTGTCCCAAATCGGTCTTTTTTCTTGTGTGGTCCGGACGGTCGCGTTCCTGAAGATACCTGCTGACCTTTTCCATCACACGGGCCATTTGATTCTCCCATTGATCCCGGGGCATATAGTTCTTCATATTCGTTCCCGTGCTGCCATCCTTCTTATACGCCCGGATTTCTTGCTCCATTTCCCGATAATAGGACGAATTGTACCCGAATTTCTTACCGGATTTCAGGATGCGCTCCATCATTGCCAGTGTCTCTTTTTCATAGATATTCAGCTTGTTCACAACCTGCTTTTCTTTTTCCTGCCAAAATGTCCGGGAAACCGTACAAAACTCCAGTTTATCCGCTCCCAGTTTACGGGATTTGTCGGATAGCTTATTCAGGCTTTTCCCGTACTTTTCTGCGTCCGTCCGGATTTCTTTTACCACATTCAACCGGTTGTTCAACTTTTCAATGTTCTGGTTCCGAATTTCTTTTCTGTTTTTAAGCACAGCCTCAGCTTTCAGCCGTGCAGCGTTCAGGCTGTCCTTGTAGCGCTTGATTTCCTCGTTGTATTCCCGGTCCTTCTTCTCCATGGTTTTCTGAAGAAGTGCCAATTCTGTCTTTTCCTTATAGAAAGGATCCTTCATTCTCCCTTCAAGGAGTCGGATCTGTTCCACGATAAGAGCCTTCCCCTTCTTCAGATAAACAATGGCGTCAAACTGTTCCTTCCTGTTTTTGGTTAACCACTCGTTTTCCTTTTTATAAAGGGATGTATCCTGCTCTTTCGCAGCATTATCGTGAATCTTCTGTAGATTTTGCCTGTACTTTTCTGCAATGTTCGTTTTTAAGATCCTCTGTTCAGCTTCCTCCTGACGAAGACCCATTACCGCAGCATCGTACTTGATAAAAGACTCTGCAGTCTTTCGGACCGGCTCCTTAACGGGCTTCAATGCAGCAGAAAATGCCTCCATCGCAGCCTCAAATTTGGTTAAGGATTCAAGGATCTTTTTGTTTTGGGTACGCGCCCTGATATCCTTAGCAAATTTTTCACCTATACCGCAAATCTCCTGATTCCGGATCATGGTGTCGGCATAGGAATGAAGCTCCTCCATTCTCTCCTTTTCGGTTCCTATGCCCTTAAACGGTGCCGTCTTCAGCTTTTCCAGCTCATCAAATGTCAGTCTGAAATCATCGTCATAGGCGTTCTGACCAAAGGCCTCTTTCAGATTCTTGGTGGCTTCTATAAAGCCGTTCAATGTACCGTTAATCTGCTGAAGATTTGTCGCACGAAAGAGCTTTCCGGACGCCAAAGCATTACCCAGATCCGCCAACGCCTTATTTCTATCGGAGAAAAGCGTATAAAGCTGGTCCTTCAACCCCTTGTGGTTCAGGTTGTCAAAGGTTTCCTCCTCTGTGTCTGCAAAGCCCTTCTCGATATTTTCCGGAGCAAGCATTGTCTGGAAGGTTTTCAGATTAGAATCCACCATCTCCTTCATCTTCTCAAACGCTGCATTTTCCATACCCGGAACCGCAGATATTTTTTCCAGATGCTCGATATACTTGCCATTTGTCTGCTCTGCCAGCTCTGTTTCGATAATATCCGTTATTCTGACTTCGAGCAACTCATCCAAATCGGCAAGATGGTCTTTCAAAAGATCGACCCGCTGGGAATCATTTCCGCCGATACCCAGCTCCACCCGGTTAACCAAACGAATTGCATCCTGAAGGACCCGGTTTTGTGCAAGAAGAGAGTTGTCCCCGACCTCGCCCTTACTGATACCTTCCTCAAAGGTCTTTGCTTTTTCCTCCTGTTCTTTGGTAAGGGCAGCGGTTTCGTCACGGAAAGCCTGCAGCTTTTCCGCATAGTCCTTCTCCTCCTGACCCTCAGCAAAGGGAACGGTTTTATTCTCCTTCAGCAAGGCGTCGATCTTGTTAAATTTCTCAATGTCGCTTCCATACTTGCCGCTGATAAAATCATCGGCAGACTTTTTCCCCTTCTGATATAGCTTATCCACTTCTGCGGTTAAAGCCGATACTTCCGTTTCATATTTCTGATTTTCCCTTGCGATATCGGCCAGTATCTGATTTTCAAGAATGGTAAGACCGGAGGGAACCGGCTGTCCATCCTTGACATCGTCAATGAAAAGCTCCGGGGAATCGGCAATATCCGCACCGGTGACCTTCCATTTTTTCTCTGCCAGTGTCTTGATAATCCTGTTTTCCTCCATAACAGGAAGCGTATGGTCGCAAGTGAGGTCGTACTGTTTATTTCCGAAGTCGTTCAAGTAATGATCGTATTCGGCTTTGCATTCCATGCCGGCTTGCTTGTAGTCTTCCGTTTCGGACTTTACTTTTTCCACCATTGCACTCAGATTGTTATCTGCATAATCAAGGGTATCCTCCAGAAAGTGACCCACTATTGTGAACAGATCCTTCCCGTTTTCTGCCATACGGAATTCTTCGGCATCATAATAAGTGTTATCAATGTCAAAGGTTAGGCCCTCTTCTCTCAACAGATGATTGTACTGAAAGTACAGATAATTCAGGTTTTTGAAGATCTGCGCTTTCTCACGACGGTCCAAAGCATTGATATTTTCCGGGCCTCCGTTTACATAATCAAAAGCATGGTTCGGATTCTGCTGAAGCCGCTCCAGGTTAACCTTCAGCTGCGTCAGGCAATCCTTTTTTGTCATAGTCGTTTTCATGCTTTTAAAGACAGTCTCTTTATCCTCGGGTGACATATTCGCGCGCGGGATATCCTTTTCCTCCGAAAACCGGATATCGTCCTTCCAAAGAGCATGAAGATCAGGATTCTTACTCGGGCCGAAATCTGCAATATTCTCCGCTACAGACTGATTCTCAAAAAAACCGTCCTCCATCTTGTTCTTGACAGCATCGTAAATCGGGCTTGTAGCGTTAATGAGCGGCTCGAACATCGGCTTAATGATGCCAGCCACTGGGCTGAGAAACTGTTTTGCATGGTTGGCATATTGCGAAATGGTTTTCAGTTGCGGGTCAAGATCCTTTTTCAGCCGGGAAAGGGTAGGCGCAATTTCATTGGCGATATTATCCGCCTGCCATACGGCGACCGGTTTGATCAAAACAGCCAAAACAGAGGACACCCCTCTGACGGCCGTCGTAATCGCACCCATAGACTCCTTGATCTCCTCGTTATGGTCTTCTACATGTTCACTGAGTGAGTTGCCAATCTGTTCAAAGGCGGGCATAAGGAATTCCGAAAGAGAGTGGATTCTCTGAACGGTTTCCTCTTTCTTCCTTTCCGCATCCGGGCCGCTTTCGCTTTCCTGTTCTACTCTCTTTTTCAAAAGCTCGGACAGCTCTTCAATCTGAGGCATCAGCTTGACCTGATACTCATCCCGTCCGTCTGCATCCTTCCCTGTAACCTCAATCGCAGCGCCGGTTTGAACCGGCTTCAGATTTGCTTTCCTTCGGTTTTCTTCGTTGCCGGACAGCGTTGCCTGCGTCTCCTGACTGAGAAATGCGTTATCCTCCACCAGTTCATTGGCAATTGTCCGGAATTTTTCAAATTCGGGCGAATGCATCACCTGTTCTAAATACTTTTCGTCCATCTCATTCATGACAAATCTCCTTATCTTCCACCGATCGAGGGGGCTTTTATCTCCTCTTGCTTTTCGGGCTGGGCATCTGCGGCCTGCTTTGCAATGTGCAACAGTTCTTCTATTCCGTCCGCCTTCAGCTGTTTGTCAAAAGAGGCATTAGCAGCCCGAATACTGTTTTCCAGCTTATGCTCCGGGTCATAAGGCTCAAGCTCGTTCCTTTTGTCCTCAAATCTGTTTGTTTCCAAAAACCGATCGGTCGTTGCCTCATCTGTACGGTTCTTCGTTGTTAGCTCGGTATATATCGAACAAATATCTGCTAGCTCCTGTGCATAGCCAAGGCGAGAAAGCCGCATACTGCTGGGGTACCGGGAGGGATCGCTGTTTTTAGCGGTCAGATAATCATTTGCCGCCTTTTGCAGCTTTCGTAGCTTCTCTTCGGTCAACTGCGGTTCAAAGGCTTGCGCGTAGGTCTTTGGGTCTGCAATCAGCTTGTCAAAATCCTTTTCTGTCACAATGTCGTTCAGCGCCTTTTTCAGCGCGGAATACTCAGCGGAATCCGTATGAAACAGCCGACGCTTATCCTCCATATGCTTTGCAATGCCTTTTAGTTGGGTCATCAAGGCCTGTTCGCCGTCTGTTTGATAGGCACGCGCGTCCTTTGCGCTGTCAGCCGCTTTCCGGAAGGCAAGCTTTTTATCTACGCTCAGCTTACACATGGTGTTATAACTTTCGGCAACCTTTTCAAAGTTTTTTCGCTCGGCATTCTTTTGCCGCAGACCTTTTCCGGCATCTGCCACTTCCTTTTCATCCCGCGTATAGAGTGGTTGCTCAACCTTCGCTTCCCGCAGCTTTTTTAACTCCTGTCTGGTCTCCTGCAGGTATTTTCCCGGCTCTGTATACATTCTCTCCACAAAGCCAGGCTCTTTTTGTTTTTCGTTGATATTAACTTGTATTTTTTTCTGTAACCTGTTCAGCAGTTTTTGGGTCTCTTCCCTTGTGGGCAAATGCTTCACCCGGTTGATAAAATACTTTTGCAGGTATTCGTTTACCTGCTTCATCTGTTCCCTATTTTTTTCATCTATCTCCACCTGCAGCTGTGCAATTTGCTGGTTATGCTCTGCCTCCTGCGATTCGATATCATCCGCTTTATTTTCCAAACGGTAGATTTCCTCCCGCAGCACATTCCGCTCTTTTTCCAGTTCGTCAACGCGCTCGTTCTTCTCTCCGGTTTCCTTCTTTAACTGCGAAAGCTCCGCGTCAAGAGTTTTTCCCTTTTGCTTCAGCTCCTTCAACCGGGTTCTCAGCTCCGTGCGCTCCTCTTTTTCCTTTTTTGCCTGCTCGGCAAGCCTGGCACACTCCCCCTGCAGTGCCTCCGTCTCCTCGTTTACACGAAAAGGACTGGAAGGGTTGTTTAAATCCGCTATATTTTTCTTGAAATCTGCCATTTCGGCGTAGGGATTTTTCGTTGAACCGTCCAATATATCTTTTACGATAATGATATTCGCTTCCAAACCTGCCTGTCTATGTCTCAGCTCCCTGGCACGGTCTTTCATCTCCTTGTACTCCGCTGCGGTTTTACCACCGTTGGTCTTTTGACGAAGCGCACCCAAGCTGTACTGAACCGCTTTGCAGGAATCCTTATATTCCGCAATAATGCTTTTGCTGTTTAAATTCAAGAAACCGACGGCGTCGGTAACATCCCCTCTTGCCGTTTCAAAACGGTCCTGAATATCGCTGAACATCTTCTGGTCCGCCATCGCTGATTTCCAGGCGTCATGCCTCAGCTTATCAGGCATGATGGCAGCCAAAATACCGCATGCCCTGGCAGCATCGGTCATAATTTGCGCAGTATCGGGTTCAACCTGATTCATCGCCTCGGCAATATCATCGCGCAGGGTGGTTCCGGACAACTTATTCAGCCTGGCAAATGTCTGTTTCAATCGGTTTGCCTCTTCCGGCACAAGCTGTCCTTTTTGGCGGTATTTTTCCAGCAGTCGTGTTGCCTGCACGCCGGTCAGCAAAAATTGGGTCACTCTGTTCTTTTGCGCTGCATCAGTCACCCCGACCAGTTCTGTTTTTAATTTTCCTGCAAGCTCGTCATCCTTCAACCCGGCAAGCTTGGAAAAAGCCTTTTCCATGCCGGAGTAATTGGACAGCTCATAAAAGCTTTGCGTCAACTGCTTTCCGTTGGTCTCCAGATTTTGGGGCAGCTCAAGGCGGTCAGCCTCTGTCTGTGCCTGTTCCGCTTTTTCATTCCGCTGACGGTCATGCTGCTCCATAATATTTCTCACATTTTTTTTGCCCAACACCTTGACCATCACAGCAAGCTTTTTCAGATCATCCTCATTCAGTGCCTTTACATCCCCGCTTTGCGGCTTCAAGCTATGATCCATCATCTTGTAGTGGACATAATTTTCAGCTGACGCTTTCAGTGCGTCATAGGATTTATCCATCAAATCCTCAACTGCTTCTTGTGTCAGCGGCAGCGTTTGCACATCGGGATTCTGCGCCTTCAGCTGCTGCTGAACCGCAGGGGCAAGCAGACTGATATCAATGGTTTCCCTGCCCTGTCCGACTGCAGACGCCAGTGCATCCATGGCCTCCAGATTTGTGTAAAAATCCTTGTACTCTGAAGAATCGCGAAAGGTTCCCTTTGCTGCCTTTGCGGCAGCCTTCATCTCGGAAATGGCCTTTATCAGTTCAGGGGTGGGCATAGTTTTTTCCTCCTGCTTCATAGCTATCAATTTTCAATGCAGTTGCAACGGTTGGGATACTGTCCCGTTTTGCTTCCTATGCGCTAATATTAACCCAAATCCGAGTAAACTAACAAGTAAGGTATAAAGTCCACTTTTTTTGTCTTTCTCCCTACTTATTTTTCTATTTTACCCCCTTTGCAAGATACTTTTTTGTCCAAACAGTCAATTTCGCCAAAATTCAGCCCGTTGAAACGGCTTTTCTCTGTTCGCCGCCGTAGGTGGGTACTATTCCTTCGGCTGAACAATTTCCTTCTCCGTTTTCCATTAATTTTGCTGAATTTTCTGGTATTTTTTCACAACTGCGAATTATGCTTGCATCTGTCGGTCTTTCATGCTATGATGAGACTGCTAAAGTGGTCCTGCAAGACTGTGTTACATCCGGTTTCTGCATAACGCTACCCGCAGTTTCAACGATGCGGTTATGGAAAGGTTAGTCATTATGGGAAAATATACCGAAGAACAGCTGCGTCAGGCAGAGGTCTGGTTTGAAAAATTCGGGAAGTTATTACAGTCGGCGGGTTTTGATTTGGATAACCCTTACGCAATGGGGCTGGTCAAGGTTGAAAAGATTCCCGAACCCAGCTCGGTAGATATGTCCGATGAGCTTACCGATGAACAAATCACCTCCGAGCTAAAGCGGCTGGAGGATGCATCAAGCTACGCCTTTATTGAACGCAAAGAAGACGGCAGCTACGCCAATCCCCGCCAACCGGAGCAGGATGGCATTGACTGGCTTACCTGTAATCTGAAAAAATTTAAGGACGCATCCCCTGAGCTGAAAGCCTATCTGCACGAAAAAGCACAGCAGGGTGCATTAAGCGTTGGCGAGCCCCTGTTTAAATCGGATATCCGTACCCAACACTTCTTCGTCTACGAAAACCCATCCGGTGAACTGCGTCTTACCCGCAATCTGGGTCATCTTCGCGAGGGTATTGAGCAGCTCAACAAAGATGAAGCGATTGCAAGGCAAGACCTGGAGATTGCAAGACACCAGTTTTCTGCCTTGGAAGAAGAAGAGAAGATGGCGCTGGACGGCCGGCAGTTTATCATGGAAGTGGTCTCTCCGCAGGAGTATACGACAGAAAGAAACCGCTACACCAGCCGTCCGGAATATCTTGCGAACGAGGCAGAAATACGTTCTTTGAACGCGGAAGAGGAAAAACATCCCGAGAAGACCTTTGAAATTACAGAGCGTAGAAATAAGCTTTATCTGCTCCGCAAGGACCTGGAGGTGCAATTTACTTCCCTAAACATTGAATCATATTTCAAGAACAATCCTCAATTGTCAGAGGAAGAAAAACAGCAGGTACTTGATAAAAGTGAGACCGTTCACTTTGCCACCGAAGCGTCAAGAAAAATGACCTATCTGATACGACGGGAGGTATCCCTGCCGGAAGAAAAAAAGCAGACCGTACTGGATAATATTGCCCGGCAAAAAGAAGTACTCGCTCAAAAAATACAGAATCTTTCAGAGAATTCGCCCATAAAGCAATGCGGTATTTCGGAGGAGATCTTTCGGCCGATCGCCATTATCAGCTCCTGCCGGGCAGATAATCTGCAGACCAAGGTGCGGCTTTTTGATAAAATGGCAAACAATGCCAAAAAGAAGCAGATGGCAATTCCTGTCGGCGCCAGCCCGGAGCAAAAAGAAGCACGGATTGATCAGATACGGAAAGAAACCCGGGAGGTATACTTCCGTTCAAACCCGACCGAAGCAGAGCACCGAATGTGCGTACTCGGGGCACATCACCCCGAGTGGATTGCCGAAAAACAACCCGGTTTTTTTGCGGAGGAATTGAAATACGCCGGAATGCCGGATTTCTGCTTCAGTGGCAAGGAAATTCTTTCTATGCCCGCCACGGCGAGCCCGGAATTTTCGACTATCATGAAATCCCTGATGAAGCTGACCGGAAAACGCGACCTAAAAGAAATAATGAATTCCGGTTGTGTCAGCAAGCCGAATGGCGAATCCTATCCCAAGCATTCCACCTATGATTTTATCAAAGAGGTTACCCACGACGCCTTACATAATGTTCTCCGAATCAATATAAACGGAAAATCCGATCTTTACAAGGTTCAGCCGGAATATGGTTTAAAACCCGCGGCAAGCCTGAAAAGCTACAGCAAAGCGTTCGACTCTCTGTTCCAGGATCTGCGCAAAACCGACAGTGTTTTTTCCAACGATTCCAAGGAATATCAGCGTCTGAAAAAAAAGCTGGCAGCCTTTAATGAATCGCTGCCAAAAGAAGGTTATTCCTACAAGCTGGAGGCGGATTCCTCGTTGATTGCCGCCTGTCTGCGATACCAGCAAACTCACGCCGGAAAACCGCTTTCCGACCGGCAGCAACGGCGGCTGGACGTCATAAACCGCATCCTTCAGTTGAGTTCTTTCCTGAAGGACGATAAGCTGGATCCTTATTCTGAGGAAGGGCTGAAAAGACAGCTTGCGGAAAAACTGGTGAGTACCATCAGCAAAGGGCTGCAAAAGGGTGCTGCGGAAGAGGTCGGCCGAAAAATGCAGACCGACAGCGACCAGCACCTATCCGCTTTTCGGGATGTGTACGAATCACGGGCTTTTCAGAATATGATAAAAAACAAAGACGCCGCCGGACTGCAGCAGATGCTTAACCTGTCAGAGAGAGAGCTGATCAACCGTATGTCCGATGAAAAAAAGCGGATCCAGCGCGAAAACGATCTGCTTGAACCCACTCTCAAGTTGAAAAAAAAGGATGAAAAAGTTCTGTAATCCGCTATACTCTAAAAAGTGGCTTGTGAGCCCTTGAAACCCTTTTCTGAACAAAAAGACAGACACCTGCACGGGGATGGTCCTTGTACAGATGTCTGTCTTTTTTATCAATTATCTTTTGCGGTGATTCGCTCGCTGCCAAAGGGGGCAGCGTAAGCTTCACCGATTACGCCACCTAGGTTTTCGGTAATGTAGTCAACCACCACCTGAAGGTCGCTGACACCGTCATTCCGTAAAACCTTACAACCCTCAAACATACTTAAGCCGGAGCCGCCCTGAAGCAGCATATAGTCAATGCCGGCCAGCTTATAGCTGCGTTCTGGGTCCAGCGGCTCATCGCCGACCGTCACATTGACGGCACGGTAATCGCCGTCCACACTGACAAACATCCCGTCCTCATCCAGCAGTACATGAGAATCTACCGAGGTGTCAATCTGGTATGTCAGACCGGACACATGCATAAAGCTGCCGTTTTCCTCCGGCCAAAGGCATAAGCCAACCTCCAAAGCATCCAGCAGCTGCTGACCGGTGACCTCTATCATACAGACCTGGTTCCCAAACGGCATGACCCGCTGCAGGTCACCCATGGTGACATTCCCTGCAGCAATATTGTCCCGGATACCGCCGCCGTTCATCAGGGCGACATCCGCTCCCATCGTCTCCCGGTAAGCGTCGGTAATCAGATCTCCCAGATTGGTCTCGGCATTGCGTACAATGCGTACCGGCGGATCCGCATCCGGCTGCATGACGGTCAGCATAGCGTCGGTATAGCCTACGATCTGCTTCATACTCTCTTCAAACTCAGCGTTAACGGTATCCAACAGAGCGGCCACATCGGCATCCTGCTCCGAAACCTGCTGGATAAAGCCGGTAGAGATATTACCGGCTTTAGAAATCATCAACATACCTACCCTTTCCAGTTTGGTTCCGGTCTGGGTACAAAGAACATAATCGCCGTCTCTATTCTTTACCCGCTGGCAGGCCTCAACCGTGTGGGAATGGCCGTCAATCAAAGCGTCTATGCCGGTCGTGTTATTGATCACATCAGCACTGCCCCAAGGGTAGATGCCCTTTTCCATTCCCAAATGTCCGATCGCAATGACATATTCGGCCCCTTCTGCACGGGCTGCGTCCACCGCAGTCTGCACCGCGCTGAACAGCTTTTCTCCCTGCTCGTCCCGACCGAAATCGTACATCTGCTCACCATTTTCATCTTCAAACCGCTTGATAGAGGTGGTCGAGGGCGTATCCGGCGTCATGATGCCCACAAACGCAACCTTCACACCATCAAGATCCAGTATCCTATAGCTATCAAAAACCAGCTCTCCGGTTTTGGCATCCGTCAGATTGCAGGCAAGATAAGGATATTCTGCCAGCTGGGTCAGCTTTTCAAACTGCAGAGCGCCGTAATCAAATTCATGGTTACCGGGAACGGCCAAATCATACCCGGTGGCATTCATCAGCCGGATAATATTTTCACCCTTGCTGATCAAGCCGATGGTATCGCCCTGAATGGCGTCACCGGCATCCACCAGCACCACATCGTTCCCTTCGGCAATATACTGCTTTTTCAGTGCCGCAATTCCGGCATAACCGATATCCCCATCCACACTGCAGTGAATGTCATTGGTGTATAAAATCACAATGTCTTTTTGCGGCTGCGTGGTTTGCGCCTGCTCCGGTATAACCTCCTGTCCGGACTGACAGCCGGTTATCATACTAAGCAGCGTCAGAACACACACCAGCAAACAACCGGTTTTACACAATCTTCTCTTCATCGTGAAAACTCCCATCCAAAACATAATACGCAAATGCTTTTGAGCTTTTGCATGACAACACCTTTTTGCTGCAAAAACTCTCAAAGCTCAGATTTTCTCCCAGAACAGCAGCATGCTGCCGGGGGCCTTTTCAATACAGACCTCCAAATTCTCAAAATCGGCGCCGGACAGGGTCATCATCTTCTCTCTGCGGTCCTCATCGACACAGGTAATACGGTAGGTTGCCGCCTGATCCATATCGGACAAATGCAGGGCAAAGATGTTTTCCGCGGCATCCGGACGGCGGAAGACGGCGATCATCCCCTCCTGCTCTGACAAGGTCAGGGCATAGGCGGCATAGCTGTCCGTCTTTTTATCAAATTCCGTCAGCGGGGTAAAATCGCCCTTCCAGTAGCGGCTCATCCTCTTGACCTCCGCCACTGCCGCTTTGGCGGCCGACACATCAAAATCGTCGTCAATAAAGGCAAACTCGCAGGCAATGCCGTAGGTGGCTGAGGAGCGGACGGTATACGCATCCGTATAGAAGGTGGAGCCCTGATGATGGGGAATATACCGGGACAGCGCCAGATTTTGGTTCTGCTGAATCATGGCGGTGGGAATGCCGTTCGCCTCCCGCGCGCAAGCCGTATCGCTCTGCCACAAAGAGAAGCCGCGGGAGCAGGTCTCCACATCCAGCAGTCTGCCGCCGGAGGCGCAGTTATCAATAAACAGACCCGGAAAATGTGCGCTCAGCGCATCCCACAGCTTGTAGATACCCTCGGTAAACCGCATCTGCGCCATGCCTTTCCGGTTTTCTTCTTCAATAGAGATCAGATAGTCCAGCGGCTCAATGTTGAAATCCTCCCGGTAGCAGTCGATGCCGTTTTCTTCCATGACGGATACGATATGAGAATAAACCCACTGCCACACCTCGCCGTCGCCCAGGTTCATCAGGGCACTGCCCTCTCCCGGCAGACGAATCAGCTGTTTGGGGTTATCTTTAAAACGGTTCCAGGCCTCCGAGCCTTCCACCGCCCGCACCGGCTCAAACCAGACGATGAATTTCAGCCCGTTTTGGTGTGCCGCGTCGGATATGGGTTTCAACCCGTTGGGAAAGCCTGTGGAATAGGTCTCGTAATTGCCCACGCCGCTGCGGAAGGTATCCCGAAACCAGCAGGCATCCACCCAGTGCATATTGAAATACTCACACTGCCCGACACTGTGACAGATGCGCACCTGCGCCTCCTCTGTTTCAAAATAGGGGGCTTTTCCCTCCTCCGCTTTGGCATTCCAGAAATAGCGGTCAAACGCCTGGGTGGCGATGGGGCAGGCGTAGTCCGCACCGCGGGTGGCAAAGGGAGAAGCATAGCGGCGGTGACAGCTGACAAACTTCTGCCTGGCGTGAAGGGTGTCCTCCTCCCCCGCCCACAGCAGTATCCGCACCGAGCGGATGGATTCCTCCGGATATAAAACCGTATTCAAATCCCGCTGTCCGGCCGTCACCGTCACGCCCTCTGCGGATCTGGCTGCGGTCATTTTCCACTGTCCCGACCAACCGATACCGCAGACGATGCTACAGTTTTCCATGGCAAAATCAAAATACGGAAAAGCAGTGGTATTTGAAGATCGGGCACCGACGGGTTCTTTGGTCAGGCTGTCCCCGCTTTTCAGCAAAACCGTCTCCGGCTCGTAGGATTCCAAAGAGCAGGAATCCCCCTTCAGACCGTGATAGATAAAGGAATCGCTTTCCTTTAAGGGAAAAAACAGCTTGAGACCGTATAAATCGGTTACGGGGGCGGATGTCTCCTCGCCTGTGTTGTGAAGGGTCACTGTCCAGTCGTAAAAGCCTTCCTCAGGTTGTTTGCATTTAAAATCAAACAAAAGACTGCCTATTTGCGCCTGTCCCTGTGTCAGCGTGTAAACTTTTCCGCCTACCGTTACCGAGCCTTGGGGAATCACGGTGTTTTTCATGACTGTATCCTCCCTGTTGTATGTCTTATTTTTTTGAGAAATATTTGAACAGCGGCATCGCCATTTCAAGGAGTATATCACAGTTATTATGCAAAGTAAAGCCGAAAATCGACCGGTTTTACCATATCATATGCTTTCCCAGGGAAAGACTATGTCTTCACAGGTCAAACCGTCTGTTTTTTGAAAAAACTTTTGAAAACAGCTGCTTTCTGTGATAGAATAAGCACGAAAACAGCATTTGCTGTAATCAAAAAAGGAAAGGATATCATTATGGAAAAGGTATACGAATTTTTAAAAGCCGCACAGGTTTATTATCTTGCCACAGTAGAAGACGATCAGCCCCGGGTGCGTCCGTTCGGTACCGTTCTGGTTTTTGAGGGCAAACTGTACATTCAAACCGGCAAGGTGAAGCCCACCTCTAAGCAGCTTGCCGTAAACCCCAAGGCAGAGGTCTGCGCCTTTATGAACGGCAGTTGGCTGCGGCTGGCAGGTGAACTGGTAGAGGACGACCGTGTCCAGGCCCGTAAGGCAATGCTGGATGCATACCCGGAGCTGCGCAGTATGTACGACGAAAACGACGGCAATACCCAGGTACTTTATTTCAAAAACGCCACCGCGACCTTCTCCAGCTTTACCGCCGCCCCGGAGGTCATCACTTTTTAAGCTCAAGCTTAGCCTTTTTACAGTGTATATCAGAGAATCGGAAAAGGAAAGAGGGTTTGATTATGGCACAGGTCATCGCGCAAAATCAGTTATTTCTAGGGTTGGAGTTCGGCTCGACCCGGATAAAAAGTGTACTCATCACGCCGGATGGGACCGGTGTGTCAAGCGGTTCCTTCACCTGGGAAAACCGTCAAAAGGACGGCTACTGGACCTATGCAAGGCAGGATGTACTCACTGGTATGCAGGCCAGCTTTGCCCGGCTGAAGCAGGACTTCGAAGTTCGGTACGATCAAAAGCTGAAAACACTGGGCGGCATAGGAATCTCCGGCATGATGCACGGCTATATTCCCACCGACAAAGACGGCAACTGGCTGGTTCCCTTCCGCACCTGGCGCAATACCACTGCAAGCGAGGCCGCAAACCGTCTAAGCCTGGCCTTCGGCAGATATATTCCGCCCCGCTGGTGTGTAGCACACCTGTACCAGGCTGCCATAGACGGCGAAGCGCACCTGTCAGAGGTAAAAAGAATTTTTACCCTTGCCGGATATATCCACTATCTGTTGACCGGCGTTTTTACAGTAGGTCTGTGTGAAGGCAGCGGAATGTTCCCGGTGAAGGACGGCACATACCGGGCAGACTGTATGCAGATTTTCCGTGAGCTTTATCAGCAGACAGGTCAGACAACCGACCCGGCAGATTTCTTTCCCCCGCTGCTTTGCGCCGGGTCGCCTGCCGGTTGCCTGACTGCGGCAGGCGCTGCTCTGTTGGATACTTCCGGCGATTTGAAGCCGGGCATTCCCCTCTGCCCGCCGGAGGGCGACGCCGCTACGGGTATGGTCGCAACCAACTGTGTTCTGCCCGGCACGGCAAATGTCAGTGCCGGTACCTCTGCCTTTTTAATGGCGGTTCTGTCAAAGGATAACGGCGACGCCGCCAGAGATATGGATCATGTGGTGACCCCGGACGGCGCACCTGTTGTCATGATCCACGAAAACAACTGTACCGGCGGTATCAACGCATGGGAGGCACTGTTTGCCGAGGTGGCCACCCTAACCGGCGGAACGGATATCGACTTATTTGATAAGCTTTTTCAGGAATCGGAAAAGGCGGATGCCGATACCGGTAATTTAACCTGCTACCCCTTCTTTTCCGCCGAGCCGGTGGTCAAGGTCAGCGAAGGGCAGCTGCAGATAAACGGTAACGCCGAAAGTAGGCTGACCCTTGCAAATTTTATGAAAATGCAGCTTTGCTCCGCAATTGCCCCCCTGGCATACGGGGTCCGCAAATTATACAGTCAAGGGGTTACCGTCAGTAAGGTGGCAGGTCACGGTGGCTTTTTTAAAACCCCGAACGTGGGTGCAAAACTGATGTCTGCCGCACTGAAAGCGCCGGTTTTCACCATGCAATCTGCCGGAGAGGGCGGCGCGTACGGCATGGCACTTTTAACACTGTATCTCTCTCAAAAAGAAAACACGTTGCCCGCGTTTTTGGAAGGGATCTTCCGCAATTCTCAGGCCGCTACTGTCATGGCGGATCAACCGCAGCAGGATGCTTTTGATACCTACCTTGCCCGATATCTGAAGCCGTTGATATAACAAAAAGCAAATGCCTTTTCAGGCAGAAGGGGAAATGATTATGGAAAAACTGTATTTTGTTACCGGAAGCCAGCTGCTTTACGGTGAAGAGACCTTAAAACAGGTTGCAAAGGATTCTGCCGAGATGGCAGACTACCTGAACGCACAGATCAGCGGCTGTGAGATCGTATGGAAACCCACTGTCTGTAACAGTACCGATGCTGAGGACATTATGCTCCAAGCGACCGCAGACCGCTGCTGTATCGGTGTCATCGTCTGGATGCACACCTTCTCCCCTGCCAAAATGTGGATCAAGGGTCTGCAGGCACTGCGTAAACCCATGCTGCACCTTCACACTCAGTTTGGCCGTCGGCTGCCGTATGAGAGCATCGATATGGATTTTATGAATCTGCATCAGTCCGCCCACGGCGACCGGGAGTTCGGCTTTATCTGCACCCGTCTGGGGCTGCACCGAGAGGTAGTTGCCGGTTACTACCGTGACGAAAAAGTGATTGCACGCATCCAAAAATTTGCGGATGTGGCCAGCGCCGTAAGCTTTTCTCACCGGCTGCGGGTGGCGACCTTCGGCAACAATATGCGCGATGTTGCCGTAACCGACGGTGACCGGGTAGAAAGTGAGATCCGTCTTGGCTGGAATGTAAACTATTACGGCATCGGCGACCTTGTTGACCGCATTGCCGGGATTTCCCCCACACAGATTGACGCAAAGCTGCAGGAGTACACGGAAAAGTACCTGATGGATACCCCGGAGCTTGACGCGGTAAGGGTACAGGCCGCCTATGAAGTCGCAATAGAAGAGTTTTTGCAGGCGGAAAAGTTAGACGCCTTTACTGACACCTTTGAGGATCTGCACGGGTTGGAGCAGCTGCCCGGTCTATGTGTCCAAAACCTAATGGCCAAAAACATCGGCTTCGGTCCGGAGGGCGACTACAAAACCGGTGCCCTGATGGCCGTACTGTGTCACATGGCAAAAAATCGACAGGGTGCTACCGCTTTTATTGAAGACTATACCTACGACCTGACCGAGGGGAATGAGCTGGAGCTTGCCGCCCATATGTTGGAGGTCAGCCCGGTTTTTGCCAAAAATCAGCCGAAGATTCAGGTACACCCCTTGGGCATCGGCGGAAAAGCCGCTCCTGCCAGACTGGTCTTTGACGGCATTGAGGGGGGCGGTATCGCTGTATCTATGGTGGATATGGGTGACCGTTTCCGTTTGATCTGCGCCAAAATCGCTTTGACCGCCCAACCGGAGCCTATGCCTCATCTGCCCGTTGCCCGTGTGATGTGGAAAATTCTGCCCGATTTTTCTACCGGTGCTGAGGCATGGATCCGTGCCGGCGGCGCACATCATGCCGTTGTATCCACCTCATTGGATGTCAGCGATATCCGTCTGTTTGCCGAGCTGATGGATCTGGAGCTGATCACCATCGGTTTCTGAAATTTTCGACGATTTTAAAACAATAAGACTTGCTTTTTGTGTCACTCTTTGGTAGTATTAATTTACGGTAGGCATGGTTGCCTACAAAATGTGTTCATGCATGCCGTACGGTTTTTCCGTACGGCATTTTCTTTCATTTTCCGGTTCATCGGAGGAATAAAGCTATGCCAGGCTACTGTAAAAACGACAAGCCGTTTATCTATACCGCCTTTTCCGCAGATGCCGCTGAACAGGTTTCCCCTTTACTGCAGGCACTGGAACAGGACGGCGTCTTATTCTGGCAGGGGGACAGCTTTTCCAACAAAGAAAAACGCCATCTGCGGGCGTCAAGCGGAGTACTGCTGTTTGTAACTCAAAAATTCGCCTTGGATCCGCGCTTTCATGCCATTGTCAACGCCGCGGTCGATTTTAATCAACAAATATTGTGCGTTTATCTGGAAGAGGTCAACACCACTCCATGGGGCGCTTTGCAGCTGGGCAGCCAACAGTCCATGCACCCGGAGCAATTGGATGAAGGGTTTCTCAGTAAGTTAAAGTCTTCTTCTCTGTTTCAGCATATGGCAGTGACGCCAATTCAAAAGCGTTATCAGCAAAAAAAAGCGACTTTGGCGGTATCCGTTCCTATTGTGTCCGCAATCCTTTTGTTTTTTACAGTCATCAATCCCTTATTGATTGCCCCTGCTCTTTCCGCCAAAAACCTTGCGAAGCAATGGGGGCTGACCGCAGAGGAATTAGCCAGTATCACCCGTCTGTATGTTGTGGGCGACCAGTCCTTTGATTCCACGGTACATAGCTGGTATGACGACTCCGACCGCACAAGCGTATCCTTTGATTTATCTGTAAACAACAACATGGAGCATCAAGGCTCCGTTCCGGTCGGCACCTTGACATCGGATGATCTTACCATTTTATCCTACATGCCAAATTTGGAGTATTTATGTCTTTGCGGCAATCAAATTGCCGACATCTCTCCCATTCTCCGGTTGACAAAGCTGCGGGAGCTGGATTTAAGTGCCAACCCAATTACTTCTGTGGAGGGCCTTCAGGAGCTTCCACTATTGGAATATCTTTCGCTCACCTCCACCGATGTCACAGATGTGAGTATGCTATGGGAAAACCCCAACCTGCGGGTCGTTTTGATTGACAGGACCCTTGTCAGAGATCTATCCGGCATCGGACAGCTGCAACAACTGGAGCATCTGAACATTTCCGAAAGCCTGGTGACGGATCCTTCTCCCGTCTATTCCACCGGCCAACTAATTCGCCTTGATATGAATCAGGCCCCGGTTACTCAGCTTCCGGACCTCGGACAGGCGGTCAATTTGTATCTGGATGTTGATAGCACCTACATCCGTGATTTTTCCCCTCTTTCCGAGGTAAAAAGCTTCAGTACCTTGCGTCTATGCAATGTACCCCTGCAGGATCTGCTGCCCTACATCGCGGGAAAACCCATCCAAAAGCTGCTTTGGGCCGGTCTGAAAATTGATTCGTTGAAAGAGTTGGCAGAAATCAATATCACCCCAGGTGGAGAGCTGAACCTGGCGGGATGCTCCCTGACCTCTTTAGATGGTTTGGCACATTTTCAGGATATTTCCATGCTGGATTTGAAGTACGCAAACCAACTAACGGACCTTACCCCCATTTTACGGCTCCCCTCCCTACAGATGTTGACGGTTTCCTCCGATATGCAGGATTTAGTTGAGCGACAGCTGTTAGATGCTCCGTTTGAGATCTGTTACAGAAACGACTGAAAGGTCAATGGTCAATATGATGAAACAGCATTTTACTTATCTCTCCTATAATGGAACAGATGACTACGCTTATCTTGGGTGCTTTTCTGCCCAGGAACCTCTTGCTGCGCAGGTTCTTGCACTTCTTGCCTGTCGCGGTATGCGTTTTTCCTATGCTGTCACCGGCGGCAGAGAAACGCCTGATTCCGAAGCACTTGCCGAAAGAATAGCAAACTGCCGGGCAGCGATCCTTTTTCTGTCACCGGAAAGCCTGGAATCTCTTTCTTTCCGCAATACTGTAAACTATCTGCTTAGCCTGCGAAAGCCTTTATTTTGCATCAAAACGGCAGATTTTCCCCTGTCGCACGGGCTTGAAATGCAGCTTGCCAATATTCCCGTTACGGTTTTCTCCACCCCGGAGGACACTGCAGAGCAGCTTTTACAAAGCGGCATCCTGACCCAGGACATTGTAGGACCTTGTATGCTGCAAAAAACAGATACCCACCGCAAAAAACGGATATCCGCTGTCATGATTGCCGCTTTTTTGGTTGCGTTTCTTGCCTGCGCAGCTGCGGCGGTGGCAAAAAAGACTTCCCCCGCTACCCTTTTGCGTGACGCGGATGGTAGCAGCTACCTGAGCATTTCCGCCTACGGGGACAAAGGGATTGACGCCCTGGCTGACAAATCTGTACAGGAGCTGGACCTTTCCGACGGTCATTTCTCCTCCATAGACGGGATTGAAAAAATCAATATCGAAACCGTCAATGTCGCAGGGCTTCCGGACAAAATATCTTTACGCCCGCTGCTTTCGGTAAACGGGCTGCAAACAGTAAAGATCGATCAAACCCAGCTCATCTATGCCAGAGAGCTATATAACGCAGGACTTCGGGTTGAAATAGTCCGTTGACATCCCGCAGAAAAGAAAGGTGCCGTTCAGATGAAAATGTTAGAACAGGTCCCTGCCTACGAGGGAAAAGAGCCCTACCTGTTTGTTAGCTATGCCCACAAAAACAGTGATCTTGTCCAGCCGGTCCTCCGTATCCTGTTCGAAAACAAAATTCGGGTCTGGTACGATGAGGGGATCGCCCCCGGCAGCGAGTGGCCCCACAATATTGCCTGGCATCTGCAACACGCTGCAGGGGTACTGGTATTTGTTTCTCCGGCATCCCTTATGTCCCCCAACTGTGAAAATGAGGTCGTCAACGCCGTGGAGCTGGGCTGTCCGGTTTTTCAGTATCCCATAGAGGATGCCCGCCACCCTCTGCTGAAGGATCGCATTCCGGTAAACAGTCCGGAGGATCTGCTCGTCCGACTTGAGGTTTTACCGCTTTTGGGTGATGGCACCACCGGTTATTCCCACGGTGTAGGAAAAATCAGAAAAGGAAACTTTTGGAGCGGTATTCTTGCTTTGGCAGTCATGCTGCTTGTTGCCCTTGGCGCGGGTATTTACGGTTTGAATGCCGGTTGGTTTGACTCTCTGCTGCCCGGCCTTGCCCAGGCGGAGACAGCTGCAGCCAATGCCGCTCAGCCGGAGATTATCAAAACCGAGAAAAACGCACTTACCAAAGGGGTTGTAAACCAAACCAGGCAGGAGCTTCTACAGCCCATATCTTTCCGGAGTGACGAGACAAAAGCCCTGTTGGAAGATGCCATCGGTTTTGAAATCTGGGGGCAGTCCTCGCCTATAAACTATCAAAACTTGATCGACTGCCCGATAGAAGAAATCCGGTTGGATGCCGCGAACGATGAGCTGCTGGAATACATGCAGTATTTTCCCTCGCTGACCCGCATTGACATTCGCAGCGGAGAGCTCGAAACGCTTCAGCCGTTACTTTCTTGTGCAAATTTGCAGCTTGTCCGTCTGACCTATGGGGTTTTTCCGGTAACCATTCCGGAGAATGCCTCCTTTACCGTAGAGTATTTTAACGGCTGAGCTAAAACAACCGCTTACAACCGTTAAAAACTGAGAAAGTGCCGCAATATGATGAATCAAACCGTACCCATTGTCATCGGAGTCACCGGTCACCGGGATATCCGTCCGCAGGATGTTTCCTCCCTGGAGCAGGCCGTCCGAGACTTTCTGCTTCAGTTAAAAAAAGATTATCCTCACTCCCCTGTCCGGATGCTGAACTCTCTTGCGGCAGGGGCAGATACCCTGTGTGCCCGCGTAGCCCTTTCCCTGTCGATTCCGCTGTATTGTCCCCTGCCGATGGAGAAAACGGAATATCGGAAGGATTTTACCCCGGAACAGGCGGAGGAGTTTGACAGTCTGTATATCAAAGCCGAACAGGTGTTTGTTTCCCCGTTTACCGAGCCGGAACAGCCGGAACGGGATTATCTTTACCGGCAGGCGGGTATTTATGTGGCTGCGCACTGCCATGTGTTACTTGCTCTTTGGGACGGCGCGCCCGGCAAAAAATCCGGCTGCGGCACCGCCGAAGCAGTGGATTTTATGTTGAAGGGAAACTACCTTGACAGAAAGCCTTTCCGTGCGGGAAACGACGGCGCGGTCCTTCATATTGCCACGCCCCGCGTCTCCGGTCAGAATGTCTTTCCAATCTGCGCAACCCTGCTGGAAAACGAACCGGGATCTCTTGCCCGGGAGCTGACACAAACAGATCGCTTTAACGCCAAAGCGGCAAAAGAGAATCCGGGCAAAACCTATCTCCTTCTGCCGGAAAAATATCTGCATAACTCAGTGCGCAACCGGCTGCAGCAGGTCTATGACGCCGCCGACGGTTTTTCGGTCAAATGCCAGAAACAGTACCTGAAGATTTTGGGCCTGTTTGCTGTTTTCGGCGTGATTTTGGTGCTTTTGTACCTGATGTATGACGAATTGGATCTGAGCAACTGCCTTGCCGGGTACGGCATTGCAGTCGGTTTGTATGCTTTGGGTTATCTGCTGCTGACACGGTTTCACCAGCACGAGAACTATCTGCAATACCGGTCACTGGCGGAGGCTTTACGGATTCAACTGTATTTTCACGCACTGGGTATGCCGGATCAGGTCTGTGACGACTTTACCTGGACACAAAAACAGGATGCGACCTGGATAAAAAAAGCGGTAAATAGCCTGTTGATCGGTCCTGTCCCGAATCGGGATGTTCCCTGGCAGCAAATCAAAACGGCATGGGTAGAGGGCCAACTTACCTACCACACGAAGGCTTTCCGGCGTAACAAAGCAAAACACAAAAAACAGCAACGGATCACCCGTGCCATGGTTGTCTGTACTCTGCTCACATGGGCCACAGTGTCGCTGTTGGAATATGCTTTTCCCGTTGTCATATCCTCTGCCTTTTGGGGGCTCAGTCTGCGCACCCTGCTGAAGGTCTTTTGGGGTTGTCTTTCCGCTGTTACCGTCTTTGTCTCAGGTTATTACGGCAAGCTATCCCTGGAGCGCAAAAGTTCGGACCACAAAAAAATGGAACTGCTTTTTGCCCAGGCTTTGAGACAGTTTAACGAAACCGCTGCATTGCAGCCGGAGCTGTTCCGACAACTTGGGCGGGAGGAACTGATCGAAAACGGAAATTGGGTCTCCTACTGTCAGGAAAACACCCCGGATTTCAGTGTGTGACTGCCCTTTTCCGTAACCATAATAGGAGGTTTTTCAGGATGGAAGATCAAATTCGGCAGCAGGCCGATGCAGTGCTGGCAATAGAAAACGAGATCAGACAGGCGGCCCTGCTTCCCGAGCAAAAGCCGTTTTTCACCGATAGGCTACGCCGAAACTGGGACAGATGGGTTTTTCAGTCCACCACCGGCAGCTGGGCGGTCCGGCTTCTTTTGACTTTAAGCGTCTTTCTATCTCTATTTGTTTGCGTACGATACGGACTGTCTGATACCGGCAGTCTGGTCAACGACGGTGTGAAATGGATCGCCCGATATACCGAGGATACCGATGCCGCTCTGCTGGCAGCGGAAATTCTGCTTTCTTTAATATGGCTGTGGACACCCATGTTGGGTACCCTTTTAATTGCGCCCGTGCTGTATTTCTGCTTTGCGGGAATGGCTATCCTTCCGCTGTTGTTGGCGTTCACTCTATTGGTTCTGTTTTTGTTTGAAGACCGTGCCGTTCTGGCTTTTCTGATCGGGATGCCTCCCCTCCTACTGCTTACACCCTGCCACGTCGGCATCTTTTTGGTCGTGATGGCAGTGTTTATCTCTCTGCGCGGCAACAGCGGTTTGGTCAAGGGGGCAGGCTTTCTCTATCTGGCCCTGTTAGAGCTTTCAGGTGGCTTTTTCGGCACCGTGGCAGATGCAAACGGGAAGCAGTGCATCCCATCCATTCCGTTAAAGGTCAGTGCTGCCAAACGGATAAAAGCCGCCTTTAATTTGCTTCAATCAGGGGATACAGCAGATGATCTGTTTGTCAAAATACTTCTTTTCCTGGGTTTCTTTCTCTTTATCGGCCTGGTCTTTTCCAAACTGACCGGCCTAAGGTATGCTTCCGGTGCCAAAAAATGGTTTAAAAAAATACCGATTGATCTGAAAGACGGATTTATCTTTATTCTGCTGGCAGTACTGTTTTGTGCGTTACCCTATGTGTGGGGTAGAATTACTGTTATTAAAACAAGTGGCTACAGTATGCTATCTGTTATGTTACAGCTGATCGCCGCCTACCTGTTGACCCGTCCGATTGCCGGTAAAACCCAAAAACGGGGCGAGGCAGTCATGCACGGCGACAAGGACTACATCTTTATCAGCTATTCCCATGCGGATTTGGAGCGGGTCATGCCCTATCTGAAGCTGTTAGATAAAAACGGGTATGAGTATTGGTATGATGACAGCATCAAAACAGGTACCGAATGGCAGGGTGTCATCGCCTCCAATTTAAAAAATTGCAGCTGTTTTCTTGCATTTATCTCCGCCAACAGCGTGGATTCCGAATACTGTCTGAAAGAAATAAACTATGCCACCAGCAAAAACAAGCCCATGGCCGTGATTATGCTGGATGATGTCATGCTTCCGCCTGTGTTGGAAATGCATCTTGCCTCACTGCAGGCAGTCAAGCGAGAAAAATTTGACAGTGACACCGACTGTATGCAAAAGGTTTTTGAAATGGAACAGTTGAAAATGTGCAAATATGACTAAACACGGTTACTTCAACCGGTATGGACAGCTTGCTGTCAGAAAGAGGTACTTTTATGGGTTACAACGCGCTACTGAAAATGAAAGAAAAAAACAAGATTAACTATAAATTGGACACCAGCGTAACTGTCCCGGACGCGGCAGCCTGTGCCCGGCACTACGGAGCAGACGCCATCGATTTTCTTCGCAACTGGTGTGAGGATCTTTGCTTTGATGTCTCCGACCCTGACCGTATGCAGCTGAACGATTCCACCGGTCGCAGCTCCGGTCCCGGAAAGATTCCTTTCAATATGGAGCGAGACCTGGACCGGCTATGTTTTGAACAGGCGATTTCCCGTTTTTTAGCAAGCGGTACCCGGGAGGATGCCTTTGATATCTACTATTGCTACTGCGAAATCTTTAAGCCCTTTGGCAAAGGATACGATTCCGCCCAACTGCTTTTAGAACTTTTAAGCGAACATGAAACCAACGCCAGTAATCTGCTGATGAAGCATCGGGACCACTACTCTCACAGTGTCTATGTTTTTCTGGTCGGTTTGGCGCTCTACCGCAACCTGCCCACCCTGCGCAGTGCCTATTGCCGGAAGTATGGCCTGACCGACGACCGCCAGGCTGCCCATCATTTTCTTTTGTATTGGGGCATCACCAGTCTATTTCATGATATCGGTTATCCCTTTGAGATAGCGCACCAGCAGATGAAAGCATATGTCTGCCGGATAGATGGGGCAAGTGATGACGACACCGGCTTTGCCCCGTATGTTTCTTACCGGAATATGGAAACTTTCACCGCCTCTGCTCTTGGAGATCTGAACTGTTTTTACACCTTTGCCGTAACGGAGTGTCTTTCCGGATATCTGAACCGCATTGGATCTGATCCGGATAAAACCAAAAATTTTCTCGCGGATGCTTTGGCCGACCGGGGCGTTCATGCCAACCCGGAGGATCGGGAATATCTGTATATGGACCACGCCTATTTCAGCGGTCTGATTTTGGCAAAAGCATATCTGCGGCAGCATCCACAGATTGACAGCTTTGATCAGATCCGACCTGAAATCCGGGATAGCTTCTGCGCCATTCTGCTGCACAATAGTCTGTTTAAATTTACACTGCGAGGTGCGCTTCATACAAAGCAAAGTCTTTCCCTGCAGGATGGTCAGCCTCTTGCTTATCTGCTGATGCTGTGTGATGAGCTGCAATGCTGGGACCGGACCAGCTACGGTCAGAATAGCCGCGGCGGTATCTTCCCTTTTGATTTTGACATGGATTACGGTTCAGACGGGCTGTGCCTGACCTATTTTTATGACGAAACCTATCAGGCAAGATTTTCCGGTGCCAAGGCATATCGAAATATGCTATCCACCGGCTATACCAAAAAATCCGGGGCTGTCCGGGAGAACCGCTGCAAATTTTTGGATGATATTGATGAAATTGTCTGCCTTAGGGAGGCCATGCCCTCCTTTGACGGAGATTTGACGCGTCCTGTAAATCCTGCCCTTTTGAAAATCAAAGTTACGGAAAAGCAGAAGCGAACCGGTTTATATCTGTCAGATTCTAACTATATCAACCTGTACCGCTTTGCCCTTGCCCTGAACGGCCGATACTGCGGAGCCGAAACCCCAGACGAGATGACCCTCGCCTTTGAAGATAATCTATCGCTGGAGTACAAGCTCTCCAATATTGCCCAGGCAAAGGGCTTTGCCGCCCAGCTGGAACAGATCGGTTGCTTTTATACCGACCGCGCTGTGGATTATCGGCCTCTAAATGCTTTTACTGAGTGGGAGATTCGGGAAATTTCCCGCTTTGAGCATGACCGCTGGTGCAATGAAAAATACACATTGGGCTGGCGATACGGAATAGCACATATCGATCCGATCACTGGTGCAAGCGACAGCACCATGCGGGAGCGCACCCGTATGCACCACGATTTGATCCCGGCAGGCGGTCTGCCGATAGATGAAGCAAAAAAAGATTCTGCCGCAATGGAAAAAATGATTGAGCTGATCTCCCGTTTTGAGGGATTGACCATTTACCGTATGTAAAAGAATGTACGCCTTGTACCGAAAATATGGTGCAAGGCGGTCTCTTTTATGATAAAAATAAAATACTCTCAGCTCTCTCGGTGAAAAAATATTGAAATACCTACCTTTTTTGTAGTAAAATATAAAAGTACTTTATATTTTTTGAGGTGTATGTATGCAACAAACAATTGTAATTTTAGATTTCGGCGGTCAGTACAAAGAACTGATCGCCCGCCGGGTCAGAGAATGCCACGTGTTCTCTATCATCAAACCCGGTGACATTACCCCGGAAGAAATCCGTCAGATCGATCCCATCGGCATCATTCTGACCGGCGGTCCCAACAGTGTATATGATGAACATTCTCCCCACTGTGATAAAGCCATCTTTGAGATGGGCATCCCGGTGCTTGGCATCTGCTACGGCACGCAGCTGCTCGCCTGGAGCGTAGGCGGCAAGGTGGAGGCCTGTTCTGCCCTGAGCGAATACGGCAAAACCAAAATGCAGGTCAACCCGGAATCTCTCCTGTACCATGGTATGGATCCAAACCAGATTTGTCTGATGAGCCACACCGACCAGATCACGGTTCTGCCGGAAGGCTTTAATTCCATTGCTTGTACGAAGAACTGTCAAAATGCCTCGATTCAGTGTGCTAAGCGCAAGTTGTATGGCGTTCAGTTCCATCCGGAGGTGGAAAGCACCCCCAACGGCACCCAAATCATCCGAAATTTTCTTTACCGCGTCTGTGGAGCGGTCGGCGATTACAATCTGAAAGACCTGGAAGCCAGGCTGATTGCCGATGTAAAAAAACAGGTTGGTGACGGTCATGTTCTGCTGGCTCTTTCCGGCGGTGTGGACTCCTCTGTCTGCGCAGCGCTTCTTTCCAAAGCCATTCCGGGTCAGCTGCACTGTGTGTTTGTGGACCACGGTCTAATGCGTAAGGATGAGGGTGACGAGGTAGAAAAGGCCTTTTCCGGCAAAAATCTGCATTTTATCCGGGTCAATGCAAAGGAACGCTTTTTGACAGCCCTGAAAGGGGTTACCGATCCCGAACAAAAGCGCAAAATCATCGGTGCCGAATTTGTCAAGGTATTTGAAGCGGAATCCAAAAAGCTGCCCCATGTCAATTTTTTGGCACAAGGTACCATCTACCCTGATGTCATTGAATCCGGGGGAAGCAAGGCGGCAACCATCAAAAGCCACCACAATGTAGGCGGTCTGCCCAGGGATATGCAGTTTACCGGCGTTGTCGAGCCGTTAAGAGGTCTTTTTAAAGATGAGGTTCGGATAATTGGCAGACAGTTGGGTCTTGCCAGGGCCTATGTGGATCGTCAACCCTTCCCCGGGCCGGGTTTGGGCGTCCGCATTATGGGGGAAATCACGCCGGAAAAGATTGAAATTCTGCAGAATGCCGATTATATCTTCCGTGAGGAGATGAAAAAACACCGGGTCAAGGCAGACCAGTATTTTGCCGTACTGACCGATACCCGTTCTGTCGGTGTGGTAGGAGATTTCCGAACCTATGATTATACCGTTGCCCTGCGTGCGGTAAAAACCTCTGACTTTATGACCTGCGAATTTGTTCAGGTACCCTACAAGGCACTGGGTGTCATGTCCACCCGCATTGTTAATGAGGTCAAGGGCGTAGGCAGAGTGGTATATGATATCACCGGCAAGCCCCCTGCGACCATTGAATGGTGCTGACTAAGATTTCCAAGGAATTCGACTGAACAAGACATTATTTGCGCAAAATAGTATGGCACAAAAAAGTGTTTTTTGCTATACTATTTAGATAGATTCAGATCGCTCTCATCTATCTTTTTTCCAAAGGTAACATCACCGGTCAGGGGGGTATAAACACTTTAATAATGAAATCCGTTCTTATTGTAGGCAACAGTGATTATTCCATCTATCTGTTTAAGTTAGAGCTGATTCAACAGTTACTGCGTGTTGGATATCGGGTTGTGCTTGTAACCCCCTATGGTCCCCGAATACCGGACTTTCAAAGGATAGGCGTAGACTATGTTCAGGTTGAGGTCAATCGACATGGCACAAAAATTTTAGAAGACGCTGCACTGCTGATACAGTATAGAAAAATTATTAAAGCAGAGCATCCGGAAATGGTGTTTTCGTTTACGATCAAGCCAAATATTTACTGTGCGCTTGCCTGCCGAAGCCTGCGGAATGTTCCTATCATCTGCACGGTTACCGGCCTTGGTACTGCAGTAGAGACAAAGGGACTAAACCACTTAGCGTTGGTTGCTTTGTACCGGATTGCTTTTCGCCGTGTTACCAGTGTGTTTTTTCAGAACAAGGTTAACCGGGAGTTTTTTATTCGAAACAAAATAGTAAGCAGCAATAGTCAGCTGGTAAGCGGCTCCGGGGTTAATTTTCAAAAATTTCAGTTTCAACCGTATCCTCAGCAGGATTCCGTCCGATTTTTATTCTCCGCCAGAATCATGTACGAAAAAGGAATAGAATATTATCTGAATGCTGCAGAGGCCCTAAAAGAAAAATATCCTGATACAGAGTATTATGTTTGTGGCTTAATAGAGGACGGATATCAGGGAAGACTCCATCAGCTGACAGAAAAGGGCATTGTATTCTATTGCGGCTTTGTGGAAGACACTCGACCACTACTGAGTATGTCGCACTGCGTCGTGTTGCCCAGCTACTATAACGAGGGATTAAGTAACACACTTTTAGAAGCCGCCGCAACCGGCAGACCTATAATCACAACAGACCATTTGGGTTGCAGGGAGACAGTCGTAAATGATGTTTCCGGTATGCTGGTCCCCATAAGAAACCAACAGGCATTAATTGAAGCAATGGAAAAAATGATAGTAATGCCCTGCGAGGAACGAAGAGCCATGGGACTTGCCGGCAGAAAGTTTGTAGAACAGGAAATGGATAGGGATGTCGTAGTGTCCAAATATCTTGAGGAACTGAAGCATGCAGCTGCAACACAATAAACAGTTGGCCCAAAACACCGTGTTTGTTTTAATCAATAAGGTCAGCAACCTATTATTTCCATTAGTGTCTTTTTTGCTGGTTACGCGCAGAATGGGCGCAGAGAATTACGGATTGGTCTGTTTTTGTGATTCTGTTATCTCATATTTTATTTTGATATCCTCGCTTGGCATTGAAAATTATGCAATCAGAGAGTGCGTCTGTCTTCGGGATCATCAAACGCAATTAAATGACATGGTTAACAGATTGTTCACTTTTAACATTTATTCTACAGGAGTCGCACTGGTCGGGCTTGCGCTATTTATCCGGTTTGCGGAATTGTCTGTTGAACAAAAGATCATACTTGGAGTGCTGGCGCTGAAAATAGTATTTGGGGTTTTTCGGTTAGAGTGGATATTTAAGACTTTTGAGAATTATCTGTTTGTAACCGTGACTAAAATAGTCAGCGAGCTGGTGACTCTCATTCTGGTTGTGTTATTGGTAAAAACACCGGAAGATTACTTGTCTTATGCTTTTATATTAACTGCTTCCACAGTTCTGAATGGCCTTGCCGGTTTGTCCTATTCCTCCAAATATGTCAGATTACAGTTGGTGCGAAAATTCTGGTCGTGGGAGATTGCCAAACCGGTGCTGATACTGTTTGCAAACCTGGCAATGGTTACAATATATCTGAACAGTGACATTACCATGTTAGGGCTGATGCAAAGTAATATTCAGGTTGGGCAATACCGTGCAGCCGGTACTGTTTATTCCACAGTGAAAGAGTTCATTAACGCTATATGTATGGTGGCAATGCCCCGCATTGCCCATTATCTGAAAAATGGCGAAACACATTCCTTTCAAAAGCTTTCCTGCAATATGTTCCGCAATATTTTGCTGTTGGTACTGCCAACATTGACCGGTTTATTTTGGGTGGGCGAGTCCGCATTGGCTCTACTACTGGGGGAGGAATATCGATCAGGTGCAGCTGCGCTGAAAATAATGTGCTTTGCTCTTTTTTTTGCAACCGTTAACAATATACTGGTCAATATTGTGCTGTTGAATTATAGACGGGAGCTTGTCATTTTAAAAGCGTCGCTGATTAGCGCTATTGTTAATATCGGGCTAAATCTGTTTCTGATTCCCTGGTTAGGCATTGCGGGGGCTGCATTTACCACATTGATTGCAGAGATAACAGTTTTTGTTATTTCTTATGTTTCCTGCAGCGATGTTTTCTCATTGAAACCGTTTACCGTCCCTTTTGGAATTGCCCTGTTGGGCAGTGGATGGGTTGTGGCAGTTTGCCGATTTTTGGAGATGCTGCAACCGGAAAATTATTACCGATTAGCGTTGCAGGTTCTGATTTCAGCGGGCGGATATGCCTTGATTGTCACTCTTTTTCGTGCACGGTTGTTCGGAGGGGCAGATACTGTAAAAGGAACAAATGGAACAGGGTTATCTGGTTAGTCGAAACAGTATTCTCCACACAGACAGTCGGTAAACTGTAAAAGAAGGGACTGTAATATGATACGTGTTTTACAAATGATTGGCTCCTTGGAAGCAGGCGGTTCACAGGCGTTAATTATGGAGCTATACCGACATATCGATCGCAGCAAGCTGCAATTTGATTTTGTGGTGGATCATCCGGAAAATCAACATTATGCTGCCGAAATACGGGCACTGGGCGGAATCATTTATGAACTGCCATGCTTCACCGGCAGAAATGTTCATATGATTCGGGACGCATGGAGGACATTTTTGACTCTTCATCCGGAATACACTGTGTTACATTCTCATATCCGCAGTTACGCCAGCCTATATCTGCCCATTGCAAAACAGTGCGGTGTAACCACAATTATCCATAGCCACAGCACCTCCAACGGAAAAGGTTTTTCCGGCGTTGTAAAGGCAATATTACAATATCCCATTCGATTTCAGGCAGATTATTTTCTTGCCTGTTCACAACAGGCAGGACAGTGGCTATTTGGAAAAAGAGTAACTCGAAAGCCAGAATACCATGTACTTTCCAATGGAATTGATACCCAAAAATTTGGTTTTGACAGTGTGACCCGAGCAGAATGTCGACAGCAGTTGAACCTGGACGGAAAGTATGTGGTTGGCCATGTAGGAAGGATGGTTCCGGCAAAAAACCATATATTTTTATTGAAGATTTTTGTCGAGCTGTTAAAACAAAGGAAAGATGTCGTGCTGTTGCTGTTAGGAGACGGTTCCGACAGGGAAAAGGTGGAACGTCAGATAGTTGATAGCGGACTGCAGAACCATGTGATTTTATTGGGACAAAGAGAGAACTTATACCGGTATTACCATGCAATGGATGTTTTTGTCTTTCCGTCCCTATGGGAGGGATTAGGGATCTCTCTTATCGAAGCACAGGTTACCGGACTACCTTGTATCGTTTCGGACCGAGTGCCAGTTGAGGCAGACCTTCATTGCGGTCTGATCAGGTGGCTTTCTCTTCAGGACGGTGCAGAGACTTGGGCTGAAAATATTCTTTCGTTGCCAAATCAAAACAGAAAAAGTTATTCAGAGCAAGCTGAGAACTCCGGATACGATATTCGTTCCATCGCACAGGAAATGGGTACATTTTATGAAAAAATATCAAAAGATTCTGATTCTAAAACTGAACAACAATAGTTTTGAACAGTGGATAAGTGAAAAAATGGAGGCCTGCGGGGCGCAGGTTGCCTCACCCTATCCGTTATGGGTACAAAGGGAACGACATTTAATAAAAAAAACCGTAACTAAGCTATTGAATTCCATTTCAGCAGAGCTTACAATGAACCGGCAGATACTTAAAAGCCTTCCGCAATATGAACGGGTCATTCTTTTTGACGCTTGTTTACACCCCGGCGTATTACAGACGATAAAAAAGTACTATGGCGGTAAGCTCATTTTGTGGTTATGGAATCTGCCATCCGATAATTTATCTGCCATTTTGCAGGAAACACCGGTTTTTGATTCGATAGTATGTTTTGATCCCGGTGTTTGCGAGCAACTGGGCTACCGTTATTTGCATCAATTTTATTTTATGCCGGAAGGCAGTACAGCAAGTGTGTCTGCAAACGAACATTTAAATGCCAAAAAATTATTTTTTTGCGGAAGTGATAAAAATCGGTTATCCTTATTGGAAGAGTTGTCAGATGTTTTAACCGCAAAGGGATATTTATGTAATTTTACAGTGGTGAATCCCAACAGATCGACCGAAACCCGTCAAAGTATCACCCTGCAACGCCGAATGATGGACTACCCGGAAATGCTACAAAAGCTGAAGGAATATGACTGTCTGGTAGATTTGGTCAGGCCCGGGCAGCAGGGTTTAACCTTAAGAACACTGGAGGCCCTGTTTTACTGCAAAAAACTCCTTACGAACAACGCCTGTGTCAAGCAGTCTGATTTTTACAGACCGGAGAATATTTTCATAGTAGGTGAAGATGCTCCGGAGGATTTAGCGGCCTTTTTTGATCGGCCATTTCAACCGGTTGAGGATGAGATATTGAAAAAATACACATTTGAACATTGGTGTCAAGAAATCGCATTATTGTAGACAGAAGACACCACTATTTTGTGCAATGCGTATCAGATACTACAAAACATATTTTGATTAACAGGAGATCAAGGTCATGCTGGGATATCTGCTTTACGGTACAGTAATCGGTCTGAACGCTGTGCCGCTTCTTCGCAAAAATAGGAATAATTTGGCATTGTATCTTTCTATCTTTTTCATGAGTATCTTTGTCGGCTTTTACGCTATCAGTGAGAACATTGATTTATCCTGGTATCTGAAAGATTATTCCCGGGAAGGCTATGCCAGCTTATCTCATTATGAGCCCGGTTATGTATTTCTCTCATACATTTTCAAAAGCCTGCGCATCCCCTTCCCTCTTTTTCGTTCGATCGGTTATTTGGCCTTTTCGTTACTGATCTGCTATGCGTTGCGGGTAATGCAGGTCAACCGTCATATATTCTTCCTTTTGTACTCTGTCAGTTTTTTGCTCTTCACTTCCAACACCATTCGCTATTCCATGGGCTTAGCCGTTATCCTTTTTTCATTACAATTTCTCTACCGCAGAAAATATATTCTTTATGTATGCAGTAGTCTTATTGCCGCATTTTGTTTTCATATTACGCTGTTGCCCTTAGTGTTTGGCGTGGTGACAGCAACACCCAAAAAACATTTCAAATGGGTAGAAAAGATTTTGTATGTCATCAATGCATTTGGGTTATTGTATATTTGCGTACTAATTGTCTACCCCGGCGCCTATATTGGGCTGAAAGAGTGTCTGCATTTTCTTGTGGAAAAACTGTTGCCGGTTTATACCGACTATCATTTTGTGAATAATTGTGCCCGCATTTACTCTATATACGCCATCTATTATGTCGCCAATTATATAATACTATGGACCGGATGTTATATTATCAACAAAAATGCGGATGATTTAAAAGAAAGAATACCGGATTTTGAAGCGAAAGCCCTCTTTTGTGAGCGGATACGATGCCTGGTACTGATGCTGGGTCCGGTGTGTGTGACAGTACTGATCAATATCAATATGTTCCGATACCTGATGATCGGTATGCTGTTTTCTTATGTAGCATATGCAATGATGATACAGGAGATTGTTCAACATAAGCTGTTGAATACACCAAAGTATTACGGATTAATTGCAATATTGTTTGGCAACGCGTTGGTATGGAATACCCTGTACCTGCTACATCATTTGGGGTACTATTTCAAGGGTTACCTGATCAATAACGATGCTTACCGTTATATAGAAAGGCTTCTGCTTGCACTTTTTAGCAAATGATAGGAGACGCACATCCGAATGAAGAAAATGCTCATTATCGGTCTGTCGCAAAATAAAGGCGGCACAGAAAATGTAATTTATCAATTTGTAATAAGAAACAAAGAAAGATATCAGTTCGCATTTTTGATTGATTCCTATGAACAGCCATGTTATTTTGAGGAGTTTTCCTCAATGGGCTTTTCCTTTTTCTTCGTCTATCCACGAAAGAAAAATTTAATACGGAATATTCAGGAGAATGAACGTGTTTTTCGCAAGAACAAATTCGACTGTTGTTTCTTTCATTTAAACTCTCTCAGCCCATACTATTTAATACAGATGGCATCTCGTTTCTGTTCTGATATTTTTATTTTGAGCCATAATTCCTCAGTTAACGGATATGGCTTTAAAACAAAACTTCTTCATACAATAGGAAAAATTCAACTTCCCCGGATACCTGCTGTTAGACTGGCATGTTCTCAGATTGCGGGGGAGTTCCTATTCGGAAACAGCCCCTTTCATGTAGTACACAACGGTATTGACCCACATCATTTTTACTTCGATATTAATCTACGGGAACAATATCGACAAATGTTCTTATTAGGCAATCAAAAAGCTCTCATCCATGTTGGAAGGCTGCGTCCGGCCAAAAATCACCGTTTTTTACTACAGATATTTGACTGCTATCACAAGAAAGAACCAAACAGTCGACTGTTTTTGGTTGGAGACGGTGAACTGAACCAGCAGCTACATAATAAGGTAATCGAAATGGGCCTTTGTGATAGTGTAGAATTCTTAGGTAATCGAACAGATGTGAACGCCCTGCTGAATATGAGCGATATTTTTTTATTACCCTCTCTTCATGAGGGCTTTCCGTTATCTATTTTGGAGGCTGTTGGTACAGGGCTGCCGACGATCATATCCGATACAGTCAGTAACGAAATTGCGATGGGAATGTATACCCGTTTTTTGCCGATTGGCGAGGGGAAGGAACATCTTTGGGCCAACAAAATCGACGAATCTTTGTCGCTCTGTAGAGAAAACGGTAATAGGATACTACGGGATAGTCAATTTGATATAGACTCTTTTATACAGAATCTGAACCGAATTATCCAGGAAAACAGTTGATCCACACGACATAACGTAAAAACCGCCCCTATGTGTATAAAGGAACGGTATACCGTTTTGAAAATACCGCTGTTCCTGTAGAATGCTTTTTCGTACACTCTGTCGGTTCCGGTAGATTTCCCTTCACCGGGAATTGCCTTTGGGTTACTGATATAGCAAATCGGATTCAGATTGGTCAGACAGCAAAACCCCTGCACATCGGCATACGACAGCTGATGCGCAGGGGTTTTCTTTGTCTCGAATTATGCAAGACCTGGTCGACAGGGTTTTCCGGTTTCCCGCATGTGCTTTAAATACAGCTCTTCCGTTGCAAGGGCCATTTTCGTAACAGAAAACCTGCAGTCATGGGGATAAATATACCAGGTATCCTCTAATGTGTTCAAATCAACGCAGTCTCCGTGCGTAAACAAATACTCATATTCTATATGACAGGAATATAAGGTCGGTACAGACTTTGTCATTGTCAGTTGGTCTTCTCCCTCAGCCCCGACCTTTACGGTAAAGCCGTTGGCATCATGCAGCAGCGTACCTTCGCCAAGGTTTTGAAACCCTTTGGCATTGGGCAGACTTTCCACCCTAACAGGCAAAAGTCCTGTAGAATAGCTGCCCTCCTCCACTTCTCTGCGTACATTGCTTCGCTGCCATTCGTACCAGTCCGGAATGTGTTCAAATTCTGTCTCGCCACTTTCCGCAACAAGCTGACCAAATTCCGTCATCTGCCAGCCCTTGCCACAGGCAGTACAGAAAAGACGGCTGCCCTCGCTTTGCATAGCAAACTCGGTGTGGCAATGGGGGCACTGATACAGCACCTTCTCCAACCCCTTCGCCCGGTCGGCACAGTCGACCTTTATCTTGTTATCCAGCTGCCAGCGGAAATCGTCATACTGAAACGCCTTTACCAGGGCATCGTTAATCTCATCCACCGTGCTTTCCTGTAGTTGCTGCGGGGTAAACAGCAGCTTCATCTCTGCCGGGGTGCGCTTGACTCCCCGTTCATGGCGGGTATTCCAAAACGGATGATTGATATGGTGCCCGTGACAGATCAGTGTGACCACCGGCACGTTCAGTGTTTTACAAAGCTTGCCCAGTGACTGCGGCAACGGCGCCGTAGTACCGCACAGGCTGTATCTTGCCTCCGGATAGATCGCCACAATACCTTTATGCTGAATCACATACATGATATGACGGATCAGCGTGCGGTCATTGGTAAATTTGCGTTTACAGATACACCCGATATTGCGTAGCAACCCCTCTCGGCCTATAAAACCGTCGATGGCTACCACATAATTGCCGAAATAAGGAAAAGTCGCTGCTGCGGAAACATTCATATCAAAAAAAGCGTTATGGTTTCCAAGCAGCAGGTAGGGCGGTTTCACGCCCTTCATCCCCTGCTTGGTAATCTGCGGGCGGTGTATCAATAACCCCGGTAACGTAATCAGCCATGCAATCGGCTTTAAAAACCAGCGGCACTTGATCGGACGCTTTCTCATATCAAAGCGTGGAATGGCGGTGTCGTTCATTCTGTTTCTCTTTTCTACATTGTACATTTTTCGTAACTTTTTACAATATCTTTTGCCTTCTGCAACTATTCTACCACAAAAAACTTATTTTAACAAGTATCCCGTTTTCTTCAGATACAAACTGTCCCCAAAATATAGAAAAACATACAGTAATTTGCTCGCAATTTGATTGAAAAATATGGTATAATTACAGATAGAAAACTTTTCTCACAAAATGACAGAAGGGGTGCAATAGTATTTGAAAGTTCGTGCCTGGAAAAAAGCTTTTCCCTTTACCCTTCCGGTTCTGGCCGGCTACCTTTCCCTTGGTATTGCCTTTGGGCTACTGATGCAGCAAAACGGATTCGGTGTGGGCTGGGTGTTTCTGTCCAGCTGTATTATCTACGCCGGAAGCGCCCAGTTTCTGGGGGTGGGTTTGCTCACTGCCGGCGCTTCCCTTCTACAGACTGCTGTGGTGATTTTTATTTTAAACTTCCGTCATTTTTTCTACGGCCTTTCCATGATAACCCAATACAGACAGACCGGAGCAAAAAAGTCGTATCTGATTTTCGGCTTGACTGATGAAACTTATGCCATTTTGTCCACGACCCCAACCCCACCGGATGTTCCTGCAGATGCCTTTTATCTGTGGGTCACCCTGTTGGATCACCTCTATTGGATTGCCGGTTCGGTACTCGGTGCTACCGTAGGCGGGTGGATCACCGTCAATACCGAAGGGCTGGATTTTGCTATGACTGCGCTGTTTGCCGTACTGTTTGTAGAGCAGTGGAAGACCCACCCGGATCACCGTGCGCAGGTTGCCGGTTTAGCCGTCATTCTGCTTTCGTTAAAACTGCTGGGGCCAGAGCAGTTTTTGATTCCCGGCTTGATTGTCCTCTCCGTTATTCTTTTGCTCACAGACGCTATGGATACCAAAAAACAGAGCAAAGGAGGCGATTCGATATGCAAACCATGATGATACTTTTAGTGATGGCAGGGGTCACCTTTGCCATACGGGTCACTCCTTTTCTGCTTTTCGGCCGCGGCCAGCAGCCCGCCCATTGGGTTACTGCGTTGGGTGCTCTGCTCCCCCCCGCCTGCATGAGCGTTTTGGTAGTCTATTGCGTCCGGAATATCAGCTTTACCACCGGCAGCCATGGTATACCGGAGCTTTTGTGCATCGGCGTTGCCATGACTCTGCACGCATGGAAACGGAATACCTTGTTATCCATCGTTGTCAGTACCGTCCTCTATATGATTTTGGTTCAGCTGGTTTTTTAGCTCCCGGGAATAATTAGACAGAAAAGTAGGTGCCTTATGATGTCTGGCAATGTGTTGACAGTAAAAAACAAAGAGGAATTTCGTTCTTGGTTGGCCCAGAACGCGGCAACAGCAACGGAATGCTGGGTAGAGCTGAAACGGGGCAGGCCCAAGGAGGATGGCCGTTTTTGGTATCTGGATGCGGTGGAACAGGCCCTGTGCTTCGGATGGATTGATTCCACCCTCGGCATGGTAAACGGCGTTCGGGTGCAGCGGTTTACTCCCCGTGCCAAAAACACAAACTGGACCGAGCTGAATAAGCAGCGGGTTCGTCGGCTGGAGCAATTGGGTCTGATGACCGACGCCGGCCGCGCGGTATTCCCCGATATGCACTTTACACCAAACCCAGAGGTCGTGGCCGATATCTGCAGCGCGGGTGTATGGCAGCAGTTTTCTGCTTTTCCCCCACTTTATCAGCGGGTACGGCTGTACAACCTTGCCTTTACCAAAAAACGATCTGAAACGGAATACAAAAAAGCACTGTCCCATTTGATATCACAAACCGCAATGGGTAAACTGTATGGGGAATGGAATGACTACGGCAGACTGCCGGAGGATTGATCAAATCCATAACAGACAACATTCAAAAAAGGAGAATGCCCATGAAACCGAATGAAATCGTCGGGGAACATTTTGAAAGAAAGTATGCAGAAAAGGATAAACTGATCGCCGTTGCAACAGGCAAACAAAAAGCGGATTTCGTGCTGAAAAACGCCCGATATGTCAATGTTTTTTCCGGCGAAATCTGCAAGGGAGATATTGCGATCAGCGGCGAGCTGATTGCAGGTATCGGCAGCTATGAAGGCATCTTTGAGCTGGATGTCTCCGGTAAGATTGTTACCCCCGGTCTGATTGACGCCCATATCCATCTGGAGAGCAGTCTGGTTAAACCCGCGGAGTTTGCCAAAGCAGTCGTATCCCACGGTACCACCACCGTCATGGTAGACCCTCACGAAATTGCCAATGTGATGGGACCGGACGGAATTCGCTATATGCTGGAAGCAACCGAAAACCTGCCGATTGACGTCCGCTTTATGCTGCCCAGCTGTGTACCTGCCACCCCCATGGATGAGTCAGGTGCACGGCTTACCCCCGAAAACATGGAACCGTTCTATACCGACCAGCGTATTTTGGGCCTTGCCGAGATGATGAACTATGTGGGTGTAATCAACGGCGACCGGGAGGTCATTACCAAAATAGTTGCCTCTCAACGATACCATAAAAAGATAGACGGTCACGCTCCGGGCCTATCCGGAAAAAACTTGAATGCTTACATAGCCGCCGGCGTGTATTCTGACCACGAGTGCGACACCCTGGAAAACGCGCTGGAAAAACTACGGCTCGGTCAGTATATTATGATTCGCGAAGGAACCGCCGCGAAAAACTTAAAGGCTCTGGTTCCGCTATTAAACGGTAAATATTCCGGCCGTTGCATGTTTGCAACCGATGATAAGCACCCCAGTGATCTACTGGAGCTGGGTCACATTGACTATATCATCCGTAAGGCCGTCAGTTTGGGCGTAGACCCAATAATTGCCGTAAAAGCGGCAACCTATGATGCGGCAAAATACTTTATCCAAAACCATAAGGGCGCCATCGCCCCCGGTCTTTTGGCGGATATGGCAGTTGTGGATAATCTGAACGATTTTCGTGTAGAAACCGTCATCAAACGCGGCAGCATCGTATACCGGGACGGTGTTGTCTCCCCGTTTGAGGCCGCTATCTCTCCCGATTTGGAAGAAAAAGCCCGACATACCTTCCACCTTTCCCGAACCACTGCCGCCGATTTTTCCGCAGGAAGGCTGGCACTGGTAGGGATTATCCCCGGCGAAATCGTCACAGAAAATCTGGGTTTTGCAGAAAAGGCCGATCCGTCAGCCGATATTCTGAAAATCGCAGTTGTGGAGCGACATCAAAATACCGGTCATATCGGTGTCGGTTACCTCCGCGGCTACGGTTTAAAAGAGGGTGCCGTCGCCACCAGCGTCGCCCATGACAGCCATAACATTATTGCGGTCGGCTATACCGATGGGGATATCTCCTTCGCCGTCAACCAAATACGGGAAATGAACGGCGGCATTATTGTAGTAAAGGATGGAAAGGTTCTCTCCGCGCTGCCACTTCCCATTGCCGGGCTGATTAGCGATATGCCGCTGGAATGGGTCAACAGCCAACTGAAGGAAACCAAATCCGCTGCCTACGCTTTGGGCGTCTTGCGGAATATCGACCCGTTTATGACCCTGTCCTTCATGAGTCTTCCGGTCATTCCCAAATTAAAAATTACCACCCGAGGTGTCTTTGATGTAGAAAAATGGCAGTACTGCTGACTTTCTATTGAATGCGTAGTATAATAGGAATAAGCAAGGAGCTAAGGTTGAATAATAGATTTTTCAACCCCCTCTCCGGACAACCTCAAGAAAGGGATGAATGTCATCATGTATTCTTATCTAAGTCAGGATAAACCCAATCGAATCCGCCAATCCGAACTGGATCTGGCTAAATGTATCGCAATCTTTCTGATGATCAGCTGTCACTGCGGCATGTATTTTCTGGAGCCGGACTCCCCGGGAGCGCTCTTTTTCGATCTTCTAGGGGGTGAATTTGCCGCCCCTGTCTTTATGGTTTGCATGGGTATCGGGGTAGTCTTTTCGCATCACAATCAACCCCGGCTTCTTATTTCACGCGGCACAGAGTTATTGCTTTTAGGATATCTGTTGAATCTGATCCGGGCCACCATCCCTGAACTGATTGTACGGCTCATCAACCCCTCTCTGCAGCTTTTCGGTCTGTTTCCCTCTTTTTATATGGTAGATATTCTCCCCTTTGCCGGTTTAGCTATGATTGTGATGGGCCTTTTCAAAAAATGGAGGGTTGAACCTGCCTATCAGCTGTTGATCGGTCTGCTAATGGCCGGTCTGGGAGATATTCTGGCCTGGCGTTCCACCGGTTATGAATGCTCAGACGCTTTTTGCGACCTGTTCTGGGGCGCCAATGAATGGTCCTTCTTTCCCTTTTTAAACTGGTTTATCTATCCTGCAGCCGGTGTGTATCTCGGCGAAATACTGATGCACTGTAATGATAAGACCGCTCTGTATAAGCGTCTTTTGCCTATCGGCACCGCTGGTGTTCTTTTGGCATACTACCAAATGTTTACCGATTATTACGATTACTATTCCAACGACGGTTCCTACTACTTTATGGATATTAAAAATGTCGTTTACGGTCTTTGTTTCCCGATGCTTCTGTTTTCCGTATGTTATTTTATCACCGAGAAAACAAGGTTGGGGGATAGTCGGTTTGTGACTTATAGCAGCAAACATCTGAATACTATTTATTGCATCAGCTGGGTAGCGATCCTTTGGCCCCGGTATTTCGGTATCCTGCTTGCCGGTTGGAAGATCACCTGGTTATGTTTTTTCCTGCTGCTGGCAGCGGTCTTTGTCGCTTCATACGGCCTATGTGAGATTTGGATCCGTTTCAAGAGGAAACGGGCGGTCCATAAAGCGGAAAAGTAAAAAAGTGTCCCGGCCTTTGGACAGATTTTTCACTGTCAAAAGGTTGGGGTGCGTATTCTGTAATTTTTATAACATTGGCGCACCAATATAGGGCAGTAGAGACAGTCTCTACTGTCCATTTTTCTTTCTCTACACAGAGTAGCATCCCAAAACCCGCCGGTGGCTTGCCTCTCTTGCGGTTGGCTTCTACAATAAAAGCATAAGTTCAACCCATCATTCCACTCACTGTCAAACAAGGAGGTATCCCTATGCAAAAAAGAATGCCGCTAAGCCAACGCACCCTTCCTGCTTATACCGAAGCAGAGGAACATGCCAACATGATCACCCATATTGTCGGTGCAGCTACCGCAACAGTCATTACGGTTATCTGCATTCTGACCGCTATTCTTCACCGAAATGTCTGGGGTGTGGTATCTGCCGCCATCTACGGTTTTACCCTGATTGATCTTTTCACCATGTCCAGCATCTATCACGGTATGGCAAAAAACACCGCCAAAAAAGTTTTCCAGATTATTGACCACTGTACCATCTATCTTCTGATTGCCGGCAGCTACACCCCTGTTCTGCTTTCCGCAGTACGTATCCGCCACCCGGCTGTCGCCTGGGCTGTTTTCGGCACGGTATGGGGCATTGCAGCTACTGCTGCAGTCTTTACTGCCATTGACCTGAAAAAATACCGATTTTTTTCCATGGCATGCTACCTGGGGCTTGGTTGGTGCGTCCTATTGATCTTGAACGAAACGGTCGAAGCGATCACCCTTCCGGGCTTTTTATGGTTGCTGGGCGGCGGTATTTGCTACACCGTTGGCGCACTGCTCTACGCCATCGGAATAAAAAAACGGTATTTTCATACAGTCTTTCATCTGTTTGTCAATCTGGGTAGCCTGCAGCAGGCTATCTGTATGATAAAATATGTGCTGTAGATGCATCTTTTACGTTCGTAAAAAACGGATTGGATTTTCGCTCTGTTTATGATAAAATAGGCTGGTAAGTTAACCAAATCTTAGACCATATTGATCCACAAGGAGCCTGACCATGAACAGAACGGAACAACGCAACCCCAAAACCACACATCTGGACACCATGAGCAGTTCGGATTTTTTTGATATCATGATTGAGGAGAATCTGAACAGTGTGCGTGCCGTCGCCGCTGCCAAGCCCGCCATTGAAAAGGCCATTGCTGCCGCTGCGGCATCTATTGCCGCAGGCGGTCACCTTTACTATGTCGGCGCCGGTACCTCCGGCCGGATCGCCGTTATGGACGCGGCAGAATGCCCCCCCACCTTTGGTGTATCCTACGACACGGTTTCCGCCGTTATTGCAGGCGGTAACGGTGCCATGTTCCGCGCTGCAGAAGGGGCGGAGGACAGCGCTGACGCGGGCAGACAGGATATGCTGGCAAAGCTTCCCACCCAAAAGGATACCGTGATTGGTATTTCGGCCTCCGGCGGAGCAAACTATGTGGCAGCCGCGCTGTCCGCCGCAAAAGAAAACAGTGCAATCACCTTTGCCCTAGTTTGTAACACGGATTCTCCGCTGGAAAAGATAGCCGATTATACTATCGTCACACCGACCGGCGAAGAGGTTCTGACCGGGTCGACCCGGTTAAAAGCAGGCAACGCGCAAAAGATGGTACTGAATATCATCTCCACTGGTGCTATGGTACAAACCGGTAAGGTCTGCGAAAATCTGATGGTCAATCTGCGTCCCACCAATAAAAAGCTTCGGGACCGGATGGTCCGTATCACCTGTGATTTGACCGGGCAGGAATATGCCAAAGCAGAACAGCTGTTGGAAAACGGCGGCTGGGATATCCGCACAGCGGTCGGTCTATCCAAAGCAGAGGGCTGAATGCGGTCATTCTCTGTACCGCAACGCCCGCATTGCGTTCAGCACCGCCAGAACCATAACCCCCACATCGGCAAAAACAGCCAGCCGCATCTCTGCCCAGCCGACCGCCACCAATACAAGGCAGCTGAACTTTACAATCAGCGAAAAGGCGATATTTTGCCGGACGATCCGGATACATCTGCGGGAGAGCAGCACCGCCTTTACCAGCTGCATGGGGTCATCCTCCATCAGTACCACATCCGCCGCCTCAATTGCGGCATCTGAACCAAGCGCCCCCATCGCAATGCCGATATCGGCGCGGGTCAGCACCGGGGCATCATTGATACCGTCCCCCACAAAGGCCAGCTTTTCCCGGTTGTCCGTCTGTCCCAAAAGCTTTTCTACCTGTTCCACCTTATCCCCGGGCAGCAGCTCACTGTGTACCTCATCTATCTTCAGCATGGCTGCCACCTGCCCGGCAACTGTTTCGGTGTCCCCGGTCAGCATGACTGTTTTTCTTACCCCAGCTTTTTTCAGTCGTTCAATTGCCATTTTTGCCTGAGGCTTGACTTGATCTTCTATGGTCAGAAAGCCTGCGTATACCCCATCTATCGCCAGATGAACAACTGTACCCCGCCTGGGATGATCGGTATATACAATCTGTTGGTGATCCATCAGCTTGCTGTTTCCCACGGCCACACAGTGACCGTCCACCCGGGCAATCACACCGTGTCCGCTGATTTCCTCCACCCTTTCCACACGGCTGCGATCGATCTGCTGTCCGTATGCCTGCCGCAGACTTTTACTGATGGGATGGGTAGATGCCGCCTCTGCCAGTGCGGCATATTCCAATAAACGCTCCCCGGAAATACCGATAGGCTCGCATCCGCTGACCTGAAAAACACCCTGGGTCAGCGTACCGGTCTTATCAAACACAAAACACCCTACCTGCGCCAGCGCCTCCATATAATTGGAGCCTTTGATCAGGATTCCCTGTTTTCCCGCACAGCCCAGCCCCGCAAAAAAACTTAGAGGAATACTGATAACCAGCGCACAGGGACAGCTTACCACCAAAAAAGTAAGGGCTCGGTAGATCCAGCTCGCCCAGTGGGCAGGTAAGCCCATTACACTGCACGCGCCCGGCACGGCAAATGCCAGCAGCACCGCCGCAATACAGACTGTGGGGGTATACACCCGCGCAAAACGGGAGATAAATGCCTCGGAACGGGATTTGCGAGAGCTGGCGTTTTCTACCAGCTCCAAAACCTTTGATGCAGTGGATTCTCCGAAAGCCGTTGTCGTTCGCACCCGCAGCACACTGTCCAGACAGACACACCCACTGTATACCGTATCTCCCTGCTCCACAACACGGGGCAGGCTTTCCCCCGTAAGCAGTGCCGTATTCAAGTTGGCCTTTCCGTTTATCACCACTCCGTCAAGGGGTATTTTCTCCCCGGGCTGTACCACAATTTCACTGCCGACAGCCACTTCGGCCGGGTCAACCTGTTCCAGCTGCCCGTCCCGTTCAATATTGGCGCAATCGGGTCGAAGCTCCATCATGGCAGCTATATTTTTTCTGCTCTTCCCCACCGCATAGCTTTGAAACAGCTCCCCTGTCTGATAAAACAGCATCACCGCCACTGCTTCGGTATACTCTCCGCTTTTTGTCCGGAAAGCAAGGACAAACGCCCCTACTGTCGCCAGGGTCATTAAGAAATTTTCGTCAAATGGTCTGCCAGCCCAGATCCCCTTTATCGCCTTTTCTACAATGTCGTACCCTATTACGACATAGGCAGCCAGATAGAAAGCCGCCCGCCATAGACCGACCGGCTGTACCGCAAAAAGTGCCGCCAATATGGCACCGGTGATTAGAATGCGTACCATCCTCTTTTTTTGCTTTTTTGTCATCGTCATTTCTCCCCGCAAGTGACCGTTACAGCTCTATTTCACAATCCGGCTCAACCTTGCGGCAGACTTTTAAAATATTATTCATCGCCACTTGGGTGTTTTGCTCATCGGCAAACTCCACCGTCATTTTTTGTGTCATAAAGTTCACACTGACCGAGACTACGCCGCTGACCTTCTGTGCCGCCTGCTCCATCAGGTTTGCACAATTCGCGCAGTCCACTTCAATTTTATATGTTTTTTTCATTTCGTACCTCCCTTTGCTGTTCTTCTGCCGATGTTTTACAATTAAACTATTGTTTAACTGTTATACCTGTAGTATACTGAAAAGGGTCTGGCAGTACAACACCCAAACCCGATATTTACCAAAAAGAGAAAGCGAAATTTCCAAAACAGAAACTGTTTCCGAGTTTAGAAGGGGTCCTGACCAAAATGGAAGAATTTCAACTGCCTCATCATCATGGGGAACATTCCCATACAGAGTATCTGCACGGGTTGCTTTTAAAACAACAGCAATTTGATACAGTCGCCGAATACTTTAAGCAGTTGAGCGATCCGACCCGGGTGCGCATTTTCTGGCTGCTCAGCCATCGGGAGGAATGCGTTGTGAACATTGCTGCCCTGCTGCAGATGTCCAGTCCGGCTGTCTCCCACCATCTGCGCACCCTGACCGAGTATCACCTGCTGGAAAGCCGCCGTGACGGCAAGGAGGTCTACTATACGGCTATAGACACCCCGCAAAACCATCTGTTGCACGAAATTGTTGAGCAGATGATGGCTGTTGCCTGCCCGGAAAAGCTACTGGATACCCGTACCACCCCGGAGGAAACCGTCCGGAATGTACACCGATACCTGACCGAGCACTACGCCGAGCATATCACCATTGAAGAGCTCTCCCGCAAATTTTTGATTAATAGCACCACCTTAAAAACGGTTTTTAAACAGGTGTACGGCACGACCATCGCCGACCATAGAAACACCCACCGCATGCAACAGGCCGCCGCTCTGTTGACCGGCAGTGTCGAAGAGATTGCCCGCATTGCCGGAGCGGTCGGCTTTGACAGTCCCGCACGGTTTACCACCGCTTTTCGGCAGGCATACGGTATGACCCCCTCGGAATACCGCAAAAGCCACAGCACGCAAAACAGGTAATATTAAACACTGTAACATCGAAGGAAAAGAAAAATCATTATGAAGCTGCAAAAATACCAAAATCCGCCGCGGCGGTACCGGTCTGTTCCCTTTTGGTCCTGGAACGATAAGCTGGAGCCTGCCGAGCTACACCGACAGGTAAAAGAAATGGCGAAGGCAGGCATTGGCGGCTTTTTTATGCATGCCCGCATCGGTTTGGTCACCGAATATATGGGCGAAGAATGGATGGAAGCCTTCCGCACCTGCTTAGAGGATGGTAAAAAATACGGTTTGCAGTGCTGAGGGTATGACGAAGATGGTTACCCTTCCGGTTTTACAGGCGGCAAGGTGCAGGCAGCCGATCAGAAAAACTGGCTGAAATGGCTCAATCGCACCGTGACTGACAGCTTTACGCCGGACGATACCGTAATCGCCCTGTATGACAGCAAGGGCAGGCAGTTGCCGACGGATGCGCAGCTGCAGCAAACCGCTGTCCCCGCTACCATAATTCAAATACCTGAGCTGCTGCAGCCGGAACAGATAACCGAAAACGCCTTGACGCTGGACAGCTGCACCTACCGGATTGACGGGGGCGACTGGCAGCCGAAAAAAGCGGTTATCCGCCTTTTCCAGGAGCTACTGCAGCAAAAAAAGCCCTGCGAGGTTGAGCTTCAGTATCCCTTTATCATAGAATGTGAACCCCAGCTGATGGGCAAGTTATTCCTTGCAGCCGAAACCGTCAATCAGTTTGAGGTCTGCGTCAATGGGCACCCGATCCGTTGGGACGGTAAATCCACCTGGATGGATCAGGCTTTTCAAAAATGTGACATCACCCCCTTTGTCTGTAAGGGTCAAAACACGGTTTTCATCCGGGCACACTTTTACCAGCGGGAACTGGTCTACCAGGCGCTGTTCAGCAGCGATGTGCTAAGCACCGCGAAAAATATGATGACCTTTGATACCGAGCTGAAGAGCATTTATATCGTCGGTAATTTCGGCGTGTTCAGCCGGGGCGGTTTTGTCAGCGGCGCGCGCAACGCGCTAACTGCCGCAGATGACTTTTTCATTGACAGAGCCCCCACTGTGCTTCACCGGGGCAGTATTACCCAACAGGGTTACACCTTTTTTGCCGGTCGCGCCAAGCTGGGCTTTGATGCTTTGATTGCCGAAAATGCCGGTCGCGTGGTCTTGCATTTTACCAAACGCGCTGCCGCTTGCCGCATTTGGGTAAATAGCAAGCCTGTGCGGTGCGTGCTGTGGGCGCCCTGTGATATCGATATTACTGATTATGTCACCCCCGGTCAAAACCGTATTACGCTGGGGCGATATCGGCTATACCGGTAAGCCCGTCTGGAAAGGCGGATACTGCTCCGTCACCTTTGGGGTCGAGTAAGCTTCGTTTTTTATTTTGATATGAAGAAGGGCCTGTAAATGCTTCAGACAGATAATTTTTGCAAAAATCGCCTAACACAATCGCGTCCATATTGCTATTCCCTGCTTAATAAAGCTGCATTCCAAAGCCAAACGACTGCAGAAACCGGCTGTAACACCGTTTACACAGGGATTCGTCGCACAATACGCCAGCCCTATACTGAAAAAAAACATATCACTGTACTGGATACCGATTTGGGTACTGACGACGCCGTTGCCCTGTTGCTCTTAACGGTATTACCCGTTCAACCGGATGTGATTGTAACCTCATACGGCAACACAAGCCTTTCTCAGGCAAATCGGAACGCCGTTTTGCTGAAAAAATACCTGAAGCTCAGCGCCACGCTGGTCTCCGGTCTACCCGCGCCTGCGGACGCGCCGGTCGAGAAAAACACCTTTCACGGTCATGACGGTCTTGCGGACTGTTCCCAGCAGATGATAGACCGGCTTTGTCTGACCCCCGCCGATTTTGCTGCGGTTTTACCCTTTGACAATCTGAAAAAACAACTGCAGCAAGTCGATACCGTGACCTACATCACGATCGGCACTTTGTCCAATCTTTCCTTTCTGCTACAGGATACGACAGTTCGCGAAAAGCTTGCCGAATTTTATATCATGGGGGGCGGCATCCGGGAGTTTAACTGTGCTCACAACACCGAGTTTAATTTTTCCAAGGATCCGACCGCTGTCCAAAGAATCCTCAGATCCGGCTTGAATATCACCCTGTTCCCGCTGGATGTAACCAATCACCAGCAGTTGACCGCGACTGATATCCGTGAGCTTGAAGTCATCGGCAGTTATCCGGAATATATCCGTTTTTTAAAGTACAATCTGCAGTCAAATACTCTTTGGGACCATATTCCCGCCGCAGTGTTACATGACACCCTGCCGGTTTTGTACCTTTCCTACCCGGAAAGGTTTACATTACAGAACGCTCGCATCATTGCCGACGGTTACGGCCACACCGAAACATCCGACAAAGGTAGCCTTCTGCATTTATGCACCGAAATCGAGCCGGGATTTGTAAAGGAAGTCGTTCGCCGGGCTTTTCTTCAGCGGTTGTCCTCTGACAGTCACTTTCCGGACAGGATAGAAAAATAAGTCTTGACTCTCCTCTAAGGGGATACTCTACACTGTCTGTGTGGAGAGATAAGAGGTACCAAAATGATCAAAATCGGTGAATTTTCCAAGCTTGCGCACCTGACAGTAAAAGCGTTGCGTTTTTATGAAAAGCAGGGTATTTTGATGCCTGCCGTCACAGATCCGTTAACCGGGTATCGCTTTTACGAAACCGGCCAACTGTTAAATGCCGCAAAGATTAAATCCTTCCGTCAGTTGGGACTAACCATTGATGAAATCAAGGTCATCTGTTCTGGAGCAGATGAACGCGAGATTTTGTCCGCAAAGCTTGCCGGGCTTTGTCGGGAGCGTGATCGGATGGATGCCCTTATTTCCTCCATCTATCATATTTTGGAGGATAAAGAAATGAAGTATCATGTTACAGAAAAGATCATCCCCGAAACACTGGTCTACACCGCAGAAACCGTACTGAACAGCTACAAAGATATCATGCAGTGGATCCCGTCCGTCGGCAGGGAATGCCTTGCGCTGAACCCCGGCATAAAATGCGCAGAGCCGCCTTATGAATTTTGCGAGTACCTGGATGGTGAATACCGGGAGACCGGCATACGCATTCGCCATAACGAGGCGGTAACCGCAACCGGAAAAGAAAATGAGCATATCCACTTTTGTACTCTGCCCCGCACAAAGGTCCTCAGCATTTTCCACCGGGGACCGTATGAGGATATCGGTCAGGCCTATGCGTACATCATGAACTACGCAAGGGAAAACGGGTACCAGATCGCCGGTCCTGCACGTGAATGCTACATTGACGGAATTTGGAACAAAGAAGACCCTTCTGACTGGCTAACTGAGATCCAACTGCCCGTTACACAATAAAAAGCCGGAAACCAAAGGTCGGTTATCCGCCGCCCAATCAGGCAAAACGGCTTAATCTTTCGACAGTGCTGATAATCCCTCGGCACTGCCGTTTTTGTTTATGTGTTCTACTGCCCCTTTTCCGAATAAATGTCAAAAAAAAGGGGCGCATTGCTTTTCACAGCACGCCCGCATTTTATCCGTTAATCAGCCCTTTGCCCGTATAAAAGTCCCGGTTTTTCTTCTCTTTTGGTCTGAACCTCGCAAAGCAACAATCCGTTCAGCAGCCAGGTAATTATCCTGCCGTCAACCGAAATTCCTATCTGATAAATCAAATCGTGCAACAGAAAAATCAGCAGACAGCAAAATATCAGAATTCCCTGCTCCGTCTTTTTTTCTTTCAAAAACAAAAACGACGGATATAGCAATACACCGTAGTAAAACAGTGAACCGAATAGCCCAAGCTCTACCAAATTTTCCAGCAAACCGGATTCTGTAACGTTTCCAAACGCATTACCGTAGGCTGCATTACTGATGCCTATGCCAAGCAGAAGATTCTTTGAAGATTCTGTCCAAATACCCTCAAAAAACTTCCACCGACGAACCCGTCCGCCGTTGCCGGAGGAGTTGGGTGACCAGTCAAAAATTGACTGAAAACGGCGTATAAGCAATAGCTTCATATTTTCATCTAATAGGCACCATGTCGCAACAATCGCGAGAAAAGCCGCTGCAATCCCGATGATCACCGCTTTTTTATCCGGCGTACCGTTCATCCGGATCAGCATCATGATAGTAGCCAGTGCCACAAATCCGCATATGACATAGGAAGCCCTGGTTAATGTCACTAAAATACCTACACCGGATAGCGCAGCCGGGATTATCATAAGATAACGCTTTTTGACAATAATCTGATACAGCGAAACGACCACGCCGATGCAAAGATAATCCCCCAAATGCAGATAACTTGCCGAAAAGACACTCGCCCTTAAAAAATGAAACTGGTTTTCCTTTCTGACGGATCTCATTGCGATCTCGGTATCCCGGAAACTGAGAATGTATTCACCCGTGAAAAACTCGCAGATCGCCAGAACCGATATAATACAACAGATAATCACATACAGTAAAAGCAGACGGTCAGAAAAAAGTTTGGTTTTTCTTTCTGCCAACGCATAAAAGCAAAGCAGTGACGCCGGGCAGAAAAGATAAAGGAACAGAATAGATGCGAAACTATAGTTCTCATTGGTTGAAAAGCACAAAAGCTGCGCTGCCGCATACACCTCGTACAGCACCAGCGACAGAAAAAAAGGATTTATCTTTACCGCCGTCGACAGTCTGACTTTTCTGTGCAGAATATCAGCAACTATCCACACTGCGCTGATCGCTGTACAACCGAAAATAAGGATCATGTTGACCTGTTTAAATAGTTTGGGGAATAAACTGATATTCACACAAAAAAACAAAACCCAAAAAACAGCCCCCTGCACCAGATACGAAAATACATTTCCCCTGTTAATCGCTTTCTTAATGCGCTGATAAAGCATGCATTCCCTCCTGTTTCATTTCTTTTCCAGATAATTCCTGAAAAAGCCCTTGATATCCCTGCGTTATCACCTCAAGGGAATTATCGGTCTCTACCTGGCGAAACAACCGTTCCCCGTGCTGCAAAAAATGATTATAGTCTTGATTCCATTCCGAATATGCTCTATTGACGCTCGCGATTACTTTTTCCAAATGCTCCTTTTCGGAATCGTATGAATACGAAAAAATATCCTCTTTTCTGAATTCCTTTACTGTGCAAATTTCCGGGCAGATAACTGTCCTCTTATTGGAAAATGCCAAAATAACTGTGCCGGAATTCATGCTGCTGGACATTTCATATGGTAAAAGTAAAATATCACTTTGAGTGATAATGTCTGTGACTTTACTGTCCGGAACATAACCGATTTGGAAATCCACATTCCTGCGTGATTTCTGCATTTCCTGCTTTATTTGATTCTCAGCCCCACCAACGCATTTTCCATACAGATGAAACATAATATTTTCATCGGAAAAATAATCCGCCACGCGCATAATCAAGTCCGCATTTTTATATTCGGAAATGCAACCAAAAAAAAGAATATGAAAGGACTCTCTTTTTTTATTCATCAGATTATCTGCAACCGGATACGCCCCGATATAATTCGGATGTGGGAGGTAATAGGCCTTTTTATCTACTCTCTTTTGGGGCAAATACCGTGTCAGGTACTGTTTAGAATCCCTGGATAGTATTATAATCTTATCTGCTTTTCGGTACAGCCATCCTATGTATCTTACAGCTGCCTTTGGAGCATAGCTGTTCATGATATGCGGTTGCAGATTATGAAAGGTTTGCACAATCTTTACCCTGTGCGCCCGTAATAGTAGAATAAGCAGTTTATTGTGGCATATTTTAACCTGAGTTGAAAAAGAATTGTTACAGTCATTCAGATTTTCCATCCAGTTAAAAATCGCAATGTCCGCTTTTGCATTCCGGCGGAAATTTCTCAGCTCAAAAGCGCATTTTGAGATAGAATATCCTGCTGCCCGGATTGCTCCCTGAGATATTTCAATATATTTATTTTCAGGGACATCAATCGGATAGTATAGAATATTCATTGCCAACACTGTTCGGATTGCTCCGGCCTCCGCATTACTTAAAATAATCCGTGTAGTCTATTGTATAAGTCGCGTTCAGGTTTCTGTCTGCCGCTTTTTTTGCAGGAATCCCAAGGTAAATACAGTTTTCTTCGGTCGTTCCTTTTAAAACTGCGCCTGCGCCTACTACACAACCGTTTTCCACCCGGGAACCGTCCAGTACCATTGCCCTAACCCCCAACCATACATGATCGCCAATAGTTACCGGTGCCTCATAATAGGCGAAATCATTTGATTTCATATCGTGGGACGCTGTAATGATCATGCTCTGCATGGATATCGAAGTATTATCGCCAATTATTAACCCGCCTCTGCCATCAAGAACACACCCTTCATTGATAACCGTATTCTCTCCAACGGTTATTTTTTGCGGTGTATTCACAATACATTTCATCTGAATTCTGGATCCTTTACCGATTGACATTCCCAGCCGCCGATAGCAACTTCTCCGGATTGTCCAACTGGGGATATGTGCAATAACGCTGTTCAGCATTAAATACTTTAATGATCGTTTAATAATACCCCTCTTATCTGACCTGCGAATCGATTGTATCGTTTTGGCCAGTCCTTTTTTTCTTTTATACACTGCACAGTGATATTTTTGCTCGGAAAAAGAGTCGTACTCCTCTAAAAAGGCTATCATAGTTTGAAAATGCGCTATCCTTTTTGCCGAATCCCGCCGCATACGCATAGACCATGATCCGTCACTCATTATCCTATGGCAAGCCATTATCTTATCCATATAGTACACATCACCCATAGCTGCAGCATACAAAAATGCCGTATAATCCCCAACCCCTCTATGTAAAAAACAATCCGGTTGATTTTCCAGTATTTCTCTTGGGAACATGGTTGATGCCAACTGAGGCGGGTTGGAGAACAGAATTATTTTTTCTCCCTCCAGTTTTCCGTCCTGCCGCAGACAATGTACCTCCGCTATTTTTTTCTCTGTATTTGCCTCAACATTGAGATATGCATGACAGCACATCGTACAAGACGGGTGGGTACTTAAATAGTCATACATCGTCTGCAGCTTGTTTTCGTCAGTCCAGTAGTCATCACCCTCACAAAACGCGACATACCGTCCTTCCACCATGGAATAGCAAAATTCACTTTCAATATCTTTTCCCTGGCTATACTGATTCACTGTCTGAAAAATGGGACGGATAAAACGATACTTTTCAGCATATTCTTTCAGAATTTCTGCTGTACGGTCTGTAGATGCGTCCTCATGTACGATTACCTCAAAGGCGAAATCTGTTTTTTGACTGACAATACCTTCTAAAGCTTTACGAAGGTACTTCTCGTGATTGTATGTCAGGCACACCACCGAAACCTGAACGGTATCCATTTTCGACTGTTCCACCTTCAAACACCCTCCGTCCTTACCAATTCTACAAAAGGATATCACATATTCTGTCAACATCCGATACATCTAAATCCGCATACAATGGAAGTGTTAAAACACGCAACGCAATCTGCTGAGCAATCGGCGTTTTTTCCACTCCGGCTGTCGGATAAAATCGATAGCATTCAAAACCGTTGGTCAATACTGCTTTACCCGATGTAATGTATGCCAACTGTTTTGCCGAACAACAATGGGGACAAACGGCAGTATTACATCACGGTCATACCTTTCGCCCCAAAAATGCTTCGCTCCGGACGGTATAACTACCTTATCGGAGGCTTCATTTTTTGACAGGGCAAACCATCTATCCGATAGGTACAACCATTTTTCCAACGGGAGAAAACGGAAAAAAAGGGAAAGCGCGTTTTTCCGCCTGACTGCCTTGACAACCCTGGGGTTAACACAGTATTTTTCTACCGTTTTTCTGCAGGCGTGAAGCCTCATTGCTGAATCGGCAAACAAAAAAAATGTTGAACCCAGTCCGTGAATAAGGTTTAGCAACCAGTTGTCAAAAGTGTTTTCCACAATAAAAATATCAATAAAGATACCATCGTTTGCGCGGTTGTCGGACTGCAACAGCTGATATGTTGTATTCTTCTTGTGTATCTGCGGAAAATGATAAAGATAGTACATATCGCCGGGTTTCTTTAAAATATAGCGATCTTTCAGTTCGGTCTCAAAAATTAGTTCAAGCCTCGCATAATCTCTTCTGCTGATGTTAATATCGATATCATCGTCCCAGGGAATGAAATCCTGATTTCGCACTGCACCCAACGCATTACCCCCGGTTATTCCCCAGGAAATATGATGTTTGCAAAAAACAACTGCCAACTCATTCAACATCTCTGCCAGCTCATTTTGCAAACTGCCAAGCATCTCATCTGTGATGACCGTCAACCCTTCAAAATTTGTCGGGTCTTGTAACATTTCCCGAAAACCCATACCCGTACCCTCTGTGTTGTATAATTTCTGTGTGGGAATATCACAGCACAACCTCGCGAACAGCAACCTCTACCATTTCTTCCAAGCTTACTTTAGGTTCCCAGCCAAGACTACGCAGCTTGCTGATCTCCATATTCATATACAGTGTATCACAGTATTGGCCATCATGATCCGTGCCCTCATACCGGATACTGATTGGGGTCTGTGCCTTTTCACAAAAAATCTTCGCCAGCTCTCTAATAGAGCAGTATGTTTGCGGATTTGCCACATTATATATATCCCCGTTTTTCCCACGGGTCAAAACCGTCAAAATGGCAGTTGCCGCGTCATAGGTGTACAAATAGGAACGCTCAGTCAGGCCCTCCGTCTTCAAAACAATATCCTGCCCATTACGGGCAGCCCGTGCAAACTGCGCAAAAACCCGTTTATCCCCTTTTTGTATTCCCGGTCCAAAGGTCTGTGTAAGCCGTAAAATCCTTACCGGAACCCCATACTGCGCTGAATATGCGCAGCAAACGGACTCCGCAGCTAACTTGGAAACCGGATAACAGCTTCTGACCTTATCTGTTCTTACCCCCACTGCGTCACTTTCTTTTGGCATGACGCCTTTTTCAGGATATCCGTATACCTCCATTGTGGAAAGGAAAATGAAACCGGAAACCCTTTTCCGACGCGCCAGCTCCAGCAGATTTTTCACACCCTGGATATTTTCTGTAAAAAGCTCTACCGGATGCTGTACAAAATAGGTGCTATCCGTATTCCCCGCACAGTGGATGATATAGTCAACCTCCCCCTGCACCTCAAACGGATTTTCTACCGCGCCAAAAACAGCAGAAATGCCATTCTCCTCCCCGTAGCTTTTCTGATTGTGCAACAATGCAATGATGCGGATATTCAATCCGTACCGTGTGTTCGCCTGTAAAAGCAGATCCTTCAAAGCCCGCCCGATCAGCCCTGTATATCCCGTAATCAAAAAGGTCTTGCCGCGAAAAGCTTGCCAGGGAATATGAAATGATGTAAGGTATTCATTCAGCTCCATCGGCAGCTCTCTTTCTCAAATCGTATAACGCACAAAAAATCTGATAATCTTCCATCGTTGTGATCTTTATGTTAGCAGCGCTACCGTAAACAAGATGCAGCTGATACCCGTAATGACTCATCAGCATAGCGGAATCAATAAAACTCATCTTTTCTTTTCTGGCCTGTCCGTGTGCAACAAGGATATCCTTTAAAACAAAGCACTGTGGAGCCTTTGCATTTCTGCAAAGGGAACGGTCCACGAACCTGTGCTGCAACCCGTCCCGCCCCTCTACTAATACTGTTTCCGTACAGTCCGCAACCGTTATGGCTGAGCCGAATTCATGCACAGACTTCACGCATTTTTCAATCGTATCCGGCTCAATAAGCGGTCTGACGCCGTCATGTATTAATACCGTACTGTCCGGCGGAAAAAGCTCACCTGCTCTGCGCAGCCCATTGTAAATAGATTCCTGTCCGGTTTTACCGCCCGGAATAACCTCTGTAACCTTATCCATACCGAACTGCAGAATATCATCGCGGCAGTGCTGAATCCAGTCTTCCACACAGACAACCAGAATCCTATCAACCCATTTGCTATTTTGAAAATGTGTCAGTGTATGCACCAGGACCGTTTTTCCATCATGCTGCATAAACTGCTTCGGAATATCGCTGCCATGGAAACGAATGCCGACCCCACCGGCGAAAATAATTGCAACAGTCACTTTTTCTCTCCGTCCCTAATCTCTTTTATCCTGTTTTTAAATGCCAGCGCCAGGCAGTAGACAGTTCTGTTGATATCCGCCAAAAATAACAGTAAAAACGACGCTTCCCGGTATTGCCGGAAATAGTACCGTTCGGAATCATAACTTAACAATAGCCGTTTTTTGTACATATTCGCAGTATACAGGGACTGATGTTCATGATGAATTATCTGAACCTCTTTGCAGTAATATGTGAAATAATTCAGTTTCCGCAGTCTTTCGCTCAGTATCTCTTCCTCCGCGAACAAAAAAGTGTTTTCATCAAACATTCCCACCTGATGAAAACTGTCCGCACGGACAAACATAAATGCACCGGAAACCCGATAAACATATCCGCTGTTTGCCGCTTTGTCGATATCTGACCTATTCAGCCTGATTACATTCCCAAAAATATCCTTCCAAAACTTATAAAACAAAGAGTAACCGACCGTCGGTCGTTTCCCGGGATTTTGCACTGTACCCGCAGGCCCTGTCAAGCCAGTACCCACAACCGCAATACGGTCATCTGCCGCAAAGCAATCCTGTATCAAACGCCAGTCCACAGGCTGCGGAAAAAGGATATCATTATTACTGAACAGATAAAAGCGATCACGAAACAGTTCTGCAGCCAGGCGGACACCTTTGTTGTTTCCCTTTGCATAACCGGCGTTGTTATCAGATTGGCTGTACACGATGTCCGCGCCACGGTACTGATAACGGGTATAAGAAGCCGTCTCCTCTACAAACTGAAACCGTGTCCGCAGTGACGCGTCTCCATTTTGCGGAAAATGATCTACGATGACAAAATGTAATCCGCTAACCCCTATAAACGCCTGAATACAACTGTCAATATAATTCAAGGTTGTATCCAGAGTTTGATAATCCACAATAATTACTGACAGGCCTTCTGATAACTGCTCTTTCATTTAACAATTCTCACCTGTAAGGAGCTGAATAAAGTCATCCACAGATTTATTGCTCATCTGTACGATCTTTTCAAATCTGCTGCGAATGACCGACTGATCTATCTTGTGTCCGGAAGCGTACAGTATCCGAGACATCATCTCCCAACGGTCATAGGGACTGCAGTAGTAAACCGAATCCCCATAGATTTCCGGCAGGGAGGTTACCGAAGAGACAACACATGTTTTGCCGTAGCGCATAGCCTCCAACGGAGGATAACCGAAACCCTCGTTCATTGTGGGATAGAAAAAGAAATCACAACTTTGGTACAGTCTTTGCAAATCATATGTATCCATATAAGGTAAAAAATCAAAACGGTCTGAATTACGAACCCGACTTTTTATTTTTCCGGATACTTCACCGACAATTTTTACCCGAAACTGCTGCAACTGTCCCATACCAAATAGTTGGTCTATTGCCCGCAAACCCCTGTAGGCGTTTTTGACCCAACGGTCTCCGCCCAACATCAAAATGTATCGTTCCTCTGTTTTTGCAACCGGCATACAGATCGGCGGCAATCTCAAGGGCGCATACACCAGCAACTTCTTTTCCTCCGGAATATCCGGAAAGAACAAATCTACCGAGCTTACTGCGCTGCGGGAAACACCGACAATATAGCTGCTTTTGTCAAAAGCTTTTTGTACCTTTTTCTTCTCGTACCCTCGATACCACTCTCCGCACAAATACCGAATTACATCCATTCCCGCCGTCTTTAAATTATCCGAATATAAATGACTGGTACAGTCAATTGGCTTTTCCAATGAACGGATATTATGGTAAACGGTTATTACCTGAAGTCCCTGTGGAAAGGACATACGAATAACCGGCTCTGACAACCCGCACAGATATATATCCGCGCGCTCAAACAACCCACTGTTTTGCAGTTCCTGATGATTTTCAACGCATACTGTCTCCAGTCGGTGCTCCTCTATCACTTTGGCAACCGCCGGGTCCAGAAATGCGTCGGCGTTATAAACCGCGATAATTTTTAATTTATCCGTATGTTGCAACAACCTGAAAAAGAGCGTCTTAACATATTCACCACCGCCATGAAATTTAGCCGTCCGATTGGGCTGTGTAACCAACAGATCAAAGATCAGCGTCTTCATTGTGTTGAATATTCCTTTCCCGGTATAGTGGAGTAGTGTAATGCGTACCATCCTGTATCTGCGCAGCATACGCAAATACGCAGTACGGCAGGAATCATTATTCTGCCGCACCTATATACCATAGTTCCAACCCAAAAGGCTCATCCCCCGGATCACACAATACTTTACGCTGTGACAATAATAGTGAGAGAGCTTCAGATAGCTACGGTAATCTTTTGTTCCTCTTTCCTGTGCAGATGTGACATAGAGTATCCAGGAAAGATCCTTTGCCAGTTGCGGATTCCGTCTGCGCAGTTGGGGATGAATCACCCGAATCTGCTCACAGGCTGACAACAGTTTTCCGTTTTGACTGCTGATGGAATCCTCTTGGATAACATAATCCACCAATCCCTCATCCAGACAACATATTTTATAATTTGACGAAAGACGGTACAGCAGCTCCAGATCCTGAAAACGGGGTAATTTTTCATTGAAAAAATCATGTTCAAATACCTCGCGTTTCGCAAGAATTGTCTGGGTTCCGATATGAAAAAGACTGTCTGTTTCTTTCAATACCCCTGTCTTCAGCTTTTGCGGAAGCATTTTCTGTACACTGCCCCCACTCATGAAACAAAGCTTACAAAAAACGATATCTCCGTTACTCACCGTTAGTTGGTTCAACTGTTTTTCCAATTTATCCGCGTGCCAGATATCATCACTGTCCTGAAAAGCAATATACTCCCCTCTGGCATAAGTGATTCCCAAATTCCGTGCACCGCAGGCACCCACATGAACGGAACAGTAGTATATGAGCCTCGGGTCGGTTATTCCTTGAATGATTTCGGCAGTGTCATCTGTAGAGCCGTCGTCAATAACCAGGACCTCGATATCCCGGTAGGTTTGATTCAGCACACTGTTGACCGACGCGGCGATGGTCTTGTGTCTGTTGTATGTGGGGATAATTACCGAAATCATATATCTACTCTTTCTTTTCGGTGATACGGATAAAGACCAATCGGTCTTTGATACCGTCTTGATAAAACAGCATCTCCTGTTTTTTGTCACAGAAGATGCCGCCATATTTGTTTTGCTTTCTGACCGGGATAAATTACTCGCTTCGCAATGCGGCTACCGGATCTTTTTTCGCCGCAAAGCCTGCCGGCAGAAGACCCGCCAATACTGTCATCAGGGTACTTACCACAATTAACATAACTGCCGCGATCGGGGTCAATGCTGCCCTCAGCCCGGCTATTGCCGAAACTGACTGTACTACCCCGTTAATTACCACCATCGATCCCACACCAATCGCAACACCCAGTAAACCGGACGCCAACCCTTCCGTAAAAGTTTCCGCGACAAACACCCTGGAAATATCCTTTTTCGAAGCGCCCAGGGCACGTAAAATACCAATCTCTCTGGTGCGCTCCAAAACAGAAATATGTGTGATGATACCGATCATAATAGAAGATACCACCAAAGAAATCGCGACAAAGGCGACCAGCACGTAGGATACAACATTTACCATGGAGGTCAAGCTGCTTGTCAGCAACGCCATATAGTCGGAATATACGACCTGATCCTCCTCGGGAACGCCGGCGTTATAACGGGCAATACAATCCGCAATGGCGTCCTTGTCCGCAAAGCTGGAAACATACAGACTGATGCTTGTTGGGTTATCCAGATCGGCCCAACCAAGCTCGCTCAAATTTTCATCATAGCTGTTATCTTCCATCTTTGGGGTCAGATATTCTTCATATACCCTTGCCCACTGATCCTCGGTAAAGGAATCCGTATCCAGTGCCTCTGCCAGTTCCTCGACTGTTTTGGATTCCAGCTGAGATTGCATATTCTTGCTATACTCTTTCCGAACCTTTTCCTCCAGTCCCTCCTTTGCATACTCCCGAATCGTCTCATCATCCATTTCAGATACGTATTCCTCGACGGAATCCTTATCAACCGGCGTTTCCTTCGCGATATAATTAACCAACATGGATTCCAGATCTTCCCGGCTGTAAGAATCCAGTGCAAGCCGAACGGTAGTGTCGACATACTCTTCGGTGGGTACGCATTTCAGCTTTGTATACACATTTGCCTTTTCCTGCGCACTCAGCCCGGCAGCATATTCTCTCAGCAGTGTTTTCTTTTCAGAATCGCTGATATTATCTGAATCATCACCTGCAAACGGTGTTCCGGTAAATACGTCCTTATAGGGATTGCTCAGCTGCGCCTGAACAATCTCGGACTGATTTGTTCTCTCAACCACCTCCTGTGTCAGCAACGACAGATAACCGATAGAGCCGCTGCTGATAATGGATGTTACGTTCTTTTCATTTGGTTTGGCAACACCGACAATTTTCAGCTTTTTACCGACCCCTTCATTATTGTACAGATAATCCAAACCCGCCGCATTTTCCCTTAGGTCGCGGTATTTCCCGGAAGAATCCTGTTTTATCCAGTACTCATCTGCGAAAAAAAGCTTTAATGTTTGATTGCACAAATCCTTATAGGTGTAGGTCTCATCCTTCGTTTCCAAGCT
>DCHC01000013.1 GCA_002314755.1 Faecalibacterium sp. UBA1762 | reverse complement strand
TTTTTCGCTTTTTTGATTTTTTCCTCTGTTTCCCTCTGCAGGTGTTTTAATTGCCGTAAAGCGAGATTTTCAATCGACATTTCTTTGCCAAGGGTCATCAATCTCCGGTTCCTCCTCCCATTGAGAGGCAATCCAAAACCATTCTTCCAGTTCATAAGCTGCTGCCGCTTCGTTTTTCATCTTTGTTGTTCCTCTTTTTATGATATGTTTTATCAAGCTCTGCCTGAGCTTTCTATTCATAATTATACAAGGTGTGCAGCGTCATAAAACGGACTATTATTTTAGAGCTTCTTCTAACCCGGATATTACATATCTATTTTTCTTTGCTTGACACTGTATACCGTTTATGCTATTGTGTTGCTGGAACAATCCCATTTTCCCTCAGATAAGCTTTAAGCGCACTGCCTTTATATCATTAAAATAACCTTCCCCGGGCAACGCCAGCGGATTGAGCTTGCTCATATTCGTATTCGACGGTGTATGGCGCCAACCCTGCAAAAAGGCTGGTTCCATTGCGACGAAGACCTGTTGAACTGCGCGTGGGAATTAGGCAAATACACTCTCCATGTCAATAAGCACCAGGAATATGAAAGCTGTCCCCGGGATGAGATGAAGTTTTTTCTCCGGCGACGGGATCATTGACGCTCTGACCGATTACTACTCCTTTGGGGATATGGAGCTTACCGATGCCTCACCTTCGTTGCAGCACAACGAGGTGGTCAACGGCATTGCCTGCAGTCCCTTTAACCGTCTTTCCGGGCTGTGGGATTACTATGCCTAGCGTATTATTATGGCCGCCAATCACTACCGTTTCAGCGGCAACCTTGACTTTGAAAAAAGACATTTTGAAAGCCTTGTAATGAGCCTTCGCTGGATGATCGAGCGAATGGGCGCAGACGGGTTGATTTATCAACTGCCGGTGTATGATAACACCTTTTCCACCTACAGCAGTTGCGTAGAGTATACCGGTAGTCGTGACCGACTGGGAGAAAAGACATATCTGAACGCACTTTATTATCAGGCACTGAAAGAGATGGCGTGGCTGGGAAACGAACTACGGGATGAGCGCAGCGACGAATGGGTCGAGCTTGCCGCCACGGTACACAAAGCCTACAACGAGCGGTTTGGGAATGAGGATTTATCCGCTTTTTGCGACAGCTTTGACCGTACTGCTATACCGCAGGACTGCAATGCGCTGGCTGTTCTGTTCGGTCTTGCCGAGGGTGACCGTGCAAAGCAATCCTTGTATACTCTTCAAAAGCGGAACTGGTCGCCCTGCGGTTCCACCATTCCGGATCAGTCTCCTTCTTATTTCCCATCCGGTACCCGTATGATTTCACCGCCAATGAATACCCACGAGGTTGCCGCCAGGTTCTGCGTTGGCGATACCGACAGTGGTATAAAGCTGATTAAAATAGAATACTGAGGTGTCACTGTCAAAAAACGAAAGAGGATAACGGAATGCTGATTTGGATTATAGATAACGGAAATATAAAACTGAAAAATCTGTTTATAAAAAAGGTGTCCGAGCGGGCCGATATTACGGAATCTCCGAACGGACTTAGACTGAAATTTCGTATTGACCCCACCCTGTAGGGCCCTGAAAGCTACCTGATAGAAAAAACAAGCGGCGGCTATTCGGTGACCGGTGCCGATGTTCTGGGATTTTATTACGGCGTCGGCAAATTTCTGCATAACGGCGTATGGAAAGATCATGAGTTTATACCCAATCCACCTATCGGGTATTCCGCACCGGATTGCAGATTTCGTACCCTTTATTTTTCGATACACTTTTATAACTGGTATCAGATGGCTCCCGTGCAGGAGCGGGAGGATTATCTATACGATTTGGTGCTTTGGGGCTATAATACGGTTCATGGGCTAATCCCGGTGACCAACATCAACGAAATCGGGGATGAGGTCTATCCTGACAGTATAAATAGGGTACGAAAGTTGTTTACCTTTGCCAGAGAAATCGGTATGAAGACCAGCCTATGCATCGTCCCCAACCAAGGTCTGCTCTCTGCCCCGCACGCATACGACTAACCAGCCCGGATACTACTGGGACAAAGACCGCCATTACCGGAATATTCTTACCAAGTATATCGGCTACGAGTATGGTGCCGGCGTTGCACAGGAGGTACTGGAGATGATGGAGCTGATAGAGTATAACCACACTGCTGCCGAAACCTGCGGTAAAATTGAGCTTGAGGCGGCTTATAAAGCGCAAGCGATTGCCCTGGCAGTAGACAGCAAACTGAAAAACCGGGCACATAGGGCCTGGCGGTGGCGTATCCTCTATATTCGCGCCATACTGGACGCTATGAGATATGAATACTGGCTGACGCATTTCTCCGGGACAAAAGAGGATTATTTTCAGCTGACCCAGTTCAGCGGCAACTTTTTAACCGAAAACGCCGAGGCTCAGAGATATTTTAAGGAACTGTTTGTACTGTATCACAATATTGAGAACAACGGAGTCAACGGTTCAATCTTAGCCCCGGTCGACGGCGTCAAGATGCTGGATGCATTGCTTTGAAAACAGAAATTCCGCCACCGAAGAGGAGGAGCGCATATGTTAGACCTCACAATTCCGTTTTATAATATCATCCTGCGGTGTGATCACTATCGGTATCATACGCCCGCTCTTTCAAATAGGTATTCTATTGTGCCCTATCAAAAGGGTTATGAAAAAAGCTGGGCAGAACTGGAATATACTCTCGGTGACTTTGAATCCCCGGAGAAAGCAGAAAGCTACTTTACAGCAACCTATCTGCAAAATCGAGACCTGCTCGGCAACATCTTGTTTCTTGTAACGGATAAAAATAAGGTCATCGGCTCCTGCATTGCCTGGCAGGATCTGCGTAACGGTATGGCCGTTGCCTCGCTGCATTGGCTGGTCGTTGCGGAAGAATACCAAGGCCGCGGTCTCGGCAAAGCTCTTTGCTATGCCGTTATGAACCTTTTTGCCGGACAAAACCGGCTGCCGGTTTATATTCATACCCAGCCCTGGAGCCGAAAGGCAATCTTCTTATATCTCTCTGTCGGCTTTCGGTTGCAAAAAACGGACAGCTTTTCTCACTACTGTAACGAATATGATAAAGCAATGGTTACTTTACAGAAAATCACCACAAGAGAGCAATATTCATCTTTGCTGAATGCCTCTGATGAATGAAATCCGCTTCTTTGTCTGACATAGCCTTTTCAAAAAAGGCTATGTCACAACAAATGGTTGTTTTGATGAATAATAATGTATAAATAACAGTACCGCCGAGGTAATTGGATATGCCTACTATCAAAGACGCATTAGATATTATCGGCAATTTGGCTGTTGCAGCACTTGGCACAGTAAGCGTAACCGTTGGTTCCGGCGCATTGAAACCGGGCAGCTCTTTCGTACTTGCCAAATAACCCGTTTTTTCCCAAAAAAACAACCTGTGAAAAACACACCCGCAAAGGATGGTAATATTTTCCTTCGCGGGTATGCTTTTTAAGCTTATTTTAGTTTTTCGGTCAATCCTCTTGCTCACCCCGGGCCGGGGGTCGGTTGACGCCGATATCATTATGCAGAGTATGCGCGCTGACCAGACTGCCATCGCCGTGCTTTTGCCGCACCGCGTCCATTGCTCTCTCCAACCGGGCACGCCGGTCATCCATCTGAGAAAGGGGCCGAAACATTTCTGTCTGAACCGGCAGATCTTCTCTTGTCAGGTTCATTGCAGTTACTGCCAACATGCGGATAGGGCTACCCGGCTGCCAGTTTTGTTCCACAAGCTCCAGTGCTGCGGCGGTAATATCCTTCTCCAGATCAGTGGCATAGGTCAAAGACTTTTGCCGAGAAATGGAGTGCAGGTTTGGATTCTTGATAACCAGCTGCACGGCAGTACAGCGATAATCCAACCTGCGCAGCCGTACCGCCACACTGTCTGCCAAAACGCCGATGCCTAACCGGATATCGGCAAGCTCTGTCAGATTACGGCGAAAGGTCATCCCGTTGCCCACGCTTTTTGGCTCCTCGTGCCAGCCGATCTCATGCACCGGACTGTCATTTTCACCCCTCGCGTAGTTGGAAAGCTGCTGACCCATCTTTCCGAGAAATTCTTCCAGATAAGCTACTGGGGCAGCCGCCAGCTGTCCGATTGTATGGATATGATGCGCTGCCAAAGCAGCCCTGGTATGCTGCCCCACAAATAGCAGCTCTCCCACATCCAACGGCCAAATTTTCTCCTGTACCGATTCCGGGGGCAAATAGGTTGTTGCGTCCGGTTTTTTCATGTCGCTGCCCAGCTTGGCAAAAACCTTTGTAAAGCTGACACCTACCGAAACGGTTACACCTGTTTTTTCCCGCACCTCTGCCCGAATTTTGTCTGCCAAAGTGACCGGATCCGGGGCAAAAAGACGATAACTGTGGGTAACATCCAACCAACTTTCATCAATACTGAACGGTTCAACTAAATCTGTATATCTGGCATAGATTTCGTTTATTTGATGGGAGACCTCACGGTACTTTTGCATGTGGGGAGAAAGCAGCTGCAGCTCTGGGCATTTCTTCCGAGCTTGCCAGACCGTTTCTGCTGTACGGATACCGTACTTTTTTGCGGGCTCGTTTTTCGCCAGTATGATGCCGTGACGATCCTCGATATTTCCGCACACCGCAACCGGCAGTTCTTTCAATTCCGGATGCTCCAGCAATTCGACCGAGGCAAAAAAGCTATTGCAATCACAGTGCAGGATCCACCGCTGCATTTGTACCCCTCCCCTCTTAACTATTTACATTATAATACATCGTTTTTTCTTTTTCTATCTTTTTGTAAAAAGAACAGGCGTCGACCCAAGGCCGACACCTGCACAAGACTATTTACTGTTTATTTTCAGAGCTCGCAGCTACACTGGCACGCTCGGGAATGATGTAAATAAACACCAGCGAGCTGATCAACAGCAGACCGGGATAGAACAGAAACGGAATAATTTCAAAGGCGGATACGGTGCAGCCCAAGCTGGTTGCTGCCGAAATTGCGACCAGCATCTGCGCACCATAGGGTATAATGCCCTGGAAAATGCAGGAGAAGGTATCCAGCAACGAAGCGCTCTTTCGGGCAGAGATACCATATTCCGCCGCCATCTCCTTGGCAATGGGGTTAGCCATAACGATAGCCACGGTGTTGTTTGCAGTGGCGATATCCATAGCACCCACCAGCAGACCCATACCAAGCTGACCGCCGCGACGGCCCTTGAACACCTTTTTCGTGCCGTTCAGCAGCGCCTCAAAACCGCCGTAATCACGAATCAGTGCGCACAAGGCGGAAACCAGTACCGCCACCATAGAGGTCTCAAACATACCGGTAACGCCGGAGCCCATATTGGCAAGCAGTACAGTCGCCTCGGTTGCTCCGGTTACCAACATAATTACCGAACCGGACACAATACCGATCAACAGCACCACAAAAACATTGATGCCGATAATGCCGCCGACCAGGACCAACAGGTAGGGTACAATCTGCACCAGATTGTACCCCGGCAGCTGTAGCTCACCCGGCTGAACCTGCAGGGAGATTACCAAAGTCAGCACCAAGGTTGCCAACGCTGCCGGAAGCGCAATGGCAAAGTTTTCACGAAACTTATCTTTCATGGCACAACCCTGACCGTTGCAGGCGGCAATGGTTGTATCTGAGATAAAGGATAGGTTGTCGCCAAACATTGCGCCGCCCATGACTGCGCCGATACACAGTGCCAGCTGATAACCGGAGGCCTGAGATACTGCTACCGCGATGGGGGTGATCAGGGTAATAGTCCCCACGCTGGTACCCATTGCGGTGGATACAAAGCAGCTGACCACAAACAAAACAGCCACGGCAAACCGTGCCGGAATGACCGACAGCATAAAATATGCTACACTTTCCGCGCTGGAACGGCCGACAACGCCTACAAACATACCCGCTGCCATAAAGATCAACAGCATGGTGATGATATTTTTATCACCAACCCCCTTGCCCATGACCGCCAGCTTTTCCTCAAAGGGCAGCTCCTTATTTTGCAAGCAAGCCACCAGAATTGCAATCATAAAGCATACAACAATGGGAATATAATAAAAGCCCATGGGAATTTTCAAAACATACTCAAACAGGATACCTAAGCCCAGATACAACACCAAAAACACACCGATAGGTGCCAATGCTTTCATATTAGAGCGACGCATGCAAACCCCTCTATTCTTTTCTGTTTTTTAGTAAGCTCACCGATTTATTAGGATAATGGAAACATCCGATTTTGTCAAGTCTCCTTTTAAATGAGTCAACCTGGCGAATATTTCAGCTCTTTTTTGTGTATTTTTCACAATATATGCCTGTTATTTTACCCAATATTCCACATATATTTTTGTTGACAATGCCGAAACTATCTGTTATAATTAATTGCGTTGAGAGAACAGAAAAATCTCTCACCCGACAAACGATTATTTCTTACCGTTGCCGGAGTTTCATCCTTCTCCGGTATGCGATTTCTTCTTTTTCCTTTTGCCTCCCTTGTCCATCAAGGGAGGCTTTTTCCTTTTCTTGTGTTAAATTTCAGTGAAGCATGGGTAAAAAATAGCGAAAAGCCACCAACACACGGTCTTTTTCCTGTTTCCTGCCTGCATAGCGTTTGACAAAAAAAACGCAAAACAGTAAAATAGTAAGGTACAAAATAAACGGCATTTGCCGCCAAGTAAGGAGCTATCTTCATGTCCCTGATTGAAAAAATTTTCGGAAATTTTTCCGATAAAGAATTAAAGCGTATCCGACCTATCGTTGCCAGGATAGAAGCACTTGCCGATAGCTACGCCGTAATGACCGACGGGGAATTGCAGGCTGTGACCGGAAAGCTGAAGGAGCGACTGGCGGCAGGCGAAACCTTAGATGATATTCTGCCGGATGCCTTTGCCGTCTGTCGGGAAGCCGGTACCCGTGTATTGGGCATGCGGCATTTTTCTGTTCAGTTGATTGGTGGTATTGTCCTGCACGGTGGCAATATTGCCGAAATGAAAACCGGTGAAGGTAAAACCCTGGTTGCCACCCTGCCGGTCTACTTAAACGCCCTGACCGGACGCGGCGTCCACATTGTCACCGTAAACGATTACCTTGCCCGCCGCGACAGCGAGTGGATGGGTAAGCTATACCGTTTTTTGGGTCTGAGCGTTGGCCTGATCGTCCATGACCTGGATGCTGAACAGCGCCGCCGGGCATATGCCTGTGATATCACCTACGGCACAAACAACGAGTTTGGTTTTGACTATCTGCGGGATAACATGGTCGTCCGTAAAGAGAATATGGTACAGCGGGGCCACTATTACGCTATCGTGGATGAGGTTGACAGTATCCTGATTGACGAGGCGCGAACTCCGCTGATCATCAGCGGCATCGGCGAAGAAAGCACCGAGCTTTACACCAAAGCAGACGCGTTTGCCAAAACGCTGAAAATGAGCAAGGTGGTGGAGCAGGATACCAAGCTGGATATGGATGATGCCGGCAGTGAAGGCTATGTCGACGGCGACTATCTGGTAGATGAAAAGGCCAAAAGTGCGACCCTGACTGCTGCCGGTGTTTCCAAAGCGGAAAAATACTTTAACATTGAGAACCTGTCCGATCCGGAAAACACAGAGCTGGCACACCATATCAATCAGGCTATCAAAGCCCGCGGCGTAATGCGGCGTGATGTTGACTACGTGGTCAAAAACGGTGAAATAATCATTGTCGATGAATTTACCGGCCGTTTGATGTTAGGTCGCCGTTACAACGAAGGTCTGCATCAGGCAATTGAGGCCAAGGAGGGCGTTACCGTCGCCCATGAAAGCAAAACTCTGGCTTCCATCACCTTCCAGAACTACTTCCGCATGTACGAAAAGCTTTCCGGTATGACCGGTACCGCCAAAACGGAAGCGGATGAATTTATTGAAATTTACGGTCTGCAGGTTGTGGAAATTCCCACCAACCGACCGGTAGTGCGTATTGATCACACAGATGTCCTGTACGGTACTGAGCAGCAGAAATACGACGCCATCATTCATCAGGTTATTGCCTGCCATGAAAAAGGCCAGCCTGTCCTGGTCGGTACGGTCAGTATTGAAAAAAGCGAGTTGTTAAGCCGGATGCTGAAAAGGCAGGGTATTGCCCATGAGGTATTGAACGCCAAGCACCATGAAAAGGAGGCCGAGATTGTTGCCCAGGCCGGCAAATTTGGCGCGGTCACCATTGCCACCAATATGGCAGGACGCGGTACGGATATTGTTTTGGGCGGTAATGCCGAGTTTTTGGCAAAAAACGAGCTGCGCCGTCAGATGGTTGAAACAGAGGAGGGTCCCCAGCCCCGTTACAGTGAGGAGCTGCTTGCCGAGGCAGACAGTCATGCTGAGACGCAAGGCGCCGATATTCTACAGATTCGGGAGGCCTATCTTGCTGCCCTGACCAAATATAAGGCACAGATTTCTGCCGAAGCCGAAAAGGTTAAGGCGGCAGGCGGTCTGTACATTATCGGCACCGAGCGTCATGAAAGCAGGCGAATTGACAACCAACTGCGGGGACGAAGCGGCCGACAGGGGGACCCGGGTGAAACCCAGTTCTTCCTCTCTACCGACGATGACCTACTGCGCGTATTTGGTGCGAACAACGGCGCTATGACTATGCTGAAAAATACCCTCTCTCAGATGGGCGACGAGGGTATGGAATACAAGATGTTTGCCAGTACCATTGAGCGCGCACAAAAGGGAATTGAAGGTAGGAACTTCTCCATTCGTAAAAGTGTGCTGCAATATGACGATGTGCTGAACACCCAACGTGAAATTATTTATAAGCAGCGCCATCAGGTCTTGGAAGGCGAGGATGTCTCTGAAAGCGTACATACCATGATCCGGGACAGCATAGCTTCCGAGATTGCTGACTGTTGCGTAGGTGAGGATACTGCCCATTGGAATCTGGACAGGCTGCGCGCCCACTATCTTGGCTGGCTGTGTACCCCCACTGATTTTATCTACTCGGAGCAAGAGCTCAAAACGGTCACTGCCGAACAACTGCAAACGCTGCTGAATGACCGCGCTATGACGGTATTGCACAAAAAAGAGGAGAAGATCGGCTCTGAAATGATGCGTGAATTGGAACGCACCTTGCTGTTGCGTGCGGTTGACCGGGAATGGATGGATCATATTGACGCCATGGAAGAGCTTCGCCGCGGTATCGGTCTGCGCAGTTACGCCCAGCGTGACCCGGTTGTGGAATACCGCATGGAAGGCTTTGATATGTTTGATGCCATGGTAGAGGCCATTAAGGCAGATACTGCCCGATTTGTACTGACTATGGAATTTGCCGAGCGGAAAGCAGTTGCTAGGGTACAACAGAATGCGGGCGGTGACGACGGCACCGAAAAAAAGCCGGTACGCAGCAATAAAATCGGTCGAAACGACCCCTGTCCCTGTGGAAGCGGTCTGAAATGGAAAAAGTGTACCTGCGCCCAATACCATCCGGATCAAAAACAAAACTGATTTTAAAAACCGGCTATACAAAAGCGGTGGTTCTGATCTTTCGGGCCACTGCTTTTTGTCTTTCATTGTGGGAATACGACTTGAAAAGTTTGCAAATACTGTGAAAGTCCTTGTAAAATTACTACAAAATTGTTACAATACAGTACTGTATTATTGTCACAGAAGGGATGGTATAAAATGACTGATCATTCTTTAAACACCAAAAAAGAACGACTACTGTATGTTTTCACTATTTTAGCCGCATTTCTTCTGCTTTTTATTAGTTACCGATACATTCAAAACCGCTCTGACCTGTCTGCCTTTAAAACGGCAGACTTCATTTCCATGCGGGCAAAGGTGCTGGAGATTACCGATGTCTCACAGGAGGCTACCTCCATCAGCGACAAAAATGCCGCTGTGGATACGGCAATCACCTTCCGCGCCAAATTTACCAACGAATACCGCAAGGGCACCCAGGTCACCGTCACCCAATACATTGACGGCTCCCTGTCCGCCAACACCCGTGCTGTACGCAAAGGTGATACGGTCCTGATTTACGAACGGCACACCTCTGAGGGTTACGCCTACAGCTTTGCCGACTACTGGCGCAGTGATACCCTGACGCTGCTCGCCCTTGCATTTTGCGCCGCAGTTCTGGTTTTTGGCAGAATCAAGGGGCTGAACACCCTGCTTGGCTTGGGCTTGACCTGTCTGGTGGTCTTTATGGTTTTCGTCCCTGCCATTTTAGCAGGCTGCAATATCTATGTCTGGAGCATTTTGAGCTGCCTGTACTCCATCGTCTTCACTCTGCTGATCGTAAACGGTTACAACCGCAAAACTCTGATTGCCGCAGCCGGGTGCTTTTCCGGCGTATTGATTGCCGGGCTTTTGACCGCCGCACTGAACCGTATTATGAACATAACCGGCATGGTGGATGAGCAGTCCATCTATTTGGTACAGCTCGGAGAAAGCTCCATTGACCTGCGGGCCATCATTTTTTCCGCTATCATCATCGGCGCAACCGGTGCCGTCATGGATGTGGCAATCTCTATTTCCTCCTCTCTGCACGAACTGAATGAACAGATGGAACACCCCACCTTTGGCACATTACTGCGCTCCGGCTTTACCATCGGCCGTGATATGATGGGTACAATGGCAAATACCTTGGTGCTTGCCTACATCGGCTCCTCTCTTGCGACCGTTGTACTGATTGTGGCGTACAACTCCTCTCTCATGAACATCATGAACCGGGAGATGATCGTAGTGGATGTGGAACAGGCATTGGTCGGCAGCTTAGGCATTCTATCTGCCATTCCCTTGACCAGTCTGCTTGCCGCCGCCCTTTATCCCACCCGAAAGAAAACAGGCGGCCCGGCAGGAGATACTACCGATAATACGGAGGCGAATACACTTCCGCCGAAAATAGCAGACCGTAATGTTGACAGTGCAAAGGGCTGATTTCCCTTAAAGATGTGCAAAAAAGGCGAAGGCTTTCTCTTTTTGAGAATTCCTTCGCCTTTTATTATGACGTTTTATTCGCCGTCAAATAACTTTGCCGTTTTCTCCAGCTCACCGATGATACCGATATGCTGGGGACAAACACTCTCACATTGGCCACAGGCAACACAGGCAGAGGCTTTTCCGCCCTCTTTCGTCACATAGCCATAATGGCCCTTTGCCCCAGGAAGATTATTGTAAACCTGTACCAAATTTGCCGCATGGAAGATATCTGGAATGGCAATCTTTTGCGGACAACCAGCCACACAGTACCGACAGCCGGTGCATGGAATACGTGGCAGCGCATCCAATGCAGCCTTTGCCCGATCCAACACCTCACGCTCTGTGGGACTCAACGGCCTAAAATCGGTCATCGTAGCAAGGTTATCTGCCATCTGCTCCGGGGTGGACATACCGGACAGCACGGTGACCAAGCCCGGCAGAGAAGCTGCAAACCGCAATGCCCAGCTGGAGAGGCTGGCGTTCGGATCGGCAGCCTTCAGAATCTCCGCAACCGGTGCAGGCAGGGCAGACAGATTGCCGCCCTTGACCGGCTCCATAATAATTACGGGTTTGGCATGGGCGCGGGCAACCTCGTAGCACTTGTGGGACTGCACCCCTTCGCTCTCCCAGTCGTCATAGTTAATCTGCAGCTGAACAAACTCCGCCTCGGGATGTTCCGTCAGCAGCTTTTCCAGCTCCTCTGCGGAATCATGGAAAGAAAAGCCTACATGCTTAACAAGGTCCTTTGCTTTCAGCTCTGCGGCAAATTCCCAAACATGCAGATCTTCAAAAATCTGCTTATTTTTAGAGCTCATCGCATGCAACAGGTAAAAGTCGAAATAACCTGCGCCGGTACGCTCCAAGGAGGTGTAGAACATATTTCTTGCGTCCTCCGGGGTCTTGCAACCGGCCCAAGCGGGCAGCTTGGTTGCAAGCTGAAAGCTCTCCCGCGGATATTTTTCTACCAGAACCCTTTTGGCGGCGGCCTCACTTTTGCCACCAATATAGCCATATGCCGTATCAAAATAGGTGAAACCGGCAGCAATAAAAGCATCCACCATTTTTTGGGTGGTTTCCAGGTCTACCTCTGCGCCGTTCATAGGCAACCGCATCAGACCAAAACCCAGCTTTTTAATTTCCTGTCCAAACTCTGCCATTGTTCTTCCTGTCCTTTCTGTTCTCCTAAGCTGTTTGAAAGCGCTTTTCTTTTTTGTGTCAAGAAAATGCCTTCCATGTCTTTCAAGCTGCACTTTCTTCTGCATCTTTTTTTATTTCCAAGGCTGCAGAACCGCCCTACAAAAGAATATTATCCGTTTCCATTTCGTTTGTCAAGCACCGTTTTCAGACTTCCTTTTCTTTATCTTGACGCATTCGTACTGCATTGCTATAATGAGGACAAACCGGCTGATTCCACGCCGAATATTTCTCATAGGAAGAAGGTTTTCTGTTGATGAAGGGTTTACCAACCTACTGTAACCCGCTGCCCATACCCGATATTCCCCGCGGGTGTGACGAATGGCTGATTCCGCAGGACGGCATGTTTGATCCGATGCCCCGCCCGACTGAGCTGACCGGCACGGACTACCGCTCCATTTCGGACCCTACTGTTTTTTACTGGCAAAACAAATGGTACCTTTATCCCAGCTACGGCATGGCATGGGTCAGTGAAGATTTTTGCAGCTGGAAGCATATCTCTACCTCGCCCTACTGTCCCAAGTATAGCCCTGCTATCATACCGTGGAAGGGCAGATTTTTATTGACCAGCTGGCAGTGCCCCCTGTATGTGGGTGACACTCCTACCGGCCCCTTTACCCGGCTGGGCAGCTTTATCGGACTGGACGGCAAGGAGTTTTTAGTCACTGACCCCGCCCTTTTTGTGGACGATGACGGCAAAATCTACCTATACGGCTTTAACATGATCCCGCAAAAAGGCAGCCGTTTTGCCGCCTGTGTCAATCTGGGGTGGGAGCTTGACCCGGACAACCCCCGGCAGGTACTGCAAGGTCCTGTGGAAGTACAGCGGATGGACCCGCAAAATCACCCTTGGGAACGGTTCGGTCCCGGAAATCAGAACACCGCCTTCGGTTGGACAGAAGGTATTCATATGATCAAGCACGGCGGCTGCTACTATATGATATACGCCGCCCCTAACACCCAGTTTGCCAACTACTGCATGGCTGTATACTACTCAGACGAGGGTCCGCTCAGCGGCTTTATCTGCCAGAAGAACAACCCCTTGACCATCCACAAGGAGGGAATTGTGCGCGGCTGCGGCCACGGCTGCGTAGAACACGGTCCGAACAATACTCTTTGGGCTTTTTATACCGTTGCCGTGCCCTATCTGCATAATTACGAACGGCGGATCGGTATGGACCTGGTTGCTGTTGACCAAAACGGAGAGCTGTACTGCCCCCACGGAGTGACCGACACTCCCCAGTATGCCCCCGGTGTTGTCGACGAACCCGTAGCGCAAAACAGTCCACTGCTATGCATTTTAAACGAGTGGCATCACCCTGTAGCCTCCAGCGTTTTCGCCGGGAGAGACACCATTTACGCAAGTGACGGCAGTGCGCTTACCTGGTGGCAGCCAGACCCGGAGGATATTGCCCCGACCCTGACCTATGAGCTGGATGCACCCTACGATGTAAGCGGTATCCGACTATTTTGGCGGGAGATCGGTTTGGACTACGATAAAGGCATATTACCCGGGCCGGTACAATATATCATAGAATATAGAGAGGAACTGCCGGATAGCCCCTGGCTGACCCTGCTAGACTGCAGTGATAATGCAATAGATTACAATATAGATTACCGCAGTTTTCCTGTTCGGCTCTGCAGTCAGATCCGTATCCGTATTACAGGCAAGCCTGCGGGACTACAGATCGGTATTACCGATTTTGCGATATTCGGTAAAATGTCTTCCACCGTAAAGTAAATGCAGACAGAAAGTGCAGACCGTCCGGTTTTACCGGTGTCGGTCTGTACTGTTTTTCTTTGGCTGTTTTATGCGGTATCGCTCTGCCGTTATTCGTATCTGCCGAAATCGTGAGCCGCCTGATACATAGCTATGACATTTTCCACGGGGGTATTATCCTGTATCAGGTGGGTGGGGGACAACATGTAGCCACCGCCCGGCATCATAACTGACAGGGTGTCCTTAACCTCCTGCCGCACCTGCTCCGGCGTGCCGAAGGATAGCACACCCGCCGTGGAAATACACCCGTGGAAGGTCAACTTTTCTCCGAAACGGCTTTTTAAATAGGCGGGGGACATATTGACCGCCTCCGGCTGTAAAGTATCTACGGCTTTAATGCCCATATCGATAAAATCCGGGTACGCCCAACTGGAGGACCCACAGGTGTGTATCATGGTGGGGATACCATAGCTGTCTGCCAGTTGTACCGCCATGCTGTGCACCGGACGCATGGTTTTACGGTATAGCTCCAAACTGACCATCGGGGCTATCTGCGTGCCCAGATCCTCGCCTATCCACATAAAATCAATCAAGCCCTTGCCTCGGCTGAGCAGACGGTCCATAATACCCATCTCCATTTCAACCTTTCGGTGGATCAGCTGCAGGGTCGCCTCATCTTCCATCATCAGGTTGACCAAGATATCCTCCATGCCCATGACCCGACCCATAGAATTAATAATATCCGCAATGCCGGCGTTACCCACATACAGTGCCTTATCGGGATGAGCCTTGTAAAATTCAATACAGGTATCAAAGTCAAAATCATCGGGGGAGGGTACCGGGAAATTGGCAATCTGCTCCGGGTCGGCATCCTTCAGGGGAAAATCGCAGAAATCATCATAGCCCCCGCCTTCATGCGGTACCCAGCGGGTATAAAAACCGTAAACCGAGTCTACCCTGCGTCCCTCTTTTTCCGGGAAAAGCAGCGGGCCTGTATAGGCGGGATATGCATCCCGAAAATCCACACCCAATGCTTCCTTCAGCTCTTCCATCTGCTGGGGTTTCAGGCCAAATGCCCCCATAACCCGGCTTAAGATACCGGGGTTAAAAAATGCGTCAATCGGAACACGGTCCGTCTTTTCATGGGCAAAGGTCAACTGCACCCGCCTTTTTGAGGTCATTGTTTCAGGGGCTTTTTGAATCAAGTGGTTCATAAGACAATCTATCCTTTCTTTTTTTCTCCTGTCATCCGCTCCCACCCGTTTCGAGGCGGTAAAGCTGAATACGGTCAACCTTTTAGTCGTCCAGCAGCTCCATCGCCTCTAACAGAGTATCCATCTGGGCATCATTGCTGACAGAGGTAATGGGAATAACTGGGAACGGTACTTTTGTCAGCTGGGACACTGCCAACGCCTGCACCGAATGACCGGTCGTGGCTGCCAAACGCTGCAATTCGGCAAGGGTCGCCCGGTTTACCGGGTTGTCAAATGCCCTGGTTACATCCGGCGCAATGGGCTGACCCGCTGCCGCTTTGGCGAACCACCCCCGCGCAGTAGACTGAAACGGAATTGCCGTTACGCCGGTCTGGGCATGGAACTTCTTCTCAGCCTCACTCTGCAGTACCAGGGTCGGATCCGGGTTATTGTTTCCGCCCTCGTTTACGGTTGCCAGGCTCCACTGGTTAGACACCGCAGCAAAACCGGGAATCCCGTGCTGCTGCGCATATTCCCTTGCCTGCCACAACCGCTCTGCGGTAAAGTTGGATGCCCCTAGGTACCGGATATAGCCCTGTCGGCGCAGCCGGTCACAGCTTTCCAAAATCTCCCCAATCGGGCGGCTCAAATCGTCCCGATGCAGCCAGTAAAATGGCAGGGTATCCAGCCCTAAGGATTTCAGGCTTTCTATGGCGTCTGCCAGTATTTCCTCATATCCCAGCCGCATTATCCGGTTCGGGTTTTCCAGATCATAATGGGCGCCTTTGGTGGCTATGACAATTTTGTCCCGGTCCTTACGGGTACGCAGCCACCTACCCAGCCGCTGCTCGCTGAAGTTACTGAACCAAGGGGCCCATTTTCCGTATACATTGGCGGTATCGATAAAATTACCGCCTGCATCCACAAACCGGTCCAGCAGCCGAAAAACCTCCGGTTCTTCCGCCGTCAGGCTGATGGGACAACTACCAAAGCATACCGCGGATACCTGTAATTCCGTATCTTTTATAACTTTCATCTTCTCTTTCCACCTTTTTTAAGCGATATGTCTTTATCTTCCCGGACGGAAATGGGGCCGCGTAAAAATACCGTTTCTTACGCAGCCCCCTCGAAATCAATACAGGATAAAGATGCGTTTGCCAGCAGATTTTTCATCTACTGTGTAACGTACAACACCTTTTTCACGAACAAAGGGCACGGAATCCGCTGCGTCAAACAGTCGGTCCCGACAAGCCAGCACCTGGACGGCTCCGTCACCCGGTACCGGCACACTGACTGTGGTCCCGGCGGTCCAACAGGTGGTCAGGATAGCCTTTTCTGTACCGTCTGCCAACCGCTTGGTCGGTACCGGAGCAAACTCAAACTTTGCAGTCCGATCCGCAAAGGTAAATTTCACACCGTCCACCGTAATACCGTCGGTACCGATACCGAACATTGCCTTAGGCGCACCGATTTCATCTAGATTATATGCGACAAATTCTTCGCCTTCAAAATCGATATTATGTCCGACGATCTGCTCATGCAGCGAGATATGCCGCTCCGGAAGCTCCAGATTTTTCATGGTTTCGGCATCCAGCTCGGTGTCCCGGAAGAACCGGGTCTCCCAGCCCTCCTGCACCTTGCGAAAATGAGGCGCGCAGGCGATGGAACCGTCCGCAAAGGTATTGTACACCAGCGCTGCATGACTGTTACGGCTGCGCACCTCCAACGAGCCGGGCCGATAGGCGCCCATAGCACACAGCACACGGAACAGGGTATCAATATCCTCACCCAGGCTGCAGGACTGATCGTCCCGCAGGCGGCAGCCCATATAAACAGCCATACCGCCGCCGGCATATTGTTTGACTGTACCGACCGGTTTGCCGCTTACAGAAGCTACCACGGCCGCATCTGCCGCCGTCACCGGATAAACCGCGTCAACAAGATAATCGTTCAGGATAGGCATATCCTTTACCGTGCCAAATAAGCCGGTAAAGCGGATCGCCTCGCCCTTATGATATTCCTCTGCGCCGGAACAGGTGATTCCAGCCAGGCCGAACAACGCCGCAAATCGCCAGGTGATATCCTCTCCGTTTTCATTCAGTTGTGCGGGAACACTCATCCATAACAGTTTACCGCCGACTGCTACAAATTTTTCCAGCACAGACATGGTCTTATCTGCCAGGAACGGCTCAAACAGTGCGACAATGCAGCGGAATTTTTGACCGTTGACCTCTATTTTTCCGTCATCGGTCAAAATTGCATTTTCTAAGAACTTTTCCTCAGTGATGTAATTCCAGTAGCCGTACTGCACCATCCAGCTGCCGAACCGCTCTTCCGCATTGTTCAGCTTGATGGGGTACAGTGCCAGCACATCGGTACGGCGGGTACCCAAACCGTTGACGAAACCGATCTCGTCTCCGTTTGGACTGTTGCCGTACACATTGGCAACGCGGCTGAACATCCCGCTTAACTCCTTAGGCATACCCCAGCAGGCGCAGTAGGCCTGTTCAAACTTGTTCAGCTCGCCAAAGGATGCCGCCAACGCCTCACTGAAATAATTGCGATCCAGGAAGCCGCCCTCCGCATGGTCGGTACCGCCACCGCTCAGGAACTCGTTCCACTTGAAATAGTCGTAACAGGCGGACATGTTCTCGCGGATCGAGGTGGACCAGTGATACCAGGGGGTATACTCGTAGGTAGAGATCCCCAGCTCTTTCATTTTATCGCCGATTGCTTTGTATTTTGCGGCGCGCAGTGCAGCTGGGGATTTGTCATCGACCGCCGCAAGCTCGGGGGCCAGCATTTCGCCGATATCAAAGCCGCCTTCAGCACCCTTGACCCGATAAAAATGGTCGCAGGTAGGTGCCTCCTGCCAAGTTGCATGCGCACGGGTCATAATGGGGCCACCCCACAGACTCTCTGCATAAGCCTTGGCGTAGTTGGACAAATCCACCACTGTACGCTGCAGCAGCTCAAAATACCGGTTACGGAACTGCCATGTATCCGCAATATCTTTTTCCGTTTTACCAAACACATGCTGGGCGTTTATTTTTCCCTTCTCTCCGGGAAGGAAATCATGCTGATGATAGGACATATAAATCAAATACTTTGCAAAATCCCGGTATTTTTCACCGTACAGCTGGGCATATTTTTCCGCCAGATGATCGGTGAGATAGCGCGTGCAAAGCTCCGTCTCGCCGTAATGGGCAGTACCCAGATCCCAGTCCATCTGAATATGCATTTCATCCGAATAGAAGCCGCCGTAGTCGACGCCCGCCTCGTTATGGGTATCCAGCAGCTTTTTCATAAACTCTTTTGCGCTGGGAGCAAAATAGTCCAGTTCCGGGGTACGATAGACCATAATGCATAGGGCCCGGTCTGCAGTGGGATGCTCCCACTTACCGAAAATGCGCATGGGGCAGTACCCGTAGCCTGCGCCGGTGGTTACCGTCTTGTCTTCCTGAATTTCGTACTCAGCCGTCTGGCTGATAGACAAAATTCTGTTCTCATCCACATAGAAGTACGGGGTATTTCCGATACGCTCCTCCGAAAAAGCATAGACCTCCACATGATGGGGGATGAGGTGGATCGGTCCCTTATTGTTATACCACTGGCGCTGGCAGTTCATTCCGATGCTGTAGCTGCCGTCCGGCTTGATATCTGTCTCCTGATACTGATAGGTGAAGCCGGTCTCGTCACTCAGTTTGATCCAGCCGCCGCCCACATCCAGAGGGGAAAGAATCGAGGCGCCGAAGCTCATACCGTTCCTGGCCGCCTCATCCCGCACCGCCTTAAACGCTTTGATAGTGGTTTCATCACTGGGGTAGTTATTACGGGTCGTGCCGCCGAAAAAGAAGTCGTAGCTGACCTCAGCGCGGGTGCAGCCCCGCTCACCGGCTTTTTTACAAAAACTTTCCAAGGTCGTATCATCATCGTTTATCCGCTGCTTTTCGCCGGAAAAGCCCTTCTGCTCATCTTTAAAAATGGGAACCTGCGGTCCCTCAATAATTCGATCCAGTTGCTTTTCATCTGTCAGAATCAAAGTGGTCTGCCTGTCGTATAGACGAAATACCCCTTCATTTTTTACAACATCCATTTGATAGCTCTCCCTTCCAGCTTAATCGTCCCGATTCCAAGCAAAAGGGGACATGTGAAAGAAACCGATAGTTCCTTGCACAGCCCCCTTTTGTCCATTCAGATCAAGTAATTTAATAGATAATATAGATGCGTTTACCGGCCAAAGCCTCGTCCACCGTATAGCGTACTACACCGTCCTCACGGGTAAAGGGCACGGCATCCTCTGCCTTAAACAGACGGTCGCGGCAAGCCAGTACCTTGACCTCACTGCTGCCCGGCACCGGCACACTTACGGTAGCGCCTGTAGTCCAGCAGGTGGTCAGTATGGCGCGCTTTACATCCTCCGTCAGATACTTCTCAGGGACAGGCGCAAACTCAAACTTGGCAACGCGGTCCGCAAAGATATACTTTACGCCGTCCACCGTAATGCCGTCGGTACCTATGCCGAACATCGCCTTGGGTGCGCCAGCCTCATCCAGATTGTAGCCGACATATTCCTCACCCTCAAAGTCAATGTTGTGCCCGGCGATCTCCTCATGCAAAGAGATATGACCGGTGGGCAGCTGCCTGCCCTCCAGGACAGCGGCGTCAAATGCCTCCTCACGGAAGAACTTGCCCTCCCATGCCTCATACACCTTACGGAAATGGGGCGCACAGGCGATGGACCCGTCTGCAAAGGTGTTCAGCAGGTACTCCGCGTTGGTCTCGCGGCTGCGAACCTCCAGAGAACCGGGCCGATAGGCGCCCATTGCGCACAGTACACGGAACAGGGTGTCCACATCCTCGCCCAGGCTTTGGGACTGATCGTCACGCAGACGGCAGCCCATATACACAGCCAGACCCCCGCCGGCATACTGCTTTGCAGTGCCGACCAGGGTATCATCTACATAGGCAACCGGCTGGGCGTCCGCAATAGCTACCGGCCACAAGGCGTCCACGATATAGTCCGTGGGGACTTTCATGTCCTTTATACCTGCGAACATTCCGCCGAACCGGACGGCTTCGCCCTTGCGGAACACTTCCTCACCGGCATGGCACACACCGGACAAACCAAACAGCTTAGCAAAACGCGGCGCTATATCTTCGCCCTTTTCGTTCAGCAGCGCAGGTACGCTCATCCATAACAGCTTACCGCCGGCTGCGACAAACTTCTCCAGCATACCCATCGTCTTATCAGCCAAAAACGGCTCAAACAGGGCGACCACACAACGGAATTTCTGTCCGTTGACTTCCAGCTTACCGTCCTCGGTCAGGGTTGCATTCTCCAGGAACTTCTCTTCGGTAATATAGTTGCAGTAGCCGTACTGCACCATCCAGCTGCCGAACCGCTCCTCGGCGTTGTTCAGCTTAATGGGATATAGCGCCAACACATCGGTACGGCGGGTGCCCAGACCATTGACAAAGCTCAGCTCATCGCAGCTGGGGCTGTTGCCGTAGGCATTTGCCATACGGTTAAACAGCTTTGCCAGCTTATGGGGCATACCCCAACCGGCACAGTAGGCTTCACCGTACTTGTTCAGCTCGCCAAAGGAGGCTGCCAGTGCCTCGCTGTAGTAGTTGCGGTCATAGTTGCCGCCCTCGGCATGGTCGGTACCACCGCCGCACAAAAATTCATTCCACTTGAAATAGTCATAGCAGGCGGAGATATTCTCACGAATGGAACAGCCCCAGTCGTACCATGGCGTGTAGTCATAACGGGATATGCCCAGCTCCGCAGCCTTGTCGGCTTTGGCAATCTCCAGCTTGGCGCGGTCTGCCACAGGGGATTTAATGTTGATGTCGGCATACTCCTCACCCAACAGCTCCTGTACATTAAAACCGCCGATGGTGTTGGCAACCTTGTAGTAGTGGTCACAGGTGGGGGATTCCTGCCAGGTAGCGTGAGCCCGGGTCATAATCGGAGCGCCCCACAACTTTTCGGCATAAGCTTTGGAGTTGTTGGCCAAATCAACGACCGTGCGCTGCAGCAGTTCGAAGTAACGGTTGCGGAATTGCCAGGTATCGGCAATATCCTTTTCGGTTTTACCGAACACATGCTGCGCATTGACCTTACCCTCCGCGCCGGGCAGGAAATCATGCTGATGGTAAGCCATATAGATCAGATACTTGGGGAATTCCTTATACTTTTCACCGTACAGCTCGGCATACTTTTGTGCCAGATGGGTGGTCAGATAACGGGTGTTGACCTCCTTATCGCCAAAGTGCTCCTCCAGATCCCAGTCAAATTGGATATGCATCTCATCAGAGTAGAAGCCACCGTAATCAATGCCTGCCTCGTTATGAGTATCCAGTAATTTTTTCATGAACGCAGAGGCGCTGGGCGCAAAATAGTCCAGCTCCGGGGTGCGGTAAACCATAATGCACAGGGCACGGTTTGCCGTGGGGTTTGCCCACTTGCCAAAAATCTTCATAGAGCAGTGCTTGTAACCGTTAGAGGTGGTCACCATATCACTCTCGTCGATCTCGTAGCTTGCCGTCTCGCTGATGGTCTGAATGGCGTTTTCGTCCACGCAGAAGTAGGGGGTATTGCCGATACGCTCTTCTGTAAATGCGTACACCTCCACATGGTGGGGAATCAGATGAATGGGTCCCTTGTTGTTATACCACTGCACCTGGCAGCTCATGGGGACGCAGTAGCTCCCGTCCGGCTTGATATCCGTCTCCATAAACTGATAGGTAAAACCGGTCTCATCGCTGATCTTGGCCCAGCCACCGCCCACATCCAACGGAGAAAGGATCGAGGCGCCGAAGCTCATGCCGTTTTTCGCAGCCTCATCCCGCACTGCCTTAAAGGCTTTGATAGTGGTCTCATCACTGGGGTAGTTGTGACGGGTGGTGCCGCCAAAGAAAAAGTCATAGCTGACCTCCATACGGGTGCAACCCCGGTCAGCAGCCTCTTTACAACGGCTTGCCAGGGTGGAATTATCATCGTTCAGCTTTTGCCGTTCTGCTGAAAAGCCCAGATCCTCATCCACAAAAATGGGAGTATCCGGTCCCTGAATAATACGGTCCAGCTGTTTTTCGTCGGTAAAAATCAGTCCGGCATGTTTGTCAAACAGACGAAAAACACCTTCATTTTTAATGACATCCATTGTGTAATCTCCTTCTTTTGTCTGAATTGCTTTTACTGTTCTCAACACTGCAGGCGGAACAGTTTTTCCGGGCATTTTCATACCGAAACAGACCCGGTTTGCTCTTTTATAACATACGAAAAATGCAAAGTCAATGCTTTCAAGCTCGGTATTTCATTTTCTCTGTTGTGTCAAAAAGTCTTTTCTTTTTTTGGCACTAATGACTAATATATCGGTAATGTTTTGTCTGTTTTTCTCAGTTTGAGAAAGTATTTTTGATAAAATCTTTATTTTTCCGGCATAGCGTGATATACTTTATTATTAGGAATGACTATCTGGAACAGAAGGAGCGGCAACCGCTTTGGAAAACGGTTTAAACAAATACAAACGACTTTTGGCCAACACCTTACTTTTTGCGCTCAGCAGCTTCGGCTCAAAGATACTAGTCTATTTAATTATGCCCTTCGTCACGGGTATCTTAAGCCCGGACGATTACGCTATTGCCACCAATATTCAGGACACCTGCCAGCTGCTGCTGCCTTTGGCGTGCATTGGTATCTCTAACGCCGTCATCCGTTTCGGGCTGGATTCCGCCTGTAGCAAACGGTCTGTCTTCACCTGCGGCGTAGTGGCTTTGGGTATCGGCGCAGTGTTGATGGCGCTTTTGTACCCCGCCCTGCAGGAGAGCGCGCTGGATGGCTATCGCTGGCTGGTTTACCTGTATATCTTTGTCAGCTGTGGCAGAAATCTTTGCAGCCAGTTTGTCCGTTCCCGTCAGTATACTCGTCTGTATGCTGCAGACGGCATATTGAATACCCTGCTTTTGGTTGTTTTCTATATCCTTTTCCTGAAGCCGCTGCAGCTGGGGGTCACAGGATACATTTTGGCGACCGTCGCCGCAGATTTTTGCAGCATGCTATTTTTGATCACAATTGCCGATTTGCAGCGTTATTTGGACTTTTCCCGTTTCGACAAAAAGCTGTTTATCAGTATGGTAAAATACTCCCTGCCCCTAGTACCTGCCAGTATGTGCTGGTGGGTGACCAATGCCAGTGATAAAAAGTTTGTCTTATATATGCTCGGCAGTAACGCCTCGGGCCTTTACGCTTTTGCCTACAAAATACCCAACCTGCTAATGCTGGTCAGTACCCTGTTCACGGAGGCCTGGCAGCTTTCTGCCATAGCGGATTCCGGTAGCGGCAAGGAGCGCAGTATCTTTTTCTCCCGGGTATTCCGCAGCTATACCGGGCTGCTGTCTGTTGCCTCCGGCGGAATGATTCTGCTTTGCCAACTGTTTGTCCGCATTCTGGATGGCAGCGGCGGCGAATTTTTTAACGCCTGGAGATATATGCCTATCCTAATCATTGCCACCATGTACAGCTGTTTTTCCGGGTATCTTAGCAGTATCTATATGGTTACCAAAAAAAGCAATTTGAACCTGGTTACCAGCCTGATCGGTGCTGTTTTAAACCTAATTTTGAATGCGTTGCTGATCCGACCCTTCGGCGTAAACGGCGCCGCTGTTGCCACCTTGATCAGCTATCAGGTCATCTTTTTACTGCGGGCGCAAAGCACCGAAAAGCTGATTCTGTTCCGGATGTATCCGAGCCGGATTATTCTTTTCACTGTCATGCTGCTGGCCGAAACGGTTCTGATGTTGCTGGAGGCACCCGGATGGCCTTATCTGTGCGGTGGAATCGTACTTTTGCTTATTCTGTTTAACCTTGCAGCACTGATGACCACTGTCAAGCGGCTACTGGGTAATAAACGCGCATAAAAAAACGCCGACCTTCATTTTAGGAGGTTCCCGGCACTGAATTAAGAAAAGAGACTATTGATCATGACGATCCTGTTTATTGTCCTTGGTTTGTTGCTAATCCTGTTGCTGTTTGCCATATGGCCTGCCCGGCTAAATATGGAACAGCAGCGGCATTTTCAAAAGCGCAATTATGCCCACCGCGGCCTATATACCGCCGACGGACAGGTACCCGAAAACTCCATGCCCGCTTTTCACGCTGCCATCAACGCCGGCTACGGCATTGAACTGGATTTGCAGCTGACGAAGGACGGACAGGTTGCCGTTTTTCACGATGATACCCTGCAGCGGGTATGCGACCGCCCCGGTAGTATCCGGGATTACTCCTATGCCCAGCTGCAGCATTTTTCCTTAATGCACACCGACTGTACCGTTCCGCTTTTCGCCGATGTCCTGCGAGAGGTACGCGGATCTGTTCCCCTAATTATTGAAATAAAGACCTGTCCCAACGCCCAGGAGCTTTGCCGGAAGGCTTGGGAAATACTGCTGCAATATACTGGAAAATTCTGCATTGAAAGCTTTGATCCCCGTATTGTACAGTGGTGGCGTGTTCATGCCAAGCAGGTCGTACGCGGCCAGCTCACTGCTCCCTACCGGGAGCTACGCAAAAGCCAGTCTGCCCCTGTCAGCTTTCTGCTTGCCAACTGTCTGACCAATATCATCGCCCGGCCACATTTTCTCGCCTACAGTAAGGAGGGACTTGCCCCCGGCGGCAGGCTATGCCTTGCGGCAGGCTGCGTACCGGTGGTTTGGACTGTCCATCCGCAGGATCCCGTCGCCGCCCTGCAGGAGCGTAATGACGCCACGATTTTTGAATTTTATACACCCCGCATCCGGTACTGAAATTTCGTTCTCTCAGCAGCGAAAACACCAATCGAGTAGGAGGTCATCCATTAT
>DCHC01000054.1:51169-55625 GCA_002314755.1 Faecalibacterium sp. UBA1762 | reverse complement strand
AATCAATTTATCGAGGTTCCCTTTAGTGAATGTACCACCAAACAAAAGCCAAGAAAAAGAGATGATCTCTGTGATAGAAATTATTACGAAAGCGACGGAAATACTCAAGGGTAAAATTGTAGCATTTTTTGAAAAAATCTTTTTCGACTTCAAATCCCCGGGGAAAAACCAAAGCAACCGGGTCAGCAAATCAATACGAGTGCTCTGATTTTCCGGTTTCATCCATAAAGGAAAGCGCCTGTTCTAATAGCTGGCGATCCGTAACATGCGTCAACAGGCTCATAGCGTGATTGACCTCAAAATACTTTGCCTCTTCAATCTCGCCGGGTTGTGGGGTAGGTTCTCCATCCAGAGGACGGGCGGCAAAATACACAACCTTTTTCATAGTACCTTTGGTGGGGGAATAGCTGGTTACAAACCGAAAACCGGGCAGCAGTAAAATATGTACGCCGGTTTCCTCCAGCACCTCGCGCAAGGCGGTCTGAGGCTCACATTCATCCCCCTCAACATGTCCTTTGGGAAATGCCCAATGGCCGCCGGCAATATGGCGGACCATCAGTACAAAGCGGCTGCCGTTTTCCTTACGCACGCAAACGGCGCCGCAGCTTTTCTCGTATCGCATTGTAGATTCACTTTCTGTTTGTTGCGCAGCGGTATGCAAAAGAACAAAGCATCCGCTAAATATATTTTCTATTGTTATTATACTAAATATTCGGCAATTATTAAAGGGGGAAAGTTGAATTTCTATTATTTTCTGCTATACTATTATTAAAAGAGTAGCTTCACGGAGGATGATAGAATGACAGAAAAGCTATTAACCTGGGTTTTAGTGGCGGGAGTTATGGCAGGTACCGTTGCGGCAATCTACTGGGCGCGCAACCGCGATGAGAAGGCAAAAGGGCCGCGCCGTGCGTCAAAGAACGGAAATACTGCCGCGGTACTGCGGTTGTTGCGTTATACGGCAGCCAATATCGGCGGTAAGGTGATAGAAGCGGTGGAGCTGCAAAAGGACGGCGACAGTTACTACTTTGACGGTGTGTTGATTGGCTGTTTCGGGGTATATGCAGTACAGTGCTACGGACACAACGGTCAAATCTACGGTAATCCGAAAGACAAACAGTGGTTATGGGTCAGCGCCAATAAAAGAGAGTCTATGGCAAATCCGGTCGATCAGGCAGAGCAAGCAACCCGGGTACTTCGGGAGTGTCTGATCAAGGCAGGTTTGCGAAACCCGGAATGTGAGGTGGGCTTTGTCTTTACTGATGCTCGGGCAGAGCTGTGCGTTCCTCGCAGTGTGTCTCCTATGAAAACAAAGGATTTGCGCAAGCAGTTGGGTAAGGAGAAATACCGTAAGGATAAAGGCTTTGATACTGACAGAGTTAGCGAGATCCTGACACAGTATGTAAAACAGTAAGCACCGACCGGAAACGGTCGAAAAAAGGATAGGAAGGAAGTTGCATCATGATGGAGGAATTTGTTCTTTTTGAAAACGGGGCCATCAGTACGATCTGTGTGGCGCCCGGTGCGCCGTTGACCGCATTCAGTGCGGCACGGGAACTGTCCCGTTGTCTGCAGGCAATGACCGGTATGGTTCCGGAAACCGTACAGCGTTGGCCACAAAAGGGAGAGATCAGCCTTGCGGCAGATGATGCTCTGGCGGAGGAGGAGCTGTGTGTCAAGGTGGAGGGGAATATTCTGTGGTTGGACGGCGGTCGACGGGGTATTCTGTATGCGGTTACTGAGCTGTTAGAGCAGTTGGGTTGCCGTTTCTTTACAGAGGACTGCGAGCTGCTGCCCCGTGCAGAGCGGATCGCCTTGCCCGGTAATACAGATATCCGTCAAAAACCGATTTTTGAATACCGCAATTCTCACTGGAAGAATATCACACCTACTCAAGCAGTACGGCTGAGGTTAAATGCCATTTCTGAGGCGGTGATACCGGAAACTCTAGGTGGCTGTATGCAGTATGCCGGTTTTGTACATACCCTCGGTTCTCTTTCTGAGATGGAGGGCGATTTTACTGATCGGCAGCCCTGTCTGACCAGCGAAGACACGTTTAACAAGGTTGTCAAAAACTTAAAAGCCCGTTTGAAAGAGAATCCGGGTGCATCCATTGCGTCTGTCTCGCAAAACGACAGTCATGATTTCGGTCGGGGTTGCCAGTGCGAAAAATGCCGCAAGCTGGACGAGGAACAGGGTACGCCTATGGGCTCGCTGCTGCCCTTTGTCAACCGGGTAGCGGACGCCATTCGGGAGGATTACCCCGATCTTGCCATTGACACTCTTGCTTACCGCTATACCCGCAAAGCACCGGCAACGCTCGTAGCCAACGACAATGTTATAGTTCGTCTATGCAGTATTGAATGCTGCTTTTCACACCCTATTGCGGAATGTGATTTTACTACAGCTGCGGTGGAGGATGAACCGTTTTCTGCAACGCTTCGCCGTTGGGCAGACCATTGCAAGCGGATTTATGTTTGGGATTATACCACCAACTTCCGCAATTACAATGCTCCGTACCCTAACTTTAATGTACTGCGTCAGAATGTTCGTTTCTTTGCGGATTGCAATGTACGCGGCGTATTTGAACAGGGAAACCGGCAGGATATCAACGGTGAGTTCGGCGAGCTGCGCGGCTATCTTTTGGCAAAGCTTTTGTGGGATCCCTATATGAGCGAAGAAACCTATCAGCGCCATATTAACGAGTTCCTTGCAGGGTATTACGGCAAGGGTGCAGACCGTTTGAGAGCTTATTTTGACCGTATGCTGGCAGCCGCAAAGGATGTACATTTCGGTATTTACTATGAGGATCCCGTCCAATTATTTGTGGATACACAGGCGCAGGGTTCCCATTTGGAAAAAGCTGCATCCTTCTTAGCAAAGGGAAGAGCTGATTTTGAAGCGGCAAAGGTTCAGGCGGATAGCGTGCAGCGAACCCGTGTTGAGCGGGCGGAAATTCAGCTGGATGTATATCAGTGGTATCTGGAATATAACCGCCTGCTGAAAAAACTGGGTCAGCCCTATGCGCAGGACGGTACAGAGCCGACCTTTGTCATTCCTGAAAAACTGCCGCCTGTTCCGGAGGATTGTACGGTAGACATCACTGCGGAAAAGGCTGCTTTAGAGGCTGCGGCCCAGTTGCTGGAGGCACATGTGCGTGCAGCCGGCATTAAGCAGATGCATGAGAGCTTTGAAAAGGTAAAGGGAATTGATTTACAGGCTCAGCCTGCATACGAGCAGCCTGCATACTGGGGCGCTTAAGAAATCATCATATATAAAATATCGGGCACACTGTTTTTGACAGTGTGCCCGATATTTTATACAGAATCTATTTTGTAAAAAACAGAAACTGCTTAAACATTCAGCATTTCAACTATGGTAGCTTTCGGGCGTGCGCCGACGGCTTTGTTGACAACCTTGCCGTTCTTCATAACCACCAGGGTGGGAATGCTCATAATGCCGAACTGAGCCGCCAGCTCCGGCTGCTCATCAACATTAATTTTTCCGACCTTTGCGGCGGTTGTCTCTTCAGCAATTTCATCGACCAAGGGGCTGACCATACGGCAGGGTCCGCACCAGCTTGCCCAAAAATCCAGCAGGACCGGTTTCTCACAGTTTAAAACCTCGGTTTCAAAATTATCATTTGTAACGGTAATGACAGACATAGCGGTTTCCTCCTATCATTGACGAAATTTGTTTAGAAAAGCATAGCATATACAGTATGGACAGATAACAAGCGGGAAATACCCGGCTGTCACCGGTAATCCGGCTGCCACATGGTCAGGCTGCCTGTTTTACGCGTTTGGGTCAGATCGATTAGGCGCTGGTTGGAAGAACCCCGGAAAAGCAGAGAGATATCGGCTTTTGCCTGAACGAATGGACCGTCCACCAAAACATGAATTGCATCCAAAATCTCATCGGTCACCTCGCAGCGAGCCCGTCCGTCAGCAGGCAGCAGGTCTTTATCATATACATAACCTGTGTAACACCAGATATCTTTTTGAGGGCAAAGCTCTTTCATACGGCGAACCAATGGTAATAAGCCGCGCTGATTAGCGGGCTCAAAGGGCTCTCCTCCCAGCAGGGAAAGGCCGACAACATAATCCGGGGCGAGTAGTTCCAGCACTTGCTGTAATGCATTTTCGTCAAACGGCTTTCCGTAGGAAAAATCCCAGGCGATCTCATTAAAGCAGCCCGGGCAGTGGTGGGTACATCCGGATACAAAAAGAGAAACACGAATGCCGGGGCCGTTGGCGATATCGTTTCGTTTTAATTCGGCATAGTTCAAGGGTATATGCTCCTTTGCACAAAGAATGTATCTGTAAAAAACCGGGCGGTAGTTAACCGCCCGGTTGAACCCGGTGACACGGATCCAGTATTCAGTTGGGCCTCTTACAGATGCAGGACACGCTCTTTGATCTCTTGGGTACGGCCCTGATTCCAGAACTGGGTGCCG
>DCHC01000054.1:0-51032 GCA_002314755.1 Faecalibacterium sp. UBA1762 | reverse complement strand
TCTTGGTGTTCAGCTCGGCGTACATAATATTGTCATAGATGAACTGAATGACATTCAACACAGCAGGCAGATTTTGCTGCATGTTGGGGACCTCGACATAGCTGATGGCACCACCCGGAGACAAAGCCTGGAACTTGGCCTCCAAAGCCAGCTTATCAAACGCATCAATCGGCTCGGTGACATGCACATGATAGCTGTTGGTAATATAGTTGCGGTCGGTGACACCCTTAATGATGCCAAACCGGCGTTGCAGACATTTTGCAAATTTGTAGGTGGTGCTTTCCAGCGGAGTGCCGTACAAAGAGTAATCAATGTGCTCGGCAGCCTTCCACTTGGCGCAGGCGGCGTTCAATGCCTGCATAACCTTCAGACCGAAAGCCTCACCCTCCGGCTCGGTCAGCTTTTTGCCGGTGACCTCATAAACACACTCCCACAAACCGGCGTAACCCAAGCTGATGGTGCTGTAGCCGCCATGCAACAACGGAGTAATGGGCTCTCCCTTGCCCAGGCGGGCAAGGGCGCCGTATTGCCACAAAATGGGGGCGGCATCGGAAAGGGTACCCTCCAACCGCTCGTGACGACACTGCAGGGCACGGTGGCAAAGCTCCAACCGCTCCTCCAGTACCTCCCAGAACTTCGCCTCGTCGCGGGTCTCCTTGCAGGCGGTGCAGGCAGCGTCCACCAGGTTGATGGTGACAACACCCTGATTGAAACGACCATAGTACTTGGGCTTGCCGTTTTCATCCACATACGGGGTCAAGAAGCTGCGGCAACCCATACAGGTGTAGCAGTGACCATCGCCGTTTTTATCCACCTTCAGCTTCAGCATGATCTTTTCGCTGATGTAATCCGGAACCATCCGGCGGGCGGTGCATTTTGCGGCCAGCTCGGTCAGATAGAAATAGGGAGAATCGGCGTGGATATTATCTTCCTCCAGAACATATACCAACTTGGGGAAGGCGGGGGTGACCCATACACCCTGCTCATTTTTTACACCCTGCCAGCGCTGCTGCAGGGTCTCCTCAATAATCAGGGCCAGATCCTTCTTTTCCTGCTCATTGCGAGCCTCACCCAGGTACAGGAACACTGTGACAAAGGGGGCCTGACCGTTGGTGGTGAGCAGCGTGACAACCTGGTACTGAATGGTCTGCACGCCGCGGCGAATCTCATCACGCAGCCGCTTTTCTACCATCTCATTCAGCTTATCCGGAGCGACCTGAGTACCGGCATCAGCCAGCTCCTCTACCAGGGAGGAACGGATCTTATCACGGCTGACCTGAACAAAGGGCGCCAAATGAGCCAAAGAGATGCTCTGGCCGCCGTACTGGTTACTGGCAACCTGTGCAATAATCTGAGTGGCAATATTGCATGCGGTGGAGAAGCTATGGGGACGCTCGATCATAGTACCGGTAATGACGGTACCGTTTTGCAGCATATCCTCCAGATTGACCAGGTCGCAGTTATGCATATGCTGGGCAAAGTAGTCGCTATCGTGGAAATGAATCAGACCGTCCTGATGGGCTTCTACAATATCCTTGGGAAGCAGGATACGGTCGGTGATATCTCTGCTGACCTCACCTGCCATATAGTCACGTTGCGTGCTATTGACAACAGGGTTCTTGTTGCTGTTTTCCTGCTTGGCCTCTTCGTTGTTGCACTCAATCAGACTTAAAATCTTTTCATCGGTGGTGTTGGCGCGGCGAACCAGGCTGCGGGTATAGCGGTAGGTGATGTAGCTTTTGGCCACTTCATAGGCACCGTGAGCCATAATCTGTTTTTCAACCAGATCCTGGATCTCTTCTACAGACATGGCACGGTTCATCTGTTGGCAGGACAGCGTCACACACTGTCCAATGCGCTCAATCTGGGTAGCGGTCATCCGTTCGCCCTCGGGCACGGAAGCATTCGCTTTGGTGATAGCAGCAAGAATCTTGCTCGCATCAAATTCCATCTCTGCGCCGTTTCGCTTGATAATCTTCATGGTTAACAGTTCCTTTCCTCAGGCTGGGCTGCCAGACCCTTGTTGTGATTTTTCTTTCTCCAGAACGGTTCCGGTCGACCGAACATTAGTGGCAGATCGAAACAGTTTTAAAAAATGCATATACTGTATATGGTGTATTGTGCGGCTGAACACACCATATTTTGTGGGACGAACACTATTATACCTTACCCGTGCGCTGTATGCAACTAACTAAATAGCCAAATAAAATTTTTATTTTTGGATATTTTTCCACACAGTGGAGAATTTAACGGAAAAGGCTTTCTTTTTTGAAAAAAACGGACGTTTCCCAAAGTATTATCAGGAGAAAAAAAGACATCTACACTACATATAGTGTTGAATAATAAATACCTACCACAAATATAGGAAATATGTCGGATGCACGCAAGATCGAATACGCATTTGAATCTGATCAGAAATAAAAAGTCAACTGTATATCCCACCCATCCGTAACCAGAAAAAAGTGACGGAATCGCAGTGATGTACAGTTGACAGATATGGCTTTCAGTATTATCTTCCAGTAAAGCCGTGTGTGCCCAGCATATCGCCGGTGGCAAAATAGCGACCGAAAATATAGCTGATCAGATTTGCCTTATCCGGGCGTAGAACACCGTTTTCTATCAGCTCCGGTGCGACATGAACAGCCAAAACATCGGCAAGAAACATATCGTGGCTGCCCAGTGGAATTAGCTGAAAGACCTTACATTCCATCGTCAGGGGGCATTCAGCAATCTGCGGGGCTGCCAGGTGGCTACACGGAGCAGCGGTTAAACCCATCTGGTCAAATTTTTGATAGTCTCTTCCGCTGTTCATACCGCACCAGTCCACTGCGGTCAGCAGAGGCCGGGTGGGCAGATTCAGTACAAATTCTCCGCTTTCTCTAATCAACGGGTAGCTGTACCGTTCCGGCCGCAGAGAGATGTAAACGCGGGGCGGGGTGCTGCAGACTGTGCCGCACCATGCGGCGGTAACCAGATTAGGCTGCTGTACGCTGCCGCAGCTGACCAACATAGGGGGAACAGGCGCAACGGCAGCGGTGGGATGAGGCAACATTTGTTTTTGCATAGAGCGGGCTCCTTACAGATGATAATGTTGTATAATATGCCGGCTGATGGCAAAATATTACAAAGGCTCAGGTACGGTCCTGCACGGGTTCGGTGCTGTCCGTGGTTTCTGAGATGATGAACCGGGGCCGGTGCTTGACCTCACTGTAAATTTTTCCGATGTATTCCCCGATAACACCAAGGCACAGAAGCTGAACACCGCCCAAAAAGCAAACGATACAGACTGTAGAGGTCCAACCGGCGACAGTATTGCCGCTAAAGGCCTCGAAAATTGCCCAAACGATGGCGAAAAAACCAACAATAGAGATAATACTGCCCAAACCGGTAATCAACTGTAGGGGTTTGACAGAAAGGCTGGTGACGCCGTCCAACGCAAAGGCCAGCATTTTACGCAGCGGATAATGACTTTTGCCCGCAAGTCTTTCATGGCGTTCATAGTATACGCTGGTACACCGATAGCCTACCAGAGGAACCATTCCCCGCAAGAAAAGATTCACCTCGCGGAATTGGGCAAGCCCATCTAATGCGCGACGACTGAGCAGACGGTAATCGGCATGGTTAAATACGGTCTGAACACCCATTGACTGCATCAGACGGTAAAAGCTTTGTGCTGTAAACCGTTTAAAAAAGCTGTCGGTTTTTCTGCTGCTGCGCACACCGTAAACCACCTCACAGCCGTCTGCATAGCAGCGCAGCATTTCTGACATGGCACCGATATCGTCCTGTCCGTCGCAATCGATGGAAATTGTCACATCTGCTTTCAGACGTGCACTCATCAAACCGGCAAGTAGCGCATTCTGGTGGCCGCGATTGCGGGAAAGACAGATGCCGCAAAAATGCTCATTCTGTGCAGATAGATCCGTAATGATCTGCCAGGTGCGGTCCTTGCTGCCGTCATTGACAAATAGGATCCGGCTGTCGGGGCTGCATAATCCGGCTTCGGACATTTTCTTTAATTGTTTCAGAAAAAGCGGAGCGGTAACAGGCAGGACATCTTGTTCGTTGTAACAGGGAATTACAATGTAAAGGATAGGATAGGGCATAACGGTCACCGCCTTGGTTCGGTTATTAATACACATTATAATATGCATACTCCAAAAGTACAAGATTATTATGTCGCAAAAAACAGCGGATACCCATCGGGAGTGTAAAAAAAGCTGTATGCTTGCAAAACCGCCTGTGCCATGTTACAATATGCCTACCAAAGGGTAGTAACCTTTGGCGGCGAAAGGAATGAAAACAGATGAAAGTAATCCTGGGAATAGATGTGGGCGGATCCACCACAAAGATAGTGGGATACAGAGAGGATTTCAGCCTGTTAGGGGTTCAGAGGGTCGTTGCAAAGGATCCGGTAACCTCTGTGTACGGCGCTATGGGAAAATTTATCAGCGAAAACGGTTTGCAGCTTTCACAGGTAAGTCATATTGTGTTGACCGGTGTGGGGGCAGCACTTTTTAACAGTGATTTGTACGGTATTCCCACCAGCAAGGTAAGTGAGTTTGAAGCGATCGGTCTGGGCGGGCTTGAGCTCTCCGGCAGGGATGAGGCAGTGGTCGTCAGCCTGGGGACAGGTACTGCATTTGTCAAGGCTACGCGCGAGGGTAGCTTTCATATCGGCGGCAGCGGCGTCGGCGGAGGCACTTTGGTTGGTCTGTGCAGCAGACTGGCGCAGGCAAGCAGCTTTGAGACGGTACTGTCTTTGGCGGGTAAAGGCGATTTTCGCAAGGTTGATTTGACTATTGGTGATATCAGTACGGCAGATGTGGGCAACATGAATAAGGATGTTACTGCTTCCAATTTCGGCAAGATGCAAGATGACGCCACGACAGAGGATTTGGTTGCCGGTGTGGTAAATATGGTATTCCAAACGATCGGCATGATGGCAATTTTTGCCTGCCGCAACTGTACCATACAGGATATTGTGCTGACGGGTACGCTGACGGTTTTGCCGGAGGCACGCTCCATTTTTGACGAGCTGGAAAAACTGCATCCCGTTCATTTTATTATTCCGGAAAATGCAGTATTTGCCACCGCAATCGGTGCGGCTTTGTCGTATCTGAATAAGCAGGAATAGTAAATAAAAAGCGCAGATTTCGCGTTTCCCGGATAGGGATGACGTTGATCTGCGCTTTTTTATAAGGTAAGTCAGCAGCAACGGCCAGCGCGTTCCTGAAATTCTTTGGCAAGTAGCCAGTACCACCGGTTCAGCTGTTGGGCGGTGACCCGATAAACGGTGTCTTCTTCGGTTTCGTCTTTTGTTAGATCAAAGGGAAGAGACTGACAGAGATGATTTTCTGTCTGCAGGGTGTTCAGCAGGCCCATGGCTTTCAAATGGTCAAAATCTGCCTGAGCAACAGTGGCGTAATGACGCAGCTGGGCTGCTGTGCAGGTGTAAACCAGTTCGGAATCGCTGAGCATCTGCTCGTCAAAGACCTCGTAGGCAGCAGTGCGCTCCGCGGCTTTCCCGGGGTCGGCTGGATACAGGCAAAGGGATAAGGCGCAGGGCAGCTCTGTCCGGTCGGCAGTGCGGTTACAGACTTTCCAAAAGCGCAGCCACATGGCCCAGTCCTCGTCACCGTCGATGTCCTCCCGCATACCGCCGCAGATGTCGTAGAGCCGACGGGCAAACATACCGCCGCTGATGGGCACGCGGCATTTGACGCACATATCCAGCAAGGTGATGTGGTCAAAGTGGATAGCGGAAATTTTGTCAGTTCGCAAGAGATAAGGCGTTTTTGAAACCACATCCGCATTCAATGCCATGGTGTCGGAAAGTACAAAACCGGGGTCTGACTGGTGCAGCAGCTGGCCCAAATGCTGTTCAATATATTCGGGGTAGTAATAGTCGTCATCATCCAAAAAGCTGACAAATTCGCCCCGGGCAAGCTGGATGCCCAAATTTCCGGCACGACCTCTGCCTACATTGGTGCCGGTGGCATGGTAACATATGGGTAAATCGGCAAATTCTTCCCGGACCATCTTCTGCGCAGTGGGTTTTCCGTCCTCCACAATCACAATTTCAAAAGATTTGTAAGTCTGGTGATAAAGGCACTTCAGGGTTTCCCGCAGGGTGTCGGGACGGTTACAGGTACGTACGACAATGCTGACCAAGGGCTGTCGGGGCAGCGGCAGTTGGGCACATTGACCCCTTTGCGGTCCGTAGCTTTCCGAAAAATCGCTAAAGGCTTTTGCACTGCGGTCGGCGGTATGGCAGCAGAAAATATCCCATATAGAGGTAAGAAAATTCATCAGCAGAGCTTTACGTATGCCGTCAAAATGGCGGGGCTGCCGCAGTGTCTGCAGCCAAAGTTCTGCCGCAGCAGCTTTCCTCCGGTACTTGGCCAAAAGACGGCAGCGGTCATGCAGGCAGCGGATATATCCGTCGCGGCTGATATCCGGCAGGGGTGTACCACTGCGGCAGGCGGTCAGCTCCGGGTGATAGATCAGTCGAAAGCTTTGTCCTCTCAGCCGCCAGCACAGGTCTGCCATAGCGGCCTGACCGGTCAAATGGCTGTCAAAGCCGCCAACCTTTCGGACTGCACTGCACCGCAGCACTACGCCGTCAGCATCCGTACAGTCTGCCTCCAATGAAACGGGGTTACAGTACCAACCGGGGCCGCAGGGCAATACACGCAGTGCCAAAGCCGCTACATCTGCCGGAGCAGCTGCGGCAGCGGACAGGGCAGCGGCAAATTGAGCAGCGGAAAGTTCTGTTTGCCGGTCCAGCAGCAGGATAAAGTCGCTTCCGATGCTTTCTGCCATGACAATTGCCTTATTTGCCGCTTCGCCGCTCAGGGGCTGGGCAGCAGTACTGTATAACGGCCGGGAGAAGAGGACGGTTTCAGACAGGTCATCCATAGAGGGTACTCCTTTGTTCAGGCTGCTCCAGACGGTCAAGCGGAGACGGAAAAAGGAGATCAGCCGTTGTGCTCCGCTTTTTGCTGTGCCTCCACCAGCAGACGGTGACGCTCATCCCACAGACGCTGAGAAAGATCCACATAGTAGCGATGGGGATTTTCAAAACGCATAACCTCATCCCACAGGGTGCTCAGTTGGGCGGCGCAATAGCTACGTATTTCAGGCAGACTGGGGCTTTCATAAACCCGTTTGCCCTCGGCGTAAATCTGCGTTTGCAGCAGCTTGCAGTGTACATTGGTAAAGGTGCGCTGTTTCCAGGTCTCGCTGGGGTCAAACAGAGTAATCCCCTCGCTGCAGTCCACATCCTCGTCATAGACGGTCAGATAGTCTGCCATGGCCTTGCCGGTTTCGTTGTCATAGATACGCCACAGTTTTTTCAGGTGCGGCGTAGTCAGCTTTTCAATGGATTCACTGACCTTGATCTTCGGCGTGTAGTTTTTGCCGGTGCGGGTAGCGACCAGCTTGTAAACACCGCCGAAAACGGGATCGCTTTTTGCGGTTATTAGGTTTTCTCCCACACCGAAGCTGTTCAGACAGGCGCCCTGCTGCAGCAGGTCACGAATTAAATACTCATCCAGACTGTTGGAGGCACAGATACCGGCGTCCGGATAACCGGCGTCATTCAGCATTTTGCGTGCCTTTTTGGAAAGATAGGCGATATCCCCGGAATCAATCCGGATGCCCTTGGGACGGATGCCCATCGGCTTTAAAACCTCGTCAAATACCCGGATGGCGTTGGGAACACCGCTTTTCAGTACGCTGTAGGTGTCAACAAGTAGGGTACAGTTGTCGGGGTAGCGTTCAGCGTATGCCTTAAAGGCATCGTATTCGCTTTCAAACATCTGTACCCAGCTGTGCGCCATTGTGCCAAGAGCAGGTATGCCGAACATGCGGTCAGCCAACACACAGGCGGTACCGCTGCACCCGGCGATGTAGCTGGCCCGGGCACCCAGGACGGCAGCATCGTAGCTTTGTGCCCGACGGGAACCGAACTCCATAACCGGACGGCCCTGTGCGGCACGCACAATCCGGCTGGATTTGGTGGCAATCAGAGATTGATGGTTAAAGGTGACCAGCAGCATGGTTTCTAACAGTTGTGCCTGAACGGCAGGTCCTTCTACGGTGACAATGGGCTCTCCGGGGAAGATGGGGGTGCCCTCCTCTACCGCCCAAATATTGCAGGTAAACTTGAAATCGGAGAGATACGCGAGAAATGCCTCGCTGAAAATGCCTTTTTCCCGCAGGTAGGCAATGTCGCCCTCATCAAAACGAAAATCGTCTACACACTCTATAAACTGGGCTAACCCGGCGGCAATGGCAAACCCGCCACCGTCCGGAATGCGCCGGAAGAACATATCAAAAACAGCAATTTCATTTTGGCGTCCGGCATCAAAGTAGCCGCTTGCCATGGTCATTTCATAAAAATCCATCAGCAGAGACATATTACGTTTCTGACTGACATACATTTGGGCTTCCATAACGACACAACCTTTCTTTTTTGCAAGGGTAGAACGAAACAATTTCCGATATTCGGCAAACGGGCGCCTGCCCGAAAAATAACAGAGCTTGAACGGGGACTCAGCGACGGCGGGAACGGTAATCCATTCCGTCCATAAAGCCTGCCTGCGCCCTGCGGCGTTTCTTATCCAATCGGCGGACCAGCAGAGCATAGCCGATGACCAGCAAAATAAACAGGATAGCTACAGTACGGAAATACAGGCTGCACAGGAAGGTTTTGACCTGGTCGATGGTGTAAAGCAGGCTGCTGCGGCTGATATTGTCGTGACTGACCAGGGCGACCGTGCCCAGCTGCTCGCCCGCAAGGCTCAACCGGACAGCGCCGATAACATCGCCCTCTTCAATGGGGGCGGTAACACTTTCCGGCAGGATATACTCCTTTTGCAGCACGCTCTCGTCAGCCTCACTGGGAAGCAGGGTGGTAAAGCTATCCTCCGGATACAGAAGAACAGTATCGGCACCCTCGCCAAACTTGACTTTTACCTCCTGCAAAGGAGCCTGTGTATCCAGCGTGGAGCGCACTTCAAAATTGTCGAAAGCCCAGTCATACAGCTGACTGGTGACGGAAAATGCGAGACCGTAGCCCATCTCATCTTTTTCATACGGAGTGCCCATGACCACCAGCATGTAGGTTTCACCATTTTGTGTGGCGGTGGAAACAAGGTTGTAACCCGCTTCGTCGGTGCTGCCGGTTTTCAGACCGTGGACATCGCTGCGGTAGATGGAGGAGGAGGTGCGCTGCAGATAGTTGGTGGAGTAGATGATATAGGCAACATCCGGGCGCGAAGCAAATTCCGGTGTGGAATGGTAGTTGGTAAAGGGCATTTCATAGCTTTCACTGGAGGCAACCTCCATAAAACCGGGGGTATCATAACAGGCGCGACCGATCAGGTACATATCATACGCGCAGGAATAGTGGCTTTGATCCATACCAAACAGACCGTGAGCGTTGGTGAAATTGGTCGCTACACAGCCCAACTCCTTGGCGCGGGCATTCATGGCATAGAAGAAGTTCTCTAAGTTTCCCGCACCCAGATAGTCGGCAGTAATACTGGCAGCTTCATTGGCACTGGGCAGCAGCATGGCATACAGCAGCGTTTTGGCGGTAACGGTTTCGTAGGGGCGGATATCTGCGGTAGAGGCGTTCATGCCGTACAGCTCATCGTAGATATAGGCAGGCGCAGTGATCTGGGTTCCCTCCAGATCGGTGCAGTTTTCCAAGAGCAGCAGACTGGTCATCATTTTTGTCAAACTGGCAGGGGCGCGGGGCACCGTCTCATTCTTTGCGTAGACAACCGTGTCGGTATCCAGGTTAACCATATATATTTCTGCCGCGTTTACATCAAAGGGCGGCTCGAAAGCTGCGGCGGCAGACACCGAAAATAGCGCGCAAAAGGCTGCGATACACAGCAGGACAGCCGACAGTTTTTTTCTCATAGACGCCTTGTCACCTCTCAGTAATTGTGATATGATGAAAACGGTTGTAAACAGGAAAGAGATCTCCGGTCAGACCATACAGTATTTTTGAACCGACGGTCCGGGAATACGGTACGAACAGTCCGTCGGACATGTAATCGATTTATTATATCACAGGTACGGTAAAAAGAAAAGACGGAGATACAAGAAGAATTATGATGCCAGACAGGTGTCGGGGAGAACTTTAATATGATTTACCTGATGAGCGATACCCACGGAGATATTGCACGGCTTCGCACCGGAGCGGTGCGCCGTTTACACAAAGGAGATACCCTGATTGTACTGGGTGATTTTGGCTTTATCTGGGACGGCAGCAAGAAGGAAAAACAGGTTTTACAGTGGCTCGCCCACCGCAGATATCAGCTGTTGTTTCTGGATGGAAGTCATGAAAACTTTGACCTTTTGGAGAAGTATCCCCATGTGCCCTTTGCCGGTGATATCGCACAGCAGCTGGGCCCCAGAATGTACAGACTGGAGCGGGGCGCGGTCTATACACTGGAGGGGCATTCCGTTTTCACTTTTGGCGGTGGGGAGAGTATTGACAGGGAAAGTCGACAGGAAAAGGTCAGCTGGTGGCGACAGGAGCTTCCCACGCAGGAGGATTTTCAACGTGCCGATGCAAGCCTGGCAAAGCTGGATAACCGGGTCGACGCCATACTGACCCACGACGGCCCCACTCGGTTGATCAGCTTTTTGCAGCTGAACCGGGATTCTGTTTTGTATGAAGAAAATGCGTTGGAAAAATATCTGGACGGGGTGATGCATCGGGCAAAATATGGGCGGTGGTGCTTCGGAAGATATCATCTGGACCAGCCTATGGGAGGCAGTGCGGCTGCAGTTTACCGCAAACTCATTCCGCTTTTTCCAAAGGATAAGGGCGCTAAGCCGGTCTCGAAAAGCGGTAAAAGCCCGGCCAAGGGATAGATTTGACCGGTCAAATTTACATGCAGTAAAGGAAATATTCTTTTTTCCGTCACATTTTGCGGGTATAATGAGAATGGTGTAATGTGGGTGCGCTGCGGGCAGCGGAAAATGTGTAAAAACAGCTCGGAGCGACCGTCCGAAAAACAGAACGGACAGAAAAGGAGTAGTGGTTTTTATGGGTAAAATTATGATTGTGGATGATGACCGGAACATCTGTGAACTGCTGCGCTTATATTTGAAACGGGAAAATTTTGAAACGGTGCTTGCCTACGATGGGCAGCAGGCATTGGACCTGTATCAGGAGCAGGGTGCAGACCTGGTGCTGCTGGATGTGATGATGCCCCGTTTGGATGGCTGGGAAACCTGCCGCCGCCTGCGGCAGAAAGGAAATGTGCCGGTGATCATGTTGACTGCGCGGGGCGAAACCTTTGACAAGGTGCTGGGTTTGGAGCTGGGGGCAGACGACTATATCGTCAAGCCGTTTGATACAAAAGAGGTGGTCGCACGTATCAAGGCGGTGCTGCGCCGCTGCCAGGAGGCGGAACAACCGGTCGCTGCTTCGGAAAAGGATGACAATATTGTGGAGTATGATCGCCTCAGGGTGGATTTAAACCGCTATGAGCTTCGGATAAATGATGAGGTAGTGGAGGCACCGCCCAAGGAGATGAAGCTGCTGTTTTTCCTGGCTTCCCATCCCAACCGGGTGTATACCCGTGACCAGCTGTTGAACGAAGTCTGGGGTATGGATTATTACGGGGAAAGCCGTACCATTGATGTACACATCAAGCGTTTGCGGGAAAAACTGGAGGGGGTCAGCCGACAGTGGAGCTTGAAGACAGTGCGCAGTGTCGGTTACAAATTTGAAGCTCTGGAAACGGAGTGAGCATAGCCCATGACCCGAAAAAAGAAAAAAGGCAGCCTGGCTGGCCGGTATTTCCGGTCGGTGGCCGGTGTGGTGCTGGCAAGTATGTTACTGTTGGCAAGTGTGTTTTTTACGTTGGCCAGCCGATATTTTTATGCCGAAAATATGCGCAATCTTTCCGGTGCGATCAGCTGCCTGACCAGGGTGATGCAGGAGACCGGAAAGGTGACGGAGGACGAGCAGCTTCGCCGTTCGGTGGTGACCCGCTCTGCCGATTTGGCCGGGGAGATCACCGGGACCACCATTGTGGTCTGCAGTCAGCAGGGTGACATTTTGTACTGCACGGGGGAACAGATCCTTTCAGGGAAGGCGTTGACTGAAAAGCAGCTGCGAGCCTTGATGCAGACCGGGGAGGATACAGAAAACGGGTTGCCCGGTATGCGCAATCTGACCGATCTGGACGGCCTGCTGCCCGAGATCAGTTATGTGCAGTGCAGCCTGTACCGGGGTGAAATAGGCAATTATTACCTGATGGCGCTGCGTCAGGCAGGTTGGTTCCGCACCTACACCTCCGAGCTGGGGGTGGCTTTTCTGTGGGCAAGCGGCCTGATGCTGCTGGTCAGCGGGTTGTTTTCTTTGGTTGCGGCGAAACGTATCAGCGCGCCGTTGGCCCAGATATCCCGTGCCGCGGACCGGTTTGGCAAAGGGGATTTCACTGCACGGGTTTCGGTGGCTCAGTCAGAACAGAATGAGATCGGCCAGTTGGCACAGAATTTTAACACTATGGCGGCTTCGCTGGAGGCAATTGACCGCTCCCGTCAAAGCTTTATGGGCAACATTGCCCATGAGCTGCGCACCCCGATGACCAGTATCAAGGGCTTTATTGACGGAATGCTGGACGGGGTGATTCCAGTGGACCAATATCCCCGTTATCTGACTTTGGTCAGTGAAGAGGTCGCCAGATTGACAAGATTGATTCAGTCCATGCTTGATATTACCAAGCTGGAGGCCGGAGAGTACCGGATCAACGCCAAAAATTACGATCTTTGGCAGACCGTTGGTGCGGTTATGATGAACAGCGAGCAGCGTCTGGTGGATAAGTGTATCGGTGTGGGGGGATACGATCCCCAGCGTACGATCGTGTATGCCGATCCGGATATCATATACCAGGTGGTTTACAATATTGTGGATAACGCCATCAAGTTTACTCCTCAGGGCGGCAGAATAGATTTGGATGTGACAACCGGTAAAGGTCGAGTATATCTGAGTGTGCAAAATACCGGAGAGGGCGTTCCGGCTGATCAGCTGCCGCTGTTGTTTGAACGCTTTTATAAGGGGGATTCCAGCCGGGGCCTGAACGCTTCCGGTTCCGGTCTGGGAATGCACATCAGCAAGGTGCTGATGGGTGTCAGCGGGGGCAGTATCCGCGCGGAAAGCGATTCCGCCAGCTGGACAAGGTTTGTTATTGAGCTGCCCGGCGGAAGACCGGAGCTGCCGCCGCGGCGCAAAGACAGGGGCATCAGTGCGCTTAGCCGGCTGCGTACCAAACATAGGCCGGAACCGACAGAGACTGCGGAAAAGCTTTGACATCAAGGAACGCAGGCGACCAAAAACAGTGAAAGATAATGGAAAACCGAACGGAGAAATGCTATGTCAGAACAGGATAAAGAGCGGAATACTGTAGGCGAAACGGACGAAAATCCCATTCGGCAACTGGAAGAGTTGTTTGATAGCCAACCGGAACCGACCGAACCGGAACAGACCGCGGCAGAACCGGTTGAAGAGATTCCGACTGAGCAGCTGCAAGCCGATTGTCAGCAGGGGGGCGGTGAACAGCAAGAGACCGATCTGTCCCCCCGGCAGGAGGAGCAAGAGCAGAAGGCGGAGGGAAATCGGCCCGCTCCGGAACAGGCAGTTCGGCCACTATACCAAGGATGCCGGAAAAGCAGAAAGACCGGACGGATTATCGGCTGGCTGGTCGCCGTTTCACTGTTGATGTTGGCAGCAGCCTGCATTGTGCTGATCTGCGGTATGGGTCTGCGTGCAGGGCGGCGTTCCGCCGGGCGGGCAGCAGTACCGGAGTTGTACAGCTCACAGCCGGAACAGCAGCAAAGCGCAGATACCCCGAAGATTGAAATGTACGATATACCCCGGGAGGAAGACGGTTATACCACTCAGTACATTGTGGAACAGGTACGCGACAGCGTGGTCGGTATTCTGACCTATGACGGCAAAAGTATTGCTGCTGCCGGGGGTGGCTCCGGTATTATTATGAGCGAGGACGGCTACATCATCACCAACGCCCATGTGGTGGAGGGCGTGACAAGCGTCACAGTGGTACTGACGGATGAGACTCGGCATACAGCAAAGATTATCGGCAGTGATGAAAAATCCGACCTGGCTGTTTTGAAAATATCCGCAGAGGGCCTGCAGCCCGCCGTGTTCGGCAATTCCGAACAGGTGCAGGTGGGCGAGCGGGCAATCGTGATCGGAAATCCCGGTGGACTGACCGGCAGTGTGTCGCAGGGCATTATCTCTGCAACAGAGCGGGAGATCACAAATACCCTTTCCGACGGCAGCTATGTTACCATTACGGTTATACAGACGGATGCGGCGATCAACCCGGGCAATTCCGGCGGTCCGCTACTAAACAGTTGGGGGCAGGTAATCGGTATCAATTCCAGTAAGATTGTGGCAAGCGGATACGAGGGCATCGGTTTTTCCATCCCTATCAGCGATGCGCAGCCGATATTAGACAACCTGATAGCATACGGCTATGTGCGGGATCGGGCCGTGCTGGGTATTAATGTCATTGCGTTGGATGCCACCAACGGACCGGCAAACGGTCTGCCGGGACAGGGACTGTATATCGCGTCTATTCAGCCCGGCAGCGATCTGCTGAATCACGGGATCCAGGCGGGTGATGTCATCCTCAAAGCGGGTGACAAAGAGATGATCGCCAGCGAAGACCTGACGGATATGCTGAAGGAGATGCGACCTGGAGACTATCTTACCATGGAAATTCTGCGCACCTATGACAATCAGACCGTAACGGTGGATGTTTTACTGGTGGATTCCTCACAGATAGGTACCTCCCCTTAAAGACAGGAATTGCCAGTATTTATCGGCAACAGGGAGAGGCTTTGAAAAAAGACGGCAGCAGAAGAAAGCGGCCGTCTTTTTTTAGATACTTTTTCAAATTAAAAAAATGCCAAATGAGAAAATTCTGCGGAAATTTTTGCCTGAAATGGCGGAATTTAGGCTTCACACTTGAAATACAATGCCGAATTTGTTATACTTTTGTTAATTATTATATGTAAAAGATCGACCCGTCGAAGACAAACGTCGGTCTTTTGGGATGCCCGGGAGAAAAAAGCAACGGTCTCCGGGTATCCTGTTGGAGGAACTATGCAGGAAACACAGATCAATAAAACGGTGGTTGCCCCGTCCATTCTTTCCGCCAATTTTTCGGCACTGGCTGCGGATTGTAGCCGCGTTTTGCAGGCTGGGGCAGATTGGCTGCATTTTGATGTGATGGATGGTATTTTTGTGCCGAATATCTCTTTTGGATTGCCGGTTTTGAAATCTTTGAAAAAGACGGTGGATGCGGTATACGACGTCCATCTGATGATTCAGTATCCCCATCTTTATGCCGCACAGTTTGCGGCTGCCGGCGCAGACTATATCACATTCCATTTGGAGGCAGCCAGTCCGGTGGGACAGACAGTGGATGTAATTCACGAGGTCGGCTGTAAGGCAGGTTTGGTTATTAAGCCGGCAACGCCGGTTCAGGCGGTATTTCCTTATCTGGATGAGCTGGAAATGGTGCTGATCATGACGGTAGAGCCGGGCTTTGGCGGGCAGTCTTTTATGGAAGACCAGATGCAAAAGATTTCTGCGCTGCAGCAGGAACGGACCCGCCGGGGGCTTAGCTTCCGGATTGAGGTGGATGGCGGGGTGAACGGTGATACCGCCGCCGTATGCCGTAACGCCGGTGCGGACGCGCTGGTTGCAGGCAGTGCTGTTTTCGGCGCGAAGGATGTAACCGCGGCGATTGCGGCGATTCGCGGCTAACAGCGGAAAAGTGGCCCTGAGGAAAAGGGACATCTTCGGAAAGGAATGGGAACGACTTTGATAAATTCCGAAAAAAACATCAGCCGGGCAGAGAGTGCCAAACGCAACTGCGCAGCAAGGCTGGCGGCGATTACCCCGCTGGTGTTTATGGCTGTTTATCTTTACGGTTGGCGGGCACTGATACTGGCCGGCGTTGCGGTTTTGACAGCTATGGCCTGTGACATTCTTGCAGCGGTAATTCAGAGAAAGCCCTGGGATTACCAGGAGGTGTCCAGCCTTTTGTTTGCAGTATTGCTGGTGGGAATGATGCCGGCCTCGGTACCGTACCACATTGTTGTGCTCAGCACATTGACTGCAATTTTAGTGGGAAAACATATTTTCGGCGGGATCGGAAACTATCCGTTTCATCCTTCCGCATTGGGGTATGTGGTGGCAGTGATCAGTTGGCCTCAACAGATCCTCAACTTTCCGGCACCGTTTTACAAGCTCGCCCTGGGCAATATCGTAAAATTTACACCCTCTGAAACCCCGGCACAGATAATCAAGATGGCGGGACTTCCCAATATCAGTAAAATCTATCGGCTGATGGGCATTTTTTCGGGTCCGATGGCGGTAAATGCCTCCCTGGTAGTTGCGGCGTGTGCTTTGTTGCTGTTGGCGGTCCGCAAGTTCCATCTGCTTCCCGCGTTGAGTTATCTGGGCAGCTGTGCTGCAGTCAGCTGGCTGTTTCCCCGTGTTTCCGGTATTGACCGGATGGATTTGCTGACAGATGAGCTGCTCTGCTGCGGGTTGATTTTTTGCGCGGTCTTTTTGGTTCAGGATGAGATCTGCGGTGCCCGTACCGGCTTTGGCCGACTGCTGTATGGTGCGGTGGCAGGGGTGGCAACCATGGTGTTCCAATACTACGGCTCGTACCCCTACGGCTGCTGCTTCGGTGTACTTTGCGCGGATGCGGTTTCGGTCTATCTGGATGACTGCGCCATACTGATTCTGCAGGGAAAGCGTCATTCCACCCAAAAGGCATTGACAGATCCGATGCAAAAGGAGATCGTATGATTGAAAAGTTAAAAAGCTATTATGCGATCCACATGGAACGCTTAGAGCATCGTGACCGTATCTTTATCAACAATCCGGTTGTTATGCAGGGCCTGGGTCTGGTACCTATTGTCGCGGTGGGAACCAATATGAAAAACGCCTGCGTTATGGCTCTTGCTGTTTTGCTGCTGTTGACCCCCACCCGGGTTTTGGCAGCGCTTTTCAGCCGCAGCACGCAGTTTCGTTTCAAGGCGGTTGCATACTGCATATCCGCCGCAACCGTCTATGTATTGGTCAGTTGGCTGTTGTTGGATGTTTTTAAGCTTCCGTCACAGACGATCGGTCTGTATCTGCCGCTGCTGGTCACGGAGCCGTTGGTGATAAAACGGTATGCCCACACCTCGCAGGAAAGCGTAACGAAGGCAGTGACAAAGGGCCTTATCACGACGGCAGGTTTTCTGATTGTGCTGTTTATCAGTGCGGCACTGCGCGAGATAATCGGCGCAGGAACCTTTTTCGGGAAGACGCTGTTCAAGACAGCACCCATTCCATACCTGAGCATGATCGGCGGCGGGTTTATTTTGGTTGGTATTTTGATTGCACTCTGGCGAAATTTGGTGCACGGCTTCAAAAGGGAGGTGCACAAGAGATGATCACGGCAAATGCGATTTTTTCCGGCGGTATCGGCGGTTTTCTTTTGGTGATTTTCTATGCGGTTTTTACGCAAAACGCGGTACTCAGCCGCGGTTTAGGCTCCTCCAGACTGACCAAACTGATTGGTGATGATGAGAAGGACGCCTGGCTATTTGCGGTGTTGCTTTTGATTATCCAGGTCCTTTGCGGTACGGTGGGCTGGATGGCTAATCGGTGGCTGGTACCGTTGTTCGGCAGTTTCCGTACGCATTTACGGCCTTTAATACTGGCGCTCAGTATTTGCACGGTTTTCTTTCTGATGTTTTTACTGTCGGTACAGCTATTTAATCTGGAGAAAGCCCGCCGGATTGTCCGACAGCTGCCCATCGCCGCATTCAACTGCTGTATTATGGGCACCATGTTGCTGACCTGCTCGCAGCAGTACAGCTTTGGACAGACAGTCGCGTTCAGTATCGGCTCGGCGGTAGGTTATATGCTTTCATTGCTTCTGATGCAGGCCGGCAGCCGGAAGCTGGATCGCAGCCAAATTCCGGAAAGCTTCCGGGGCCTTCCTACAACTTTGGTCTATCTGGGAATACTGTCACTTGTTTTTTACGGTTTAATCGGCCACAGCCTTGCTGTCTGACGGTGCAGTTTATTTTTAACCTTTCCGGAAGGAGTATTTATGGCGCAGAGAAAACAAAAAATTAAGCGTTACCGTTATGTGGGAAACGTGAGACAAAGTATCTGGCGCAGAATCGGTCGTCTTTTACTGTTTTTGCTTTTGGGTGCAGCGCTATTTGGACTCGGTTGGATGGTCGCCTCAAAAGGGGTGGATGCCATAACCCGTTTTTGGTATGACGGTTTAGCCGTTACAGACCAGACGGAACAGGACGAGCCTGAAGTCACACCGGAGAAGTCGGAGAGCCAGTCGGAACCGGAGGAAGAGACTGTAGCCGCGTCGGAAGAAGCCCGAGCGGATCTGACCCAGCCAAAACAAGGGGATACCTCCGGCGAATTTGCACAGATTGCACTGAGCTCGCTGAACAGTGAGGATACATTGCGGGTTGCGTTGCAGAGCGCAAAGCTGGCAGGTGCAGACCGCGCTCTGCTGACCGTCAAGGACGAGCGGGGGTATATCTACTACAGTTCCGGCATTGCCCTGGCACAAACGGCGGGTGCAGTGCGGTCCGGGGCTGATCTGGAGATGTTTGTCCGGGTCTGTGCGGAAGAAAATATTATTCCCTGTGTCCGTATTTATGTCTTCCGGGATCCGCTTGCCGTCTATGCTGACCGTACAATGGCAGTCTGCTACCGGCAGGAAGGTGTGACCTGGCTGGATAACTATCAGGATCAGGGCGGTCAGCCATGGCTGAACCCCTATAATGTCGCGGCACGGCAATACGCGGTTGATATTGCCCGGGAGCTGATGCAAAGCGGTATACAGGAGATTGTTTTTGCCGGGGTACAGTTCCCAGAAGGGTATTCTTTAGATAACTGCTATTTCGGTGAGGCGGTGGCAACGATTTCCCGCACGGATTGTCTTGCCGAATGTGTGTCCATGCTGCAGGACGCCGTGGGAGACGGAACAGCCTGGTTTGAATATTCTGCTGTACAGGCGTTTCAGCCGGATGCCTATGTGGTGGGCGAAAAAGGCGTGCAGTCACTGGGTGCAGACAGGCTGCTGCTGACCGTGTCGTCATTCTGGAGCAGCGAGGGGCAGCTTATTTTGCCGGAGTGTGATAGCTCGGCAATGCAGAGCTGGGTAGAGCAAGCAAGGGAAAACGGTTGCAGATATTTTGCACTGGATTACAGCGCCCTTTTGGCAGACCCGGTGACGGCGGAAAGCTGGAAAACCACCGCTGCGGACGCAGGCTTTACCTTTTTCAAACAATCTTAATAGGTTCTGATTCCCGGAATACGATGCTTTTTACAGGTCGGACAGCCGGATGAAAATAATTTCATGCGAAGCAATTCCAATCCTATCAAAAAAGGTGTATAATAAGACAGTCATGTATTGACGCAAGCAGGCATTGCGAAAATAGGGTTAAGAAAAGCAAACAAGGTTTTTGATACTGCGGAAGAGACGCGGGATCAAAACACAAGTGGCAGGAGGTTTCATAGAGATGAGTACCAGAAAAGTTCAGGAGTTTTTTACACAGCAGAGCGACAACAATGTTCAGGATATGCGACTGATTGTGTTGAAGGGTGCGGCAGAATTAGGCGCCCGGGTTGATTATCATCTGACCAAGTGGGCTGAGGAAGGCGGCAACCCCCGGAATACCTTTATCATCCCCAATGACTGCCCCCGGTTTTCTTCCGGTGACGCTAAGGGCCTGATCAAGGAAACCGTTCGCGGTAAGGATCTGTTCTTTTTGGTGGATGTGGGCAATTATAGTATAAAATATAACCTGTACGGTCTGCAGAACAGCATGTCGCCGGATGATCATTTTCAGGATCTGAAGCGTTTGATTCAGGCTGCAGAGGGCAAGGCCGCCCGCATTACCGTCATTATGCCCAGTCTGTTTGGCGGCCGTCAGCATCGCCGGAATTATCGCGAAAGTTTGGACTGTGCGCATGCTCTGCAGGAGCTGCACGCTATGGGCGTCAGCAATATTGTCACCTTTGACGCCCATGATCCCCGAGTGCAGAATGCAGTGCCGCTGATGAGTATCGACAACGTGATGCCCACCTATCAGGTCCTGAAATGTATGCTGAGGGAGCTGCCTGATCTACATCTTGATAAGGAACATTTTATGGTTGTCAGCCCGGATGAGGGTGCCATGAACCGTAATATGTATTATTCCAGCGTGCTGGGTGTAGATTTGGGTATGTTCTACAAACGGCGCGATTATTCCCGCGTGGTCAACGGTCGCAACCCGATCGTGGCACATGAGTATTTGGGAAACAGCGTTGAGGGAAAGGATATTTTCATAGCGGACGATATCATCTCCTCCGGAGAGAGTATGCTGGATATTGCCTACGCTCTGAAAAAGCAAAATGCCCGTCACATCTATACATACGCAACCTATACCATCTTTACCAATGGTCTGGAGACCTTTGATAAGGCAGTCGCAGACGGTGTGGTCGACGGTGTGTTCGGAACAAATCTGACTTATCTGCGTCCGGAGCTGGCAGAGCGCAGTTGGTTCCACAAGGTGGATGTATCTAAGTACATCGCATACTTCATTGCAGCGCTGAACCACAATATATCCGTCAGCGAGATCATTGACCCGCACGAAAAGATTCAGGCCTTACTGGAGAAAAACAAAGTCTGATATACGTTATAACCTTTACCGTCGGCGGTGTGCCGATTAACATTTTGGAAAGGTTTGGTTAATAAGCCATGAGCGAATTTCAGCAACGCCCCCGCAAAAAGAGGATGAGTACCGAAACGCGCAATTTCCTGATTTTTCTTGGTTCAGCTGTTTTGGTAATTGTCATAGCAATTGTAATTACGGTGGCGGTTTTCTTTAAGAAAAACGCTGTGGAGTCGGGGATTCCGTCAGAGGATGACTCCGGTTCTTTGGTGACAGTGGAGGAGACGGAGTACGACCCGGAAGCAAATAAACTGGATGTGGAAAAATATTCCGGTGTAATTCTTCCTGCAAGTGAGGACGGCGGAGAGGACTATCTGAAAGAGACCCTGTTCATCGGTGACAGCAATACCTATCGGTATATGCTTTACGGAAAGGTTACCCTGAAGAACGCCATTGGTGTAGTGGGTATGGGTATTCAGGATGTTACCAAGATGCAGTGCGTCAAATTTGTAGGGTATTCCGAGGCAGTTACCATTCCCGAGGCGGTCGGAATTATGCAGCCCAGACGCATTGTCCTCGGTTTCGGAACCAATAATGCCGACGGTGACTGGTCTGCCGAATATTTTGCGCAGCAGTACCAGCAGGCTTTGGATGCAATCCATAATGCATATCCCTATGCCGATATCATCATCGGCTCAATACCGCCCATTGCGAAAAATCATTCCTCCAGTATCAATATGACCGCGATCGATGCCTACAATGCTGCTTTGGTAGCGATTGCAGAGCAAAACGGTTACAAGTTTTTGAACAGCAGCGAAGCATTAAAGGATGAACAGACCGGTTTCGCGAAGGATAATTATACCATTGAAGATGGGTACCATCTGAATCAGCAGGCGGTGGAGTCCTATTTCCAGTATGTCAGGACCCATACTTACATTACTGAGGATACCCGACCGGCTTTGACGGCAATCCCTCAGCGGGATGAGACCGAGCCCTATGTCATTACAGACGGAAAGGTCCATCTGGGTACGGTGAGCGGGACAGCAGTGGACGAAAACGAAAGTGAAGAACATGAGGGTCTGGAGATTGTCTATACGGTAAATGATTCCGCAATGGGCAGCATTACCGGAACGGCGACACAGTATGTGCCGGAGGGCACAGCTGCCGAAAAAGTGACAGCCACCCCAACAGACGGATATGTATTTGCGTATTGGGAATGCACAGTGGGTCATATAGACGATGTGTATGATCCCAATCTGACCTTTGTTTCCCCGGGTGGTTTCGGAGTGGATAAGGTTATTGTAACTGCCAATTTCACCCAAAGCGGTTGTATTGTCAGAACTTCTACCAACATTGAAGGGGTTGGTACGGCAGGTATTTTGGTTTCCGGCAATGAAATCAGAACAGAATTGAATGTTGAACAGGGAACCGCTGTTAACCTGAAGGCATATGTGAACGACGGCTACGGTGGCTCATATGAGTTTGTCGGCTGGATGAATAGGGATACCAACCAGTTTCTGGACGGCTCCGGAAAAAACGATTTTAGCTTTACTCCCACAGCCAGCATCAACCTCATGGCGGTGTTCCAGGCAAAAAGCTATTCTACCAATGTTACCACTGACGGTAGCAAGGACTGTTCTGTGACCAAACAGATCAATAACGGGGTGTTGACAGTGACAGCGACGGCTGCGGAAGGGTATGCTTTTGAACGCTGGACCGTCAACGGAGAAGTCTACAGTCAGGATGCGACAACAACCATAACGGTAAATCAAGATTTAGAGGTAGTTGCCCATTTCAAATCTACAAGCCCATTCGGAGAGGACGACTCCCGTTGGAATCGAAATGGATGGTAATGATCGGAGCTTTTCAGATGAGCTGAGCGTTCTTTCAAGGTGACTTTCAAGCCGACAGGAGAATGCAATCGAACAGCAGGCGTTGCAAAATGGTAGAATTTTGCAACGCCTTTTCGGATATTTTGAAATAGCGGATACCAAAAAAGAGAAAGGCTGGGTCTTAAAAATGAATTGGGATGACATGCTTTCCTGTATTACCGGCGCAATATTTGATTTTGACGGTACACTGGTTAATTCCATGCCGGATTGGGCTGGAAAGATGCTATATCTGTTAAATACGCATCATATTGCCTATCCGGCAGATATCATCCGTACCGTGACCCCATTGGGAGATGTGGGTGCTGCAGAATATTTCCGTCAAAATCTGGGTCTTTCGCTTTCGGTAGAGCAGATCCGGGCGGAGTTGGACGCTTATGCCTTACCCAAGTACAGGGATACCATCCAGCCAAAGGAGGCGGCGGAGCAGTTGCTGCTGCGGTTGAAGCGAGCGGGCGTAAAAAGTTGTATTCTCACGGCTAGCCCTCAGCATATGATGCGTCCCTGCTTAGAGCGGTGCGGTTTAGCTGATTATTTTGAATTCAACTGGTGCTGTGATGATCTGGGATTAAAAAAGACACAGCCGGAGATATATGCCAGGACCTGCGCGCAGTTGGGTACTGTTCCGGGAAAAACACTTTTCTTTGACGACAATATCTATGCATTACGCACGGCTCGCGCCGCGGGTTTGGTTACAGTTGGCGTGTATGATGAAAGCTCTGCCGGGGATGAGCAGGAAATACGAAGTCTGACAGACTGCTATATTCGTAGCTTTTCGCAGCTGGTGTAAAGAATACGGGAACAGTATATATTTTAAGCCGAAAGAGGCGATAAAAAAATGATTAGACCGGATGAATGCAAGCATATAATGGAAACGGAGACAGAGAAACATCATATTTCCAGAATAAAGTTTGCAATGCAAGAGGTCAAAAATTTGCGGAGCCTATGCGGTTCCGGAATGATGATTGCACTGAACGTGATATTAAATCAGTTCAAGATTATCCTAACCCCGGTGCTGCAGATTTCCGCCAGCTTTCTTGCGGTGGCGGTATCCGGTTGGGCATTTGGCCCGATTATGGCGGCGCTGGGGTGCGGAGTGGCTGATATTCTAAAATATCTGCTTTTCCCGGACGGCCCTTTTAATATTGTCTGGACAGCGGTTGCGTTTGTGCCCGGAATTATTTACGGACTGGTGTTGTACCGCAGACCTGTCAGTCTATGGCGTACGACGGCGGCAAAAACCTTGGAAACCGTAATTTTCCGGCTGGGTTTGAACCCGCTTTGTATGGCGCTGCTATATGGGGAAGGCAGCTACTGGTATTATTTAGCCATGCGTGTTGTAAAGAATTTGGTTCTGTTGCCTGTTGAAATTGCGGTATTGTATGCCCTGCTGCGGTTGGCAGAAAAAACCTTAAAAAAGAAAATTGCAAAATAAAGCTGATTAAGTGAGAAATTCGGAAGAAAGCAAAAGGAGAAACCTTTTGGAACACTGTAAGGGAAAAAGAAAAAAAGCGTGTTATCAGCTTTTCGGTTTGCTGATGGCGGCGATTGTTGCAATCATGTCAATGGTAACGGTATCCGCGGACCAGATCAATGATATATCTCAGGTGGTATCCGATGCTTATATTCTGATGGATGCTCAGACTGGGCAGATCCTGGCACAGAAAAATGCAGAAAAAGTGAAATACCCGGCAAGCATTACAAAAATAATGACATTGGCGCTGACATTACAAAACGGGAGTCTACAGGATACCATAACGGTCAGCCAGGCTGCGGTGGAGCTTGATTATAATGTCAGTCATGTGGCGTTGCAGCCGGGTGAGATTATTACCGTGCAGGATGCGGTCATGGCAACTCTGTTGGCAAGCGCAAACGATGCGGCAAACTGTCTGGCAGAATATGTCAGCGGTAGTACCGCAGCCTTTGCCGACCTGATGAATCAGATTGCCGTGCAGATAGGCTGTACAGATACGCATTTTGTCAACGCAAACGGTCTGCCGGAGGATGACCACTATACAACAGCGCACGATATGGCACGAATAACGGCATGGGCGTTGACCGTGCCGGGTTTTCGGGAGGTTTTCGCTACGGACAGTTACACCATGTCCGCGACCAATCTGCAGCCGGAGGAACGCCGTTGGGCAACCCAGAACGCCATGTTCGTCTATTCCGCATTCCAGTATGAGGGCGCCTGGGGCGGTAAGCTGGGGTGGACAGAGCAGGCAAACCACACAATGGTTACGACCCTTACCTGCAAAGGAAGGGATTTGATTCTGGTTACGATGGATTGTCAAAAAAAGTATCAGAAATACTGGGACGGTATTTGTATTTTAGATACCGCCCTGGAACAGCTGGAGCCGCTGTGTGTTCCGGAGGGAACAGCTGCAGCAGCGGAGGTGGCCGCATACGAAGGCGAACAGCAGGTGGGTAAAGCGTACTATTCGCAAAAGGAGCTGACAGTCTGGGTGCCGGTGGGCACTACCGTTCAGCAGCTCTCTTTTCATTGGCAGACGCCGCAACAGGTAGGCCTATGGGATATATCCCCGATTCCGCTGACAGTCAGCCTGCCCCCAAATTCCCTGACAGAGACGGAGATGACCTTCTTGATGGGGCAGGATGATCTGCAGCGGACAGATAGCGAATGGCAGACGTTGCAATTGGATTTTTCACAGTCGAATCAGTCAAAAGGACCGATGAACAGTCTACGTGGATGGCAAAAAGTCGGCATAACTGTATGCGGTCTTGTTTTACTGACATTCAGTGTGCGCTGGGTTAACAGATTGCGTAAGAAGCTTCGCAGAAAAAGAAAATATAAGCGAATCAAAAGTTACCGTTGGTAAGTTAAAGGGATAAAAAGCATTGGGGCCGAGAGCTTATCCGAAGAAAGGGCTGTTACGAAAATGGCTAAGAAAAAATGCAATAAAAACATATGGTGGATAGTCGGTGAGGCGGCGGTTCTTGCGGTTGCGGTATTCACGGTTTATTACTGGCGCGTCTTTTATAGCTTTGACGGAACAGGTGCCGTAAAGCTAACGGTATTAGCGGCAGCTGTTTTTTCACTGTTGTATTTTGCTGTGTTCTGTACGGTTCGGTTTGCACGTACGTTGGCAGCAAAAACGGCACTGCTACTGGCGGTTGTCGGTGCGTGTACCGCAGTAATCTCCCCACCAATGCAGGTGCCGGATGAGGCCAGCCATTATTTACGGGCCTATGCCATCAGCATGGGACGATTTGATTTTGACGCAACCCGCGGGTACCCTCAGGATGTGGATATGTTGATGGAGTGCTTCCCGGCAGCATATACCAATGCAAACGATGGGGCTGCCATCAAACAGTATTACACCTTGCAGGATCCGGAGGACGTCGGCAGTACCAAAATACCGGACGGAGAAAAGCTTCTTATTCTTCAACGGTATCAACAATATCGCTCCCGTTTAGCCGCAGTAGAAAAAGGTATGACAGAGCAGGCCGCAAAACAGGCAACGGAGCCCGGCGTGGTACAGGTGTTGCCATACATACCGCAGGCAGTGGGTATCGGTGTGGCAAGACTGTGCGGTGGCGATGCACTGATAGCGCTGTATGTCGGCAGATTGTTTAATTTGGCAGTATATGTGGTGTTGGCCTATCTGGCAATCAACCAGTTAAAAAAGTGGCAGGGTGTGTGGATCGCCGTATTGTTTTTGCCTATATCCGTATACATGGCGGCCTCGCTTAGTTACGATGCCCAACTACTGGGTCTGTACGCGTTGGCAGCCGCTCTGCTGATGCGGGAAAAATTCGCGACCCGCCAGCTATGGCACTACCTGCTCTGCGTAACGGCAATGTGTGTGGCAAAGCCGTGGATCAATCTGTTGTGGCTGTTTGGACTGCTATTTCTGCCTGAGAAGGTATGGCAGCCGGATAAAAAGCTTTTTAAAAACCGTTGGGACTGTATTGCATGGGGAATAGTAGTTTCTACTGTTTTGACATTGGTTTTGGCATGGTACGGCAGAACCTTTCGTTTTCATTACGCGGGCGGCAGAATGCTTGCTGATGTGGATGTATTACAGCAGATTCGCTTTGTTTTGCTTAATCCGCTGCGAACGGTTGCCGTATTCTGGGGAACCCTGTATGAAAACGGATTTTTCCTGTCGGGTTTCGGCAACTTTGGCGCGTTGGATACCCAGATACCGGTGGTAGCATGGGCAAGTGTTTTACTGTTGGTTGTCGGGGCAGTATCCGAAAGCGATACTAAACCGCTATCGGCGAAGCTTAATGTAGGACTGGGCTTGTTTACTGTGATTTATGCCATCAGTGTAATCGGGGCAATGTATATAACCTATACACCGGTGGGTATGGTACGTGTAATCGGGCTGCAGCTGCGGTATTTTATCCCGGCAATACTCACCGGTCTGATACTGGCAGCGCAAGGCTGTGGGCTGCTGATACAGCAGAATACGGGAAAGCAGAATCCTGTAGCTGTGACAAACAAGAACAGCGGTCACGCTATGCTGCTTTTTGGCTTTGGGTGCGCAGTATATGCAGCTGTGCTGCAGCTGGAAACCTATTTTATCGGGCCGGTCATATGGAAGCTGTCGGAGACGCTGTAATACGGCATTACGGTTTAGCGGCCCCGTCCTGTAAAGCAGGACAGACATTTCCCAAAGAGAGATGGTCATAAAATGATTCGCTTCCCCCGGGGGAAAAAGGAACAGGAGAAAGAAAATGTTTGTAATTGATACCCACTGTGATAGCGTAGAAACTCTGGAGCATGGCGCGCCCTGCATTGCAAATACCTACAATATGGGAGAAAAGCACCTGCAGTTTACGGCAATGTTCAATGACCGACCGGGGCTTTCTCCGGAGGAATGCTGGCAGCTGTTGCGGAAAATGGCAGCAAATATACAACAGCAGGCGGCGCTTTTCCCCGATAAGCTGGCGCTTTGCCGGGATATGCATACGGCTCAGGAGGCAGTGAACTCCGGTAAAAAAGCAATGATTCTGTCTATGGAAGGTGCCTGCGCGCTGGACGGCAAGCCGGAACGGTTGGAGGAGATGGCGGAAGCCGGTGTACGGATTATCAGTCTGACCTGGAATCAGAATAACCGATACGGCTGCGCAAACGGCTATAACGGCACGCCAGAGGATATCGGGTTGACCCGGGAGGGCAGGCAGCTGGTAGAGGAGTGCGGCAGGCGGGGTATATTGATAGATGTGTCCCATGCATCAGACAATACCATTCGGGGTATACTGCAATACAGCAGTCTTCCGGTTATCGCAACCCATTCCAACTTCCGCAGTCTGACAAATCATCCACGTAATCTGCCGGATGATCTGGCAAAGGATATTTACGCGAGCGGCGGCGTGATCGGCTTGAATCTGTGTACGGCATTTATCGGCGGTGCGGATTTGGCGTTATTGCTTCCCCATCTGGACTGGGCGCTTGAAAATCTGGGAGAGGATGCTATTGGTTTCGGCTTTGATATTGACGGGATTGATGAATATCCCGCCCCTCTGAGCATGGAGGCACCGATTCATGAACAGGTTTTGGAATTTTTGCGGCAGCACGGCTACAGCGGGCAACTGTTGAAAAAGCTTGCCCACAGTAACTGGCAAAAACTTCTGCAAAAGGTCATGCCCTGAAAACCGGCTCTGCCGTGATGCGTCACGGCAGGGCTTTTTGTGAAAAATGAGGTAAGAGTAAAATTGAAGCGACAGGCAAAAACACATGTGAGAAAAGGTACCCATGCCGCAGCAAAGCAGATGGCACAGAGCAATCAGACAGAAAAGAAACGCGGACAGCGAAGCCAAGCCCAAAGAAAGGTAAAACCGGTGGAGGGTGCTGTACGCGGACAGAATACAGACAGACGGCAGAATGACCGCAGATCGGCAGAAGATTGCGCAGAGAAGGTGCTGTGTCAGATGGTGCGAGTCAGCGGAAATTTTGGCTTTGCGCGTCCGTTCGGTCAAGATGGTAGCCTGCCGGAGGACCGCAGTCTGGATATCTTTATTCCCGGGAAATACCTGAAAGGGTATCTGCCGGGGGAGCAGGTGCAGGTTGTGCTCAGCAGGCACCCCCGCCGTCCGGATACCCGGGAGGGTGAGATTATGAGCATGGCGCGGTCAGCCGAACAGAAAAGCACTGCGCAGACAGTAGAGCAACCGCCTTGCGTGACAGGAACAGTGATCAGTCAGTTCGGTCGCCTTTGGCTGAACCCGGATTTTTGCCCTGGCATGCTGCTCCGTTTGGACCGGGACGGATTGGAAAAAGCAGACTTGGGACAAAAAGTTGCGGCTCAGCTGGTTTACAGGGGACGGGATTACGACGGACATGTCTTTGCCCTGCAGCGACGGTTCGGCGACAGCACTACCGCCCTTGCCTGTTGCAACGCGATTCTTTTTGAAAACGGAATAGCCACGGAGTATCCCGCTAAAGCGCTGCAGCAAGCAAAGGCGCTGCAGGTCGCGGCCGGTAGACTTTCAGTTGAAAGCGGAGAAACCGGCGGAGCGCATTTTTCCCTACAAGAGAAAGCAGACCGGCTGGATTTGACGGATAAAGCAATTTTTACCGTTGATTCTGATGCCACTAAGGATATGGACGATGCACTGGATATAGCGCCGCTGCCCGGTGGCGGTTGGACACTGGGAGTGCACATTGCGGATGTCAGCCATTATGTCCGCTCCTACGACGCACTGGATAAGGCTGCACTTGCCAGAGGCACCAGTGTCTACTGGGCAGACAGAGTCGTTCCGATGCTGCCGCCGCAGCTTTCCAATGATCTATGTAGCCTGAATGCAGGGGTGGAACGGCTTGCTTTCAGTTGTCTGATGCAGCTGGACGCTGACGGAAATGTCTGGCAGTTTCGGTTTGTAAAGACGGTGATCTGTTCCCGGGTTAAGGGCGTTTACACCGAGATCAACGCGCTGCTTTCCGATAAAGCGGAGCAGGCGATAGTTGAAAAGTACGCCCCGATTGCAGACCAGCTGACTATGTTGCAGCAGCTGTATCTGAAGTTTGCAGCCAAGCGACAGGTGCGAGGCGGCATGGATATTGAAAGCGGGGAAAGCAAGCTGACGGTGGATGCATCCGGGAAATGCATCGGTGTTTCCAAACGTCAAAGCGGGGAAAGCGAGCGAATAATCGAGGAATGTATGATACTGGCAAACGGCTGTGCAGCACGGTATGCCAGGGAAAATCGGCTGCCGTTTTTGTACAGGGTACACGAGAAGCCGACAGCCGACCGGGTGGACAGCCTAAAAACTGTTTTGGGCGCATTGGGCGTACCCTATCATTTTGAAAAGGAGCTGCCCAGTCAAACCGAGCTTGCTGAGCTATTGGAACAGACCAGGTGCACCCCGTTGGAAACCCCGGTCCACACGGCAATTCTGCGGGCAATGACCAAGGCAGATTATCGTCCTCAACCATTGGGTCACTATGGCTTGGCCCTACAGGATTATGCCCATTTTACTTCACCGATCCGGCGCTATCCCGACCTTGCAATCCACCGTATTCTCTCGGATGCGGTTGCGCGGCAAGGTACAACAGATCTGACTCGCCGATATAAAGGCTTTGTCGAATACGCCGCTACCCAGTCCAGTTTGCGGGAGAGAATGGCGATGAAAGCGGAAAGGGACTGCGAGGACTGCTATAAGGCCGAGTATATGCAGCAGTTTGTGGGGAAGCTGTTTGACGGTGTTATCACGGCGGTAACCGGCTTTGGCTTTTATGTGGGGCTGCCGGATACAGTTGAGGGACTGGTGCGGGCAGAGACACTTTCGGCTGCGCCGTTGCAGCTGCAGGAGGGCGTATCATTGGCGGACCCTTTGACCGGTAAAATCTGGCGGGTAGGGGATGCTCTGCGTGTCAGGCTTATCTCGGTCAGTGTGCCGTTGGGACAGATTGATTTTATCCCAGAATGACAGCTTTTGGCCGCAGAACATTGACTTTTTTCTGAAAATGCGGTATACTTTCTCTCGGACATAAAAACAGGGGCGCTGGGGGCTATTCCCGGCTGAGATCAGGGCGAAAAGCAGCTCTGGGTCACCTTGAACCTGATCCGGGTAATGCCGGCGTAGGAAGTTTAAGGATATAGCGTGTTGACGTTGAAACGGAATCAGCAACGACCCCTGTATGAAAAATCATGCAGGGGTCGTTTTGTTTTGTAGACGGAGCATGCTGTTTTTATGACCGAAAAAACCGGGCATCGGCACAGGTGCCCTAAAAAAAGAAAGGTCGTAATGTAATGAAGAAAAACAAAAAACTGCACACCCTGGTGGAGTGTGCACTGATGATTGCCATTGCCACCGTACTAAGCAATTTAAAGTTTGGTCAGCTTCCCCAGGGCGGCGCGATTTCGTTAGAGCTGATTCCTTTGGTGCTGGTCAGCAACCGGCATGGAACAAAATGGGGTCTGGGCACCTGTTTTTTACACGGATTGCTGCAGCTGATGTTCGGCTTCTCTAATGTTCTGTACTGCAAAACACTGGTTTCTCAAATCGGATGTATTCTGCTGGATTATCTGGTTGCCTGTACCGTATTGGGTTTGGCGGCAATAATCGGAAACGCTTTTAGCCGATTCAAGGATAATCGGTTTGTCGCAGCCTTCAGCGGAACGTTAGCGGTATGCGTCCTGCGTTTCTGCTGCTATTTTATCAGTGGCATTTGGCTGTGGGGCGGCTGGGCGCCGGAGGGCACACCGGTCTGGATCTACAGTCTGACCTATAACGGAAGCTTTATGCTGGTGGATACCGTGGTGACCTTAGTGGCGGTCATGCTTTTGGTCGGTACGGCGCCCCGGCTATTTGAAAAACAGTGATAAAAAAGGGTAGCAGCAAAGAAAGAGCCGGTTGTGGCATTGCGCAGTGAAAAAAAGATAACCAGGGAAAAGAGGAAAAAGGGTGGAGAATCCATTAAGGCGGAAGGCGCAGCAGATTGTGGAATACTGCATAGAGCAGGTACAGCCCAAAGCGGCGGTGCAGCGGGCGTTGGAGCAGTTTGTACCGATGTTTTCCCCGGAGGGTAAAACCGTAATCATTGCCGTGGGCAAAGCCGCCTGGAGCATGGCTCAGGCGGCGGTAGAGCAGCTGCAGACTGGCGGCAGATGCAAGAACAGCCTTTCCGGCGTGGTAATTACAAAATATAACCATAGCAAAGGAGAGCTTCCGGGTCTGCGGATTTTTGAGGCCGGTCACCCGGTACCGGACCAAGCGGGCTTTGCCGCTACAGCACAGGCGCTTTGTGCGGTCGAAAATCTGACAGAGCGAGATCAGGTACTGTTTTTGCTTTCCGGTGGCGGTAGCGCTCTGTTTGAGCAGCCCCTGATCCCTGCCGAAGAGCTGCAGGATATCACGGCACAGCTGCTGGCCTGCGGTGCGGATATTGTGGAGATCAATACCGTGCGCAAGCGGCTGAGCGGTGTGAAGGGCGGCAGATTTGCTCTTCACTGCGTCCCGGCAAGGGTATACAGTGTAGTATTAAGTGATATCGTAGGGGATCCGCTGGACAGTATTGCAAGCGGCCCGGCTTATCCGGATGCGACAACCTGTGAAACGGCCGGAGCAGTCGTGAAAAAGTATCAGCTGAAGATCAGCCAAAAGGCAAAAGAATGTCTTGCGGAGGAAACACCTAAAAGTCTGGACAATGTCATAACTGTTATTACCGGCAGTGTAAGGCAACTGTGTGCCGCTGCGGCGGATGCCTGTATAAAGCTGGGTTATCGACCCATATTATTGACAGATTGCTTAACCTGTCAGGCAAGGGAGGCAGGCAGCTTTTTGGCGTCCTGCGCCCGGAGCTATGCCGGAAAAGGGGAAAAGGTCGCCCTGATCGCCGGCGGGGAAACCGTAGTCAAGCTGACCGGCAAAGGGCTGGGCGGACGCAATCAAGAGCTTGCCCTTGCTGCGGCTGCCGGTATTGCGGGCTTAGCCAACACCGCGGTATTCAGCCTAGGCAGCGATGGTACGGATGGCCCTACCGACGCGGCAGGCGGTTACGCGGATGGCATGACGGAGAGCAGATTGACCGCAAAGGGCTGGCAGATCGTGCAGACTCTGCAGGACAATGACGCCTATCATGCCCTGCAGGCGGTGGATGGACTGCTGATGACCGGCCCCACGGGAACTAATGTCAACGATGTAGCAGTAGCATTGACAGAATAAACTGAAAAAACCTATAACAAACACACAAGCTCTGTCCATTTTTCAGACAGAGCTGTTTTTCAATTAAAACATATTGAAAAACGATAAAAAACGCTTGACTTACAATAAGTTATAAGTTATACTCGTTTCGAAGAAAAAGGACAGGCAGCTCCGTGAAAGGAATGGGATCAGAGATGAAAAAGCATGTTTTTAGTGAAAAAACCAGTTTGCGTATGACAAAGGCGGCGGCAGCGGCAATGCTGGCGCTGCTGATACTGATTGGCGCAGTGGCGATGCCCGGATGGAAATGGCTGATAGCAACCTTCCGGCCGGAGTTAACCCGTTGGGTCCATGCATTTATTACCAGTACCTATTTGCTACTGATACCGGCGGTTGCGGCAATGCTATATGTTATCCGGCTACTGTGTAATCTGCAACAGGGGCAGGTTTTTATTCGGCAAAATGTGGTCTTACTGCGTTCCCTGGTATGGTGCTGTACCGTTGCCTTTGTGATCTGTGTCGGCTCTACTGTGTACTATCCGCTATTTGGTTTTATTGCCGCGGCGTGCGGTCTGATGGCGCTGCTTTTGAATGCGGTAAAAAACTGTTTCGGTCACGCTGTAGAGATGCAGGATGAACTGGACCTGACGGTGTGAGGAGGAAAAGCAAGATGCCGATTATTGTGAATTTGGATGTCATGATGGCCAAGCGCAAAATGGCTGCCGGGGATCTGGCACAGCAGGTGGGTATTACACCGGCGAACCTTTCCATCCTGAAAAATCAGCGAGCAAAGGCAGTCCGGTTTTCTACATTGGCGCGGCTTTGTCAGGTTTTAAATTGCCAACCGGGTGACATACTGGAATATGTTCCGGGCCGGGAAGAACCGGAAGAATAACCGGTTAATAAGGGGAGAGGCGTGGATATGGAAGAGCAGCAAATACCGGTGCAACAGGACAGCAGGACGGTAACTCCGGCGTATAAAAAACCGGAGACCTTCGGTAAAAACAGCGTGGCTTGTTCCGCCTGCCGGTGGGCATTACTCGTTGCTTTTTTGGTTGGAATCTTGTACAGCAAAATGACGGTTGGTTCTATCAGCGGAGGGGGTTCGCCCTTTTTTACCGGCTATTACCGTAATGTTTGGGGCTGCCGGTTGTACCTTTGGCCGGTGGCGGGCGTATTTACAACGCTATTCGCAATTACTGTGCTGCTCTTTTGCCGCTTTTACCGTCCGGGAAAAAATCTGCCCTCAGAGCAGCGGCAATATCCGCTACGTCAATTGCGCAACGGCAAGGAGAGTTTGCTTTGGCTTGCCGTATTGCTTGCAGCGGCAGCAAACCTGACCTTTGGCCTGCAGGGCGCAATGGATGAGCTTTTGGTTTTGGCAATTTGGCACGGTGCAGCTGTGCTATGGGTGGCGTGCCGTACCGGACAGCTGACGGATTACGGGGTTGGCGCATATCTTGTACCGGATATGCTGCGCTGTGTCGGCAAAGGGTTTACCGGCTTATTTTGCTGGCCGGTGAACTGCATTCAACTGGCAGCGGAGCGTCCCCGAAAAAAAGCCGGTAATCAGCAAATTTTTACTTTTTTCTGGCTTATGGGTACGGCGGTGCTGCTTGTGATAGCACTGGCGTTACTTTCCGCGGCAGATGACAGCTTTGCCAAAGCTTTGGCATGGCTGAAATTTTGGCAAAACAGTAGCTTTAATATCGCGCAGTTAGTGACAAATATTCTGTTCGGTACGATATTCGGCGCATTTTTCTACGGTATGACGGTATGCGGCAGGGTGGATGTGGAGTCCGTACCCCGTCTTGCTTTGTCGCAGCGGTATCGGCGGGCGGAGAAGCTGCGCCGGGTGCCAGGCGGGCCGGTCATCGGTATGATGGTCCTTTTCAGCGGGGTATATGCTCTTTTTGCCGGGCTGCAGCTTCGGTATCTGTTTGGCGCTTTGGCGGGGCAGCTGCCCCGGGGCTTTACCGTTGCCGGCTATGCAAGGCAGGGTTTTTTTCAGCTATGCTGGGTGATGCTTTGCAATTTATCGCTGTTATTTCTGGCTTGGCTATTTGCAAAGGATCTGTCGCAGACCCGGGGCTTGAGAACCGCGGCGGCGGTGCTGTTGGCGCTTAGTATGGTGCTTTGGTTGACGGCTGCGCTGAAATTAGGGCTATATATCCGTTTATACGGGTTTACACCCAAACGGTTGCAGGCGGTGTGGGCGCTGTTGGTACTGGCTACAGCTGCCGGTGTCACAACACGCAGTCTTTTTAAACCCTGTCAGGTGGTGCGACCTGTCCTGTTGATAGCCGGTGCATTGTTGATTCCTCTGCTGCTTTGGTAGGTAAAGACGGCTGGGCAATTTCGGTTATTGAGGAATAAAAGAACGGAACGCAGAATGACCTGCGTTCCGTTTTTTGCAGCGTGGACAGATGATATCAGACATTGAATAAGAACTCTACAATGTCGCCGTCGTGCATGACATACTCCTTGCCCTCAGTGCGCTGCAGACCCTTTGCCTTTACGGCGTTCATATCAAAGCCGCAGTCTGCAAAATCGTCATAGGCGACAACGCTGGCGCGGATAAAGCCGCGCTCAAAGTCGCTGTGGATCTTACCGGCAGCCTGAGGTGCGCGGGTGCCGTTTTTGATAGTCCAGGCACGGCATTCCTTTTTACCGTCGGTCAGGTAGCTGATCAGCCCCAGCAGCGCATAGCTCTTTTGAATCAGTTTATCCAAACCACAGCCGTCGGTAATGCCAAATTCGGCCAGCAGCTCGGCCTTCTCATCCGGCTCCATACCGGCAACATCTTCCTCAATTTTTGCGCAGATAGGCAGACAGGCACTGCCTTCGGCGGCAGCGATGCCCTCTACAATTTTGACATAGCTGTTCTTTTCTACACCATCCATCAAGTCATCCTCGCTGACATTGGCGGCGTAGATAATGGGCTTTGCGCTCAGCAGATGCATATCCTCAAAAACCAGCTTGTCCGCATCGGCATCTACGGCAAAGGTACGGGCATTTTTGCCGGCAGACAGATGCTCGGACAGAGCAACCAGAAAAGCCTCTTCGCTTGCCAGAGATTTATCGCCCTTCATAGCCTTGCGGGTGCGGTCCAACCGGCGCTCGACGACCTCCAGGTCGGAGAGAATCAGCTCCAGATCGATGGCCTCAATATCACCGGCAGGGTCTACGGCGGCGGGCTTATTCACGTCTTCAACCACATGGATGATATTATCGTCATCAAAGCAGCGCACCACATGAACAATGGCGTCTACTTCACGGATGTTACCTAAAAATTTGTTGCCCAGACCGGCACCATGGGAGGCACCCTTTACCAGACCGGCGATATCCACAAATTCAATGATCGCAGGGGTCTTTTTCTCGGGGTTCCAGATCTCGGCAAGCTTATCCAGACGGGCGTCCGGTACAGGTACTACACCCACATTGGGCTCAATGGTGCAGAAGGGATAGTTCTGCGCTTCGGCATTTTGGGTGTTGGTAATGGCATTGAAAAGGGTGGATTTACCTACATTGGGCAGTCCGACAATTCCTAATTTCATAAATGTGACCTCTCTTTATGACGGTGAATATATTTGTTTCCATTTTACCACATTATGACGGGTTTCTCAAGCTGAAAATAACAGGTTAAATTGATCTGTAATAACAATATTTTACAAAACGGCTGGATTTTATCGGGCAAAAATGGTAAACTCTAACCGGATGAAAAGGCAAGATATCTGTATAGGAAAAGGGGGAGACGAGAAGATGACGGATTGGCAAAAAGCAAAGGAAACTGCGGAAAAGCTGGTGGATAGGATGACCCCTGCCCAGCAGGCCTCCCAGCTGCAGTATGAGGCACCCGGTATCGGAGAGCTGCAGCTGCCGGCCTATAACTGGTGGAACGAGGCGCTGCACGGGGTAGCCCGCGCCGGTACTGCCACGGTTTTCCCCCAAGCGATCGGGTTGGCGGCGACCTTTGACCAAGCCCTGATAGGCAGAATAGGCCACGCTATCGGTATGGAGGGACGGGCCAAATACAATCTTGCTCAAAACGAGGGTGACGCCGGTATTTATAAAGGCCTTACCTTCTGGTCGCCCAATATCAATATTTTTCGGGATCCCCGCTGGGGCCGGGGACAGGAGACCCTGGGGGAGGACCCGTACCTGACGGCGTTGCTGGGCTGTGCCTTTGTCAACGGGCTGCAGGGACAGAATGAAGAGGGTAATAAAGCGGCACAGGCGGCAAAAGAAAAGCAAAAGAAACTACCGTCAGCAGAGGAAAATGGGCCGGAATACCTGTTGGCTGCAGGCTGCGCCAAGCACTTTGCAGCGCATAGCGGCCCTGAGGCTTCCCGACACGGGTTTGATGCAAAGGTATCTGCGCAGGATCTGGCACAGACCTATCTGCCCGCCTTTGAAGAGCTGGTCTGTAACGCCGGGGTTGCGGGGGTGATGGGGGCGTACAATGCAATTAACGGCCAGCCCTGCTGCCTGAATGACCGCATTGCCGGACTGCTGCGGAATAAATGGGGCTTCCGGGGGTATTTTGTATCCGATTGCGGAGCGTTGGCAGATATCTATCAGCATCATCTGTATAAAAAGGACGCGATAGAGACAGCGGTATCGGCGGTGGAAAGCGGCTGTGATATCGCCTGCGGACAGGTATATGCCAGCCTGGCACCGGCAGTGGAAGCGGGGCTGGTAAATAACAAAGCGCTGCGGGAGGCAGCAACCAGAGTTCTTACAGTCCGCGCGGCACTGGGAATGTTTGACCCCGATTGCTACTGGAACAGCATCGGCATAGAGGAGATCGATTCGCCGGAGCATCGGCAGCTGAATGTGGAGGCGGCCTGCCGTTCGGCTGTTCTGCTGAAAAATGAGGACGGCTTTTTGCCTATCTGCCAACCGCCGAAAACGGTTGCGGTGATCGGGCCCAACGCCCAGTCGGTCGCGGCGTTGGAGGGCAATTATTGCGGAACCGCCTCCCGGTATGTTACCGCGGTGGACGGCATTCGCTCCGCCTGGCCGGACAGCAGACTGTATTATGCGGCAGGATGTCACCTGTATCGGGAAAAGACCGAGGGACTGGGTGAGACGGATGACCGCATTGCAGAGGCAGTGGCCTACGCAAAGGCAGCCCAGCTGGTCGTGGTGTGCATTGGGCTGGATCCCCATCTGGAAGGGGAGGAGGGGGATGCGTACAATTCTGCCGCCTGCGGGGATAAAATGGACCTCTCCCTGCCGGAAAGTCAAAAACGGTTGCTTGCTGCGCTGCAGCCCTATGCCGAAAAAACGGTCGCCGTGTGTTTTTCCGGCAGCTGTATTGATCTGGAGGAGTATACGCCTAAGGCGGTTTTACAGATGTGGTACCCCGGTGCCGAGGGCGGCAATGCCCTTGCGGCACTGCTGACCGGAAAAGAAAATCCCTGCGGCAGATTGCCCATCACCTTTTACCGTGCAAAGGATGCGCTGCCGCCGATGGAGGATTATTCCATGGAGGGCAGAACCTATCGCTTTTTGCGTCAGCAACCCCTGTATCCCTTTGGCTATGGGCTGAGCTACACCTCTTTTCAGTATAGCAACCTGAAATTGCAGCTAGACGGCAGCATAACCGTATCGGTCAAAAATACTGGACATAGAACCGGACGGGAGGCGGCTCAGCTGTACGCAAGCTTTACCGCAGAGACCCTTCTCTGTCCGTCTCGGCAGCTGTGCGGCATTCGGAACATAACGCTTGCGCCGGGCGAAGAAACTGCGGTCACCTTCCATGTGCAGAACAAATGGCTTTCTCCGGTAGACCGGGAGGGCAACCGGGTCATGCCGCAAAAGCTGGAATTTTTTGCGGGCGGGCATCAGCCCGACGAGCAAAGCTGCAAACTGGCAGGCAGCGAATGCTGTCAGCTTGCAGCAGAGGATCTGACCGTATTTTTCAGAAAATAAGCCGGAAACCGGCAGAAAAAACAGATAAAGGAGAAAATTGAAAAATGGCATTTCTGACAGTAAATTTCTTTTCCAACGCGCTGGGAATGTGTACCCAGATCGCAGTAATCTTACCGGAAAATACCCACGGACAGATCGGCATGGAGGGGCATGCGGGAAAGACCTTTCCCACCCTGTACCTGTTGCATGGCATGAGCGACGACCACACCATCTGGGAGCGCCGTACCAATATTGAGCGGTATGTGGCAGATAAAAATATTGCGGTGGTCATGCCCACCACCCATCTGGGGTGGTATGTGGATACCGCCTACGGCATAAGATATGAAAAGTACATCGGGGAAGAGCTGCCCGAATTTTGCCGCAATATGTTTAAGGGCATGTCTGACAAACGGGAGGACACCTATATTGCCGGCCTTTCTATGGGCGGTTACGGGGCGTTCCATTACGCGCTGCGTCATCCGCAGACCTTTTCGGCAGCTGCCAGTCTTTCCGGTGCGCTGGATCTGACCGATGATCTGCTGCAGCATGTTACGGACGGTGCGAACGCCGCCTATTGGAACGGAATTTTCGGTGATATCCAAAAGCTTCCCGGCAGCGAATTTGATCTGTTTGCCCAGGCAGAGATTTGTAAGGCGGGCGGCGTAATGCCCAGCCTGTACCAATGGTGCGGTACGGATGATGCCCTGCTGGAGGGCGGCCGCAGAATGCGCGACCATCTGCAAAAGCTGGGATTTGAGCTGGTTTATCGGGAAAGCGACGGCAACCACAGCTGGTTCTATTGGGATCGGGAAATTCAGGACGTGCTATGCTGGATCGACCGGCTGCGCAGCAGGTAAAGCAGGTCAGATACAATTTGTAAGGGAGATATTTATCCATGCGTATAGGTTACCGAGCCACCTTTTATACAGCCTGTGCCGGGTATGTGGTACAGGCGATCGTCAATCTGCTGCCGCCGCTGCTGTTTATCATCTACGAGACAGAATTCGGTCTGACCCAGCTGCAGATCACATCTATCATCAGCCTGAATTTTATTATTCAGCTGACAGTGGACCTGGCAAGCGCAAAATTTGTAGATAAAATAGGGTATCGCACCGCGGCGATTGTTTCGCAATGCTTTGCCGCGGTGGGCTTGGTGTGCATGGGCACGCTGCCGTATCTGTTCGGTAACACCTATGCAGGTATCATCACTTCTACAGTGCTTTGCGCGGTAGGCGGCGGTCTATTGGAAGTTATTATCAGCCCCATTGTGGAGGCACTGCCAACAGAAGGAAAACCTGCCGGAGCCATGAGCTTGCTGCATGCGGCGTACTGCTGGGGCTGCGTGGCAATGATCGCGCTTTCCACAATATATCTGTCCACCCTGGGCAGAGGGGTTTGGCGTTGGCTGCCCATACTGTGGGCATTGGTGCCGGTGGCCGACCTGGTGCTGTTTACCCGGGTTCCGTTGTGTCCGTTGGTGGGGGAGGAGCAGATCCGGACCCCGCTGCGCAGTCTGCTAAAAAGCGGGTTGTTCTGGATATTATTTTTGCTGATGCTCTGCTCCGGCGCCAGCGAGCTGGCCATGAGCCAGTGGGCAAGCCTGTTTGCGGAAACCGGTCTGCAGGTATCCAAAACAGTGGGGGATCTGTTGGGTCCGTGTCTGTTTTCGCTGCTGATGGCTTTGTCGCGTACCTGGTTCGGCAACCACCCTCAGGTCAATTTGTATCAAGGCATAGCCGGTTCCGCAGTGCTATGCGTTTTCAGTTATCTGGTTACCGTGCTCAGCCCCTGGCCGATGGTTGCGCTGCTGGGCTGCGGGCTGTGCGGCTTTTCGGTGGGCATATTCTGGCCCGGCACATTCAGTCTGGCGGCAAAGCAGTTTCCCACCGGCGGCACGGCAATGTTTGCCTTGTTTGCCCTTGCCGGAGATTTCGGCTGTTCCTTTGGGCCGGGGCTGGTCGGGGCGGTCTCCGGCTGGTCGGGCGGAAAGCTTTCCGCCGGTCTTGCGTCGGCAGTGTGCTTTCCCATTTTTTTGCTGATCGGGTTGGCTGCCCTGGTCAGAGGGCAGAAAAAACAAAAAGAAGAAAACCAGGCGTGATAAAAACAAACGACCGCTCCGGCATTAAACCGGAGCGGTCGTTTGTTTTGGGGCAAAACCGTATACGCAACCGGAAGGCGATACGGCTTTGCCGGGGTGATCAGAGATCAGTCCTCTTTTTTCGGGGCAAACATACGGAAGTCGAAGATGTGGGGCGGAGAGACTTTTTCACGGTCAAAGGGTTTGCCGTCACGCTTTGCTTTGGCCTCCTCCAGGTCGTACCACAGACCGGTGATGGAAATTTCGCCCTCCTGCAGGTCGGGAATCTCCAAACCGCCGTTTTCCCATAGCAGTGCCTCGGCGCGGTCCAAATCGCCGGTTTTCACACAGGCAACAGCGGTGTAGGCCTTGACACGAACCAGAGCGCGTGCTTCAGGGGTCAGCTCCTTTTCCAGCTCGATCAGCCTTTCCCACTTTTCAGCGGCGACCAGTTTTGCCACGGCATGCAGGGCAAGACCGATATGCTTGGGCTGGTAAGCATGTGCCAGCATGGCGTAATCAGCGGCCTTTGCGGTGTTGCCGTCCATGGCCTCACAGCAGCTTAAGCCGTAGATGGCCCAGACATTGACGGTCATATTGTTAGAGCGGCTGAACAGCTCACGGGCTTTTTCGGTATCGGCCTGGGTCAGGGCGGCACCGGCCAGCTGGCAGTAGATCTCCCAGTTGGGGTTTTCGGCGGCAGCCTTCTCCAGCATTTTCACCCACTCGGGCTGGGCCATCCAGCTGACGGGGGCTTTCTTTTTATCGCCCGGGGTCAGGGTACCCTTGGTCAGCAGCTCGACCCAGGGGGCCTGCTCCTCACCCAGCTCGCCCCAGTTCAGATGACCGCTCAACGGGGCAATACCCGCGGCAGCGCGGCGCTCGTTTTCCATGCGGCCCCAGCCACTGCCCAAGGTGATCTGCTCGGTTGCGGGGGTCAACGCCAGGGCGTGGGTCTTTTTCAGCTGGGCTTCCAGCTGCTCGGCAGTCATAAACTGGTCAATACGGCGGCTGACCTCGGCAATAGCGCCGTCCCAATCGCCGTGTACCTTGGTGGGATCAGCCTGCATGGCACCGTAAATTTCCACCCACTCCCAGGCGGTGTTGGCGGGCATGGGCAGGCTTTCGTACTGAGAACAGGCAAGACCGGCCTGAATTTCCACATAACGGCCGGGGTTGCCGTTGCCGGACAGGAACTCCTGCCAACGGCTGCCGCCGGGGCCCTGGCCCCAAACAAACAGCTTGCGGCCCTTCAGCCGGTTGGTGCTGGCCTGGAACATGCCGTAACCCTTGGCGTCCAGTTGGCAGGTAAAGGGTCGGTCGGTCTTGTCCAAAGTCCAAAAATAGTCGATGGAAACCGGGGTATTTTGGGGGTAGGTGACATCAAACGCACCGGCGGTATCCGGCATTTTAACCTTGATATTGCTGTAATCCGGCACGGGAATCTTGACCTTGATGATGGTGCTGTTGATGTTGGTGTAGGTGGCATGGGCGGGAATGACCACACGGCCGCCCTCCACCTCGGGCACCGCCATATTGCTCCACCAGTAGATGGGGGTAACAGTGCTGTTGCCGTTGACGATACGCATACGGCAGATAAGTACCTTGCTGCCGGTGGGCAGAGAGAAATCAATCTGGTAGCTCATGTTGCGCACACGCTCATACTCGTACATACGCAGCACAGGCTCACCGTTTTCATCCTTCAACTGTGCAGTGAACATGGTGTCGCAGGTGTGGGGGTGATGACCCAAAAAACCGCAGTTCCATTCCACACCGCCGCTGGTCCACGCATTGCGGATTGCCAGGTTTCCGGGACGGTCGACCGGGTTTGCGAACAGCAGCTCTCTGCCGGCATCCTTGTCAAACAGACTCCATAGCTTGCCGCCGCGCTCGGGGGCAAAGGTGGCACGCAGATGCTCGTTCTCTAAAACAGCCCATAGCATATCCTGCTCTTCCAACAGACGGTCGTATTGGTTCTGCTCCCGGTAAGGGTGGTAGCTGGGTACACCACCATAGTTATACCACAGGCCGTCATCCTCATCCAGCTCGGAGCTGAAAGCGCCGCACTTGGAAGCCTTATTCCAGGAAGGCAGATCGCTCTCACCGTTAAAGTGAACGCGCGGCAGCTTGCCGTGTACAAAACGAAGTTCGCTCATAAAAGTAATCTCCTTTTATTTTTTCAAAGTCGGGCAGAAAAACTGCCGCGGACTTGGTTTGGTAAAATATGCATCCGTTTATTAGATTACAAATTGTATACAAGAAACAAAACTTTACTTCCAGTTATCATCCGTAATGCGGCGGCTGGCATCGGTAAACCGCTGCACGGCAACCTCATAAAGGCCGGTCAGCTTTTCCGGTAAGCGCACACCCTCGCCCCGCAAATCGGCGCAGTAACGCAGATACAGATAGACGGGGATCGCGCTCCAGGCATGGCAAAGACTGCCTGCGCTGCCAAAGGCAGAGGAGCCCTCCGCTGTCTCCCAAAAGGTGGTGGCGTTACGGTACAGCATATTGCCAAAGCAATCTGCCAGCTGGTCAAATACCAGGCGTGCATACTTGGTCGGGCGTTTCAGCAGCGCCTCGTATTTAAAGATGCTGTGGCTCAGGGTGACCGCGTAGAAATCCGCGCCCATTTCACCGGTGAGGGTTTCCAGCACTCTGTCCAAACGGTACTCCGGAACAGCGCCGCAGCAGACGGCAAGGCTTTGGGTCAGCTCGCAGGCGTGGGGGGCAAGAACACCGTTTTCCAGCTCGGTGGCATAATACCCCTTTTCCTCCTGCCAGTAAGTACGGTCAATCGCCTCGTTCAGGGCGGCGCGTGCCGCAGTATAACGGGCGGCCTCCTGCTCATTGCCAAGACGGGCGTTCATCAGCGCCATCTGTTCGTACGCCATCGAGACAAAGGCGTTTAAGGGCGCGTCAAAGGCCTGTTGATCCTTCGGTTTCTCGGCGCCGCACAAACCGGCAAGCCCTTCCTGCCACTCGTAAAAGTTCCAGTAGCGCTCCCCGTTCAGGCGGCGGATCAGACCGTTTTCTTCGGTACGGGCCATAAAGCCCCGGGCAATTTTGGTAGCATAAGGCAGCATCTCCCGAATAAACGCCACGTCTCCGGAAAAATGCAGGTACTCACCCAGCTGAATCAGATAGATAGCGGTAAAGGAGGGGATGGTAATACGGGTCTTTCCGGGAGCGGTCAGCTCCAACAGGCCGTCCTCCTGCAGGCTTAAGCCCAGCATGCGCAGGCTGGCCTTGGCAAACTCATATTCCTCAAAGGCGTAGTAACCGCACAGCATCTGGTTGCGGCTGTCCATACTGTAAAGGGCCTGTTCCCGCCAGGGGCAGTCCTCATAGTGGTCGTGCATACAGTGCTGCAGGGTGCGCAGACCGGTGCGGTAGATCTGGCTGCTTAAATGGTCGGCACAGGTAAACAGATTGGTGCGTGCCACCGGGTAACGGGCAATGTGCACACCGGCATAGTACAGCGTAAAGTGAGAAGCGTATACATGCAGCTGAATATACCGCAGACCCATACGTTTAAAGGGGTAGAAAAATTTGTTTAACCCGGCTTTGCCGTGATAAACAGCGGCAAAGTTGCGGGTGCCAACCGCGGTGCGTACATGCAGATCGTCCAGATGCTCGCCCCAGCCGATCAAAACATCGCAGGCTTTGGGCAGCTTGATTTCCAGGTCAAAATAGCCGACCTGCTCCTTACCCAAATCCAGCAGAATAAAGTTGTCATCTACCTCTATCGGGTTGTTTCCGTCCAGTACCGGGTGCATCTCCGGGGCATGGGTGTTGCTTAGCGCAGCGGCCTGCATCCGGTCGGCGGCGGTACCCTGGGTGACGGTATCTTTAAAATGTCCCAGAGCGGCAATCTCCACCGGCTCGCGGGCATCCAGGCAAAGCTTGCGGATCGGGCGGCGGTGCAGCGGCCAATCCCGCTGCAAAACCCGGGCGTTTTCCCATGCGGGCAGCGCGGCGGTGACATCGTACCGGAAGCTGTAAGAAAGCTGCCCGGTTATTTTTTCGACCCCCTCGGCAGCGTAGCAGGTGTTGCGGCGGCACAGGGTATCCCCATTGCTGCCTACCAGCGGCGTGTCCCCTTCAAAAACGGCGAAGGCGGCGCCCACAGGGTAGGGGTGATAGGTCAAGCTTTCATCACCCTGCCAATATACGGTCAGAACCAGGGTGTTTTTGCCGGGCTTGACTGCATTGGCAAGGCAAAGCTCATCATACACCTTGTAGTAGTCAAAATCCGGAAACTGATCGTTAACGACAAACTTTCCGTTGATATACAGGGCATAGTGGCTGTTGACACTGACGCAGATACGGCATTTGGCAGGGTCGGTCGCCGTAAAATCGGCGGTGTAATCGGTGGTTTCATTCCATACGCTTTCGCCGGAATGCCAAATCCATTCGGCGCACTCAAAGGGCTTATTACTCATTGCTCTGAACCCCCTTATTCAAATACAGTCTGCATCAGCTTCCAGGCGAACAGCCAGTGAAGCTCTCTGGAAGGATGGTTGATGTGGTTTGCCAGCATAAAAGTGGTATCCGCACCGGCAGCAGCCATAGCCTTCCACTGGGCGTAGCAGTCGCACACCTTGGCGCCCTCGGCCTCAGCGGCCTGACGTGCGGCATCCATAAACGCATCCAGTATGCCGCTGTTTTGTACCTTGACGACATCGGCGGCAACCTTGCGCTCCAGCTCGGTGGGAATACGGCAATCCACATAGCTGCACATCATGTTGGGGGTCAACAAAATGGCGTCCACACCGGCAAGACGCAGCTTGCGAAAGATTGCCGCCATATTTTCCTTGTAAGCCGCCAGCTTTTCCAAGCCGCCGCAGGAATCGTTTAAGCCAAAGCTGACTACCACCAGATCCGGGTGGTAGGGCAGAACATCCTTTTCCAGCCGGGCAAGACCGCGTTCGGAATTGTCACCGCTGATACCGCAGTTGATAATGTTCAGGGGCACACGGGGGTAAAGGCTGGCAAAAATGGTTTTGAAATCACTGCTGTAGGCACTGGCTGCGTCAAAAACCGTTTCAATGGTTTCCGGGCCGGTGCAGTAAATTTCAAAACAGCCCTGTGTGACGCTATCGCCTAAAAAAGCTACAGTGACCGGGTCAGCGTACAGGCTATCGCTTTTCGCCTTCATTTTCTCTAAAAATTTATTCATTTCAACACTTCCTTTTTTGTATCGTCAACAGAAAAAGGCTTTTGCTTTTTCTGTCAATGTGGCTGGGAAACCTCATTCCGCAAAAAAAGCGGCTTCCACACCGGCACAAAGGGCGTGGTATAAGGGCAGATGCAGCTCCTGAATGCGGTAGGTCTCATCTGCGTTCACATTCAGCAGAATATCGCTGACCTCCCGCAGTCTGCCGCCGTTTTTACCGGTCAACCCAACAGTGACAAGACCGCGGGCCTTTGCCACCTGCATGGCAAAATAAACATTCGCGGCATTGCCGGAGGTGGAGATGCCGATCAGCACATCGCCCGGCCTGCCGTATGCCAGCACCTGCTGCGCATAGACGGCGTCGTCCCCCAGATCGTTTGCAATGGCGGTCAAGGCAGCGGCATGGGCGGTCAGGTCAATTGCAGGCAGACCGCACTGCAGCATAGCTGCCGCCGGCACCTGACCGATCAGCTGAGCATCAACAGGCCGCTTTTTTAAAAAGCCCTTCAACAGCTCTCCGGCGATATGGCTGCAATCGGCACAGCTGCCGCCGTTGCCGCACAAAAGCAGCTTACCCCCTGCGGAAAAACAGTTGATAAGCGCCTGCAAAGCGGCAGATTGGTTGGGATGATAGTTTTCCATAGTATCCGTATCCTTTTTTAAATGAAATCGGAGCTGCGGGGAAAAAAGATTATTCAACAGGGCCGTAGGCGGCTGCTGCCAGGCTGGCAACATCGCCGATTGCCTCCCCCAGACCGGCGGGCACAATGCGGCAGACCGCTCTGCTGTAGGGAATGGCAAGCTTTTTCAGCTCTTTTTGCATGGGTTCCTCTAACAGATCACGGCATCTGCCGTAAATACTGCCGATGACAACGCATTCCGGATTGACCATATCGATGATCAGGGCAAGCCCCTGACCCAACCGTTTGCCGCACCGCCGCCAGATACGCCGCGCGGTTTCGCTTTCCGGTTCGTTGCTGCGGGCAAGCTCGGCAAGGCGACGTGCCGTTACCGGGTACCCCAGCAGCTTTTCGCCCTGGCGGGCAAGACCGCCGCCGCTGCACCAGCCTTCAAAGCTGCCGGCAATGCCGAACCCTACCGGGCCGGTGGTACTAAGCCGCAGGTGGCCGATCTCGGCGCCCATGCTGCAGGTGCCATTGTACAGCTGGTTGTTCAGAATCAGGCCGCCGCCCATGCCGGTGCCAAAGGTGAGAAAAACCGCATTGCGGCAGCCCTTTGCAGCGCCGTATTTCCACTCCGCCAGGGCGCAGGCATTGGCGTCATTTTGCAGATAGGCTGGTACCCCGAAGGCCTTAGAAAAATAATCGGCAGCAGGGATGTTGACCCAGCCGGGCAGATTGGGCGGACAAAGTACAATACCGCCTACCGCATCCAGCGGTCCGCCGCAGCTGATGCCCACAGCCTCTATTTTTTTATCGGCGGCAAGCCTTTTGCCCAAAGCAATCATCCGGTCCATTGCCGGGTAGGGCCGGGGTGTTTCGGCGGTTTCAAACCGCTCCTTGGCAAGGATGTGCCCCTCATCATCCCCCAAAACAACGGCGCACTTGGTGCCGCCGATATCCATACCCAGATAGTATTTTATATTCATATACGGACGCCATCCTTTTTTCTTTCCTATAGCTATGTTCATTCTACCTAAAAATCACCCTAAAGTAAATACCCTTATAGATGACCTGCAAAAAAAACAGCAAAAAAGATAAACGCCGTGGCTGAATCCCAAAAAAAGAAGCGGTTTTTCGTTGCTTTTTGTCTTTTTTTACGCTATACTTTACAAGGCTGCCGGGGGATCGTGATCGGGTTCTTCGGCACACCTTCATCATATTTTTACGGGAGTAAAGGAGAGCTGAAAAATGGGTAAGAAAAGCATCTTGATTTTGGTTGACGGTATGCGCCGGGACGCTTTGGAGGCGTGCGGTCATCCGTTTGTACAGGAGATATTAAAAACGGGAGCAGTCCGCCTGGCGGCGCGGTGCGTGATGCCCAGCGTGACACTGCCCTGCCATATCTCGCTGTTTCATTCGGTGCCGCCCCAACGGCATGGCACCTTGACCAATGATTATACCCAGCAGGTACGGCCGGTACGCAGTCTGCCGGAGCAGCTTCACCTGTTGGAAAAATCTACTGCCATGTTCTATAGCTGGGAGCAGCTGCGGGATATTGCGCTGCCCGGGAATATGGATTACAGCCTGTTTATGAACCTGCATCGGCATGAGCATTCGGATGTGTGTCTGACCGACGCGGCTTTATCCTACATCGACGCCGAAAAGCCGGATTTTGTTTTTCTGTATCTGGGTCAGACCGATGAGACCGGCCACGGCAAGGGCTGGATGGGCGAAGAATATCTGCAAACCGTGTATACCGCGTGGGATTGTATTGAGCGGGTCGCCCGGAAAACGCAGGGCGAGTACGACTTGTTTATCACAGCCGACCACGGCGGGCATGAACGCTGCCACGGCACCGAAATGCCGGAGGATATGAATATTCCGTTGTTTGTGCGCACGGTGGATAGCCTGCCGGTCAAGCCGCGGCTGCAGCGGGAGGGTGAACCGGAGGGTAAGCAACAGGCAAGTATTATGGATATCGCCCCCACAATAGCAACCGTTATGGGTATTCCTCTGCCCAGAGATTGGGAAGGGGAAAGCCTGGTATGAGTGTCAGTCTAAAGGAAAAACGCGCCGGAAAGCTGCTGTTGGGGGCACTGTGCGTAATCTATTTTGTCAGCTATGTCTCCCGCCTGGATTATGCCACCGTGCTGGCGGAGATCGTGGTCAGTGAAAATATACTGAAAAGCGAGGCCGCCCTGGCGACCACCGCCTGCTTTATCACCTACGGGATCGGTCAGCTGATCAGCGGCTGGCTGGGTGACAGGATCAATCCCAAATGGCTGATCTTTTTTGGCCTTTGCCTGACCTGCGGTATGAATTTTCTTATGCCGCGCTGCCATTCGGTGGGCAATATGGTCGCGGTATGGGGCGTAAACGGTTTTGCCCAGGCGATGATGTGGCCGCCGGTTGTCCGGTTTTTATCCGACTATATGGATCACGAGCGGTTTCAAAAGGCCTGTGTCTCGGTTTCCATGGCCAGCAGCAGCGCCACGGTTTTACTGTATCTGGTAGCGCCGGTCGTCATTCGGCTGGGCAGCTGGCGCAGCATTTTCTATATCGCATGCGGTATGGCGGGTGTAACGGCAGCGCTTTGGTTGGCTTTTATCAACCCGTTTGAAAAAAAGTATGCCGATCTGCGCAGAATACCTGCCCCGGTCGGCAGGACACCGCCGTCGGTAAAAACGGAAAGCAAACCGGAAAAATCGGTGCTGTCCCGTTTGATCTTCGGCGAGGGTTTGATTTTTGTCATGGTGGCGATTGTCATGCAGGGCACCCTGCGGGACGGGGTTACTACCTGGCTGCCCAGCTATCTGGTAGAGGTGTTCCGACTGGATACCGGCAGCTCCATTTTATCCTGTGTGATTATCCCCCTCTTCAGCATGGTTATTTTTAAGGTGTGTACCTTTCTCAACCAAAAGTATTTTCGGGATGAGGTGCGGTTTTCTAACCTGCTGTTTGTGCTGGCGAGCTTGCTTGCGTTGGCCCTGGCGGCAGTGTTTACGGCGTCTGCGGTGGTGGCGACCGTGCTGGCGGCGCTGCTGACCGCCTGTATGCACGGTATCAACCTGATGCTGGTATGCGATCTGCCCGGCAGGTTTGCAGCCACCGGTAAGGTTTCGCTGATCTCGGGTGTGCTGAACGCCTGTACCTATGTGGGCAGCGCCCTTTCCACCTATTGCTTTGCGCTTATTGCCCAAACCGCCGGGTGGCGGGTAACGGTGCTGTGCTGGGCAGCGGTTTGCGTGGTAGGCGTACTGAGCTGCTTTGCGGTGCGTCGCCTGAAAAAAGCAGGAAAAACCGGTTGGTGATCAGCAATCAATACAAATGAATCTGTTTACGATAGTGATATAACAGTTAGGGATCAGTTGGCACGCATATTATGTGCAAAGCCCCACTTGGAGCAAGATGAAAATCTTGATTCCGGGTGGGGCTTTACATTTTTGAAAAACGCAGGCATTACATATTCGGAGGTAACTACCTATGAAAAAGCATTTTTTAACGGGCAAAGAAATCGAAAGGTTCCGCGATCATCTGAGGCAGGATGAAAAAAGCGAGAATACACAGGAAAAGTATATCCGTGATGTGACAGCTTTTGTTGCGTATGCAAACGGTAGAGAGATCACAAAAGAAACCGTCATTGCTTATAAGCGGAATCTGATAGAAACCGGGTACGCTGTGCGAAGCATTAATTCCATGCTGGCGTCACTGAGCAGCCTTTTTTCCTTTTTCGGCTGGTACGAATTACGGGTGAAAACCCTGAAAGTGCAGCAGCAGGTGTTCTGCCCGGAAGAAAAGGAGCTGACAAAAACGGAATACGAGCGGCTTTGCAGGGCGGCAGAGAAAAAGCAAAATAAACGGCTTTACATGCTGCTGCAAACGATTTGCGGCACCGGTATTCGCGTCAGCGAGCTTCCGTTTATTACCGTAGAGGCTGTACGAAAAGGGGAAGCGACTGCCTTACTAAAGGGTAAAACAAGAAGGATATTTATTGTTCGCTCTCTGCAAAAGAAGCTGCTTCGCTATGCATCCGGGCAGCAGATAACCACAGGCTCTGTTTTTGTCACCCGTACCGGCAAGCCGATGAGCCGCACAAACATCTGGCGAGAAATGAAAAGCCTCTGCCTTGAAGCAGAGGTCAACCCCGAAAAGGTATTTCCGCACAATCTTCGTCACCTGTTTGCCCGTGTCTTCTACGGTATCGAAAAGGATATCGCCAGGCTTGCCGATATTCTCGGCCACAGCAGTATCAATACGACACGAATTTATATGATCTCGACCGGTACAGAACACCGTCAGCGCATGGAGCGTATGCGGCTGATTATATAAAAAGCCGTTGATAGCGGCAGCTGCAACATAATCCGCATTATGTTGTAGATGGTTTGATTCGAAACGCTCAAAAAGTAATTACTAATACATTCAATCAAGTGTATTATAACAAGCCGGACCAAGTCTGTATAATGGTGTAA
>DCHC01000035.1:23069-24356 GCA_002314755.1 Faecalibacterium sp. UBA1762 | reverse complement strand
TACACCATTATACGGCCGCGGCCCCTTAATCTTAAATAGTTCCAGTATTTACATAAGTAATATTTCAAATATGAATGATGTTGATGAAATGAAGCTGCACACTAAAGATAAAGACTACGTACATTGTCTTTGCTTATGTAATAGTAATTCCGAAAAAATACCACTATGGTATTTGTATTCAGGTATTACCGGAAAAGGGGTTTCAATTGGATTTACTCCTTCATCAATAATTAAACTGATTGCTTCCATCGATAAACTCAAAACTGTTGATGGAAACGAACTGTTAATTAACAAAGATTTCGATTTAGAATATGGATGGGTGTTTTATAGAAAGCCGGAACAAAAAACGCAAGTCTGTTACAAAAGGAAATGGTACTCCATAACGGATTCTGAGAATTTTGAAAATGATAATTATTTTATTAAATCGTATCCGTGGGAATACGAGAAAGAATTCAGAATTGTAGTTCACAATAAGACAGGCAAAGCATACCCTCAACTGATTTTAGATATTGGAGCAGTGTATGACAAGTTAAAGGTTAAGTTAGCACCTGAAATCTCATCTGATGAATTCAATTTATTATTACCACAATCTAACGGATTTATGAAATTATTGTCTGCAAAAGTTAGTAAAAGTAACTTAGGGATAAACATGAATTTGTGCAAAAGAAATTTTGAAAGTTTTCTCGATTATATAGATGCTGATGTAAAAAATAGGCACGAAATCGATGTTTCAAAGATTTGCTCAATAATAGATTCTAATTGCGTAAAAAGAACGGAGAATGAATTATAATGTCAATTTTCAAATGTAAAATGTGCGGTGGCACAATCGAATTCGAGCAGGGCGCAAGCGTAGGCGTATGTGACTCCTGCGGAACAAAACAAACCTTGCCTACCGTCAATGATGAGGTTGTTGCGAACCTACATAACCGGGCAAATACGCTTCGCTTAAAATGTGAATTTGACAAGGCCGAGGAAACATACAATAAAATTCTTGAAAAGAATCCCGATGATGCAGAGGCACATTGGGGCATCATTCTGTGCAAATACGGCATTGAATATGTAGAAGACCCAAAAACATATAAGCGTATTCCAACCTGCCACAGAACATCGTTTGATGCAATTCTTGCCGATGAGGATTACAAATTGGCAATGGCAAACGGAGATGGTGCCCAGCGGGAATTGTACGAAGCCGAAGCAAAGGAAATAGACCGTATCCAAAAAGATATACTTTCTATCGTTAAAAACGAAAAGCCGTTTGATGTGTTCATCTGCTACAAAGAAACTGAT
>DCHC01000035.1:0-23005 GCA_002314755.1 Faecalibacterium sp. UBA1762 | reverse complement strand
CAGTTAACGCAAGAGGGCTTTAAGGTTTTCTATGCTGCGATTACGTTGGAAGACAAGCTCGGTCGGGAATATGAGCCGTATATTTTTGCCGCGCTGAATTCGGCCAAGGTCATGCTTGTTGTCGGCTCAAAAGCGGAATATTTCTCGGCCGTTTGGGTAAAAAACGAGTGGTCGCGCTTTTTGAAATTGATGAAAACCGACCGAAAAAAACTGCTTATTCCCTGCTACCGTGATATAGACGCCTATGAATTGCCGGAAGAATTTGCGCATTTGCAGGCGCAGGATATGGGAAAAATCGGCTTTATCAACGACTTGGTAAGAGGAATTAAAAAAGTAGTTGCCGATAACACCCCGAAAACAGCCGCAAAGGAAACCGTTGTTGTAAGTAGCAATAATGCTTCTACCGCACCGCTTTTGGAAAGAGCATTCCTTTTCCTTGAGGACGGAAAATGGCAGGATGCCAATATTTATTGCGAAAAGGTATTGGATATCGACCCGAAAAATGCCGAGGCATATCTCGGCAAATTGATGGCGGAACTGCAGGTAAGAAACCGCAAAAAACTTGCCGACTTAAAAGAACCGTTTGATAATAAAGATAATTGTCAAAAAGCTATACGGTTCGGAGATGAAGAATTAAAGAAATTTCTTGATAATTGCAATAAGGAAATAGTCTATAATAATGCACAAAGCTCAATGCGCAATGCTCAATCGGAAGAGGCGTTTAAAAAAGCGGCTATTATTTTCCAATCGATAAACGGATTTCAGGATGCAGATGCCCTTGCAGAACAGTGTCTTACTAATGCGGAAATATGTCGTAAGGACGAGATTTATTCCCTTGCAAAAGCAAGAATAAGTCGAAGCACCATACCCACTATTGAGGCCGCAATCAGACAATTCCAAAGTATTTCCGGCTGGAAGGATGCAGACGAGCAGGTATATGCTTGTCAGAGAAAAATAGAGGAAATCAAGGCAAAGGAAGAAGCCGACCGATTAGAAGCGGAGCGTAAGGCAGAGGCTAAGCGTATCGCTGATGAAAAAGCAGCAAAGAAACGTAAAAAAATTATTGCCATTACAACGCCTATTATTTGTACTTGTATTGCATTTATTATTGTGCTGACAACGGTTATTATACCTTCGGGCAAATACAATTATGCAATGGAATTATATAACGCCGGAAAATATCAAGACGCTTATACGGCATTCAATGAGGTTTCCTACAAAGACAGCAACGACAAAGCGTCTGAATGCCTGTTCTTAGTGCAAAAAGCAAATCTTTCCGATGTAAAAAAAGGTGATACAGTTAAATTCGGTTTCTATGAGCAAGACAACAACGCAACCAACGGAAAAGAAGAAATCGAATGGACCGTACTAAATGTGGAAGGAAACAAGGCACTTGTTATCAGTAAATATGCACTTGACTGTCGGAAATATAACACTTCTTCTACTGACACAACTTGGGAAGAATGCACTCTCAGAACATGGCTTAACGACAGCTTTTTAAATGAAGCATTTGGTACGAAGTGGCAAGAGTTGATACCTTCAGTATCTGTGTCTGCAGATAAGAATCCGGAGTATAGTACCAATCCCGGCAACGCTACAACGGACAAGGTGTTCCTTTTGAGCATTACGGAAGCCGAAAAGTATTTTACATCTGACGAAGATAGAAAATGCGTACCGACAGCGTATGCAATTGCGCAAGGTGCATACACAAGTAGTAGTTATACCAAAGGCACCTGCTGGTGGTGGCTGCGGTCGCCCGGCTATGATCAGGGTCGTGCCGCCTATGTCGACTATTTCGGCTCGGTCTATTACACTGGTAGCTATGTCGACCATGTTCGTGTCTGTGTTCGCCCCGCTTTGTGGATCAATCTGGACTCTTAACTCTTCGAATCTTTAATCATCCACTCAGCGCCGCAGGCGCAATCTTCTCCCCTTTGGGGAGATGTCGGCATCGCCGACAAAGGGGATAATGATTACGAATTCGTAATCATCCTCAACCCAAGGAATTGCTGACTGACCCCTTGCAGTAAAAAAATTATCAAAAAACAGACACCGTGAAAAGCATTTCTGCCGTTCACGGTGTCTGTTTTTTGCTGCGGTGTGTTACTTTGATCCTACTGTTTTATGTGGCGTAGAGATAGCCGCTTACCCTTCTGATATCGTATCGGCGGTTATAACACTTTGTAGCTTGCCAGAATATCATCCAGTATTTTACCGATCTCCCGGTCAGAGCTGCGCTTATTCATATAATAGAGATTACCCCGGGCATCCGGTACAAAGCGGGTGGAATCCTTTAAACCGGGAAGCTCCTCCCAAAATTCCAGCTTACCGGGCTCGTTTAGCCCGTACAGCTCCCCCTCGCCCAGCACGGCAAACTGCACTGCGGTCAGGTCAAAGGAGGCATGGTACCGCTGCCCATGGGTGTACAGGTAATAGCTTGCTGCCAGGGGGTTAACATCTGCCTCGGCATACTGCTCGCCGTACTCCGTGCCGGATTTGACAGATGCGCCGATAAAGAAATCCGAAAGGATGACCGGGGTCTGCCAATGGGCAAAAAAATATTGGGCGGATCGGTAATCCTCTACAATGTTGCACTCCCGCCCCTGGGGCAGATTGGTTGCCATACTGACCACGCAGTGAACCTTTTGCCGAACCAGCTCTGCGCCGCTTAACGGGGAAAACGCATCCCCCTCGCTGCGCAGCAGGGCGGCAAGGTCGTTAAACATACCAATGGTGATGATAACAACGCCGTCATCCGGGGCCGCGGCAAGCAGCTTGCGGTAAAAGGCAACCTCCGGCAACACGGGCAGGGTGCCGTTTCGGTAGTCGGGCGAAAAGGCGTCTGCCACCGCCACATTGTATTTGCGGTGCCACATTTGGTCCATAAAGCCTTTGCCGCTGAACCGCCCCTGTAGCGGCACAGGTAAGTCGCAGTGGCGGCAGATGGCGTCAATGACCCCGTTGCCTGCCGGGTTAGAGGTGCAGTTACAGATGCCCACCACCGGGAACTGATACAGCCTTTGATAATAGGCCAACACGGCGATAGCGCCGGCATCGTCACAGTCGGGGCCGATATCGGTATCCAGAATGACCTGTCGGGGGTGATCCTTTAAAGCTTCAAAAACAAAATTACCGTTACGCATGAAGAAATCTCCGTCATTATTTACTGCCGACAGCCTTGTGCCGTTTTTCCCATCCGCTGCAAAAATAGTACAGGGTGATCACCGCAAAGCACCATGCCCAGCCTAAGGGATAGCCCAGCGCGATGGGCAGAATATCCTCGGTGACACGGGAGATAAAGAACAGGTAGATCTGTCGGGCGGCGATGAATCCGCTCATCAGCAGCAGGGTGGGTATAACGGTTTCCCCCGCGCCGCGCAGCGCGCCCATTAGCGGGTCGTATACACAGACAAACAGGTAGAAGGGGGTCAGGGTACGGATAAACAGGCTGCCGAAGGCGATGACCTCGGCATCGGCATTAAACAGCCGTACCAGCTGGGGACTGAATACCATAAGGGGGGTACCCAGAATAAGCATGCTGAAAATGGCAAGCCCAATGGCGTATTTGATGCCGTTTTTGGCGCGGGAGACCTGCCCGCCGCCCAGATTCTGACCGACAAAGGTAGAACCGGCAGCCGAAATACTGGAAAGCGGCAGCAGCGCAAAGGAATCCAGCTTGCCGTAGCTGGACCAGCCTGCCATACAGGCAGAGCCGAATTTGTTGATATAGCCCTGCACAAATACATTGGAAAAGCTGGTCAGAGCCATCTGTAAGGCAGTGGGCAGACCCAGATGGACGATCTGTTTGATGATCGCCCCGTCCAGGGTCAGGTGAGCGGGGATAAACCGGTAGCTGCAGCCGGTGGAGCGGCCAAGCACCACCAGCACCAGCACCGCGCTGAGGAACTGGGCAATAACGGTTGCCCATGCCACACCCGCCACGCCCCAGTGAAAGACCACCACAAATATAAGGTCCAGCAGGGTATTGCTCACGGTGCAGAAGATCAAAAAGTACAAGGGACGGCGGCTGTCGCCGACAGCACGCAGAATACCGGCGCCGATATTATAGAGCATCAACCCCAGAACACCGGAAAAATAGATGGTCAGATAGGTTTTTGCCTCGCTGAAGACATCATCGGGCGTGCGCATAAACCGCAGCAGCGGCTCCACCAAAAAAACGCCTGCGGCAGTCATAAAGACACTTAAGACAACGACTGCCAGTAAGCTGGTGTGCACGGCGTCATGAACGCCTTTTTCGTTTTTGGCGCCGTAGTTCCGGCTGATCAGTACACTGACGCCCACCGAAAAGCCGGAGAAAAAACCGACCAGCGTGTTGATGACAGGCCCAACGCTGCCAACGGCGGCAAGCGCCTGCTTGCTGACAAAGTTGCCCACAACCACACTGTCAACGGTGTTGTACAGCTGCTGAAAGATATTACCTACCATTAGGGGCAGGGCAAAGGCAATGAGGTGGCGTAAAATTGACCCCTGGGTCATATCTACATCATGGCGTTTGAGTGCGGCGGACATAAAACATTCAACTCTTTCCTTTTCACGCGGCACAGTGTGTCACATATTCATAAAGCAAATTGATGTATCAGCGGGACAGGGCCTCGTCAATGGATTTTGCCGCCAGCTTGCCTGCGCCCATGGCAGAGATAACCGTTGCGGCGCCGGTGACGGCGTCACCGCCGGCATATACGCCCTTACGGCTGGTTTCTCCGGTCTCCTCGCAAACCACTATACCGCCGTGCCGGTTGACCTCCAGCCCTTGGGTGGTAGATTTGATCAGCGGGTTGGGGCTGGTGCCGATGGCCATGATCACGGTGTTTACATCCAAAATGAAATCGCTGCCCTGGATGGCGACAGGTCTGCGTCGACCCCGCTCATCCGGCTCACCCAGCTCCATTTTCTGGCATTTCAGCCCCATAACGCAGCCGTTTCGTTCATCCCGGCGGTCATCCGGGTTAAAGTACCCCAAAATCTCGGTGGGGTTGGTCAGCAGACGGAACTCGATGCCCTCTTCCCTGGCATGCTCCACCTCTTCCTGCCGGGCGGGCAGCTCCTCCATAGAGCGGCGGTAGACGATATATACCTTGCGGGCGCCCAGACGCAGCGCGGTGCGGGCGGCGTCCATAGCCACATTGCCGCCGCCTACCACCGCCACACAGCCCCCCTTGCTGATGGGGGTGGCGGGATCCTCCTGATATGCCTTCATCAGGTTGCTGCGGGTCAAAAACTCGTTGGCGGAATACACGCCCTTTAGCCCTTCGCCCGGGATATTCATAAAGTTGGGCAGACCGGCACCGGAGCCGATAAACACCGCCTCATAGCCCTGAGCCAGCAGCTCGTCCACAGTCAGGGTCTTACCGATCACCATGTTGGTACGCAGCTCCACGCCCAAAGCCTTCAGGTTGTCCACCTCTTTTTGCACAATGAACTTGGGCAGACGGAATTCCGGAATACCATAGACCAAAACGCCTCCGGCGGTGTGCAGTGCCTCAAAAACGGTGACGGCATAGCCTTTTTTAGCCAGATCGCCTGCGCAGGTCAGCCCGCTGGGGCCGCTGCCTACGACAGCGACCTTGTGACCGTTGGGGACAGGCTTTTCGCAGGGCAGCTGCGCATGGGCGTTGTGCCAATCTGCCACAAAACGCTCCAGACGGCCGATGCCGACAGGCTGCCCGTTTTTGCCCCGCACGCAGCGGGCTTCACATTGGGTCTCCTGTGGGCATACCCGGCCGCAGACCGCAGGCAGGGTGGAGGACTGCTGAATGACCTGGTAGGCACCCTCAAAATCGCCCTCCCGCAGTCTGGCGATAAAGGCGGGAATATGTACATTGACCGGGCAGCCGGAAACGCAGGGCATTGCCTTGCAGTTCAGGCAGCGGGCAGCCTCCCCCAGTGCCATTTCTTGGGTGTAGCCTTGGGCGACCTCTTCAAAATTGCGGGCACGCAGGGCAGGCTCCTGGGTGGGCATAGGGGTCTTATTGGGGGTCATATTCACTTTGGCAGCCATATCAGCGCACCTCCTTGTTCAGCAGATTACAGGTTTTTTCATAGGCGTGGCGCTCAAAATCGCGGTACATTCCCCCGCGGGAGGCAGCCTCGTCAAAGTCGATTTCATAGCCGTTAAAATCCGGCCCGTCCACACAGGCAAACTTCATTACCCGCTGGCCGTCCCGGTTCAGGGTCAGCCGACATCCGCCGCACATACCGGTGCCGTCGATCATGATGGGGTTCATCGAGACCGTGCAGGGCATACCGGTGGGACGCACCGTCTCCACCACAAACTTCATCATGATCAGCGGTCCGATGGTGATGACCTCGTCAAAGGTTTCACCGGCATCCAGCAGCTGCTGCAGCGGGGCACACACATTGCCCTTTTCGCCGTAGCTGCCGTCATCCGTCATCACGGCAAGGCTGTTACAGGCGGTGCGGAACTCGTTTTCCAAAATGACCAGATCTTTATTGCGGAAACCGATGACGCCGCTGACCACGCAGCCGGCGTCGTGCAGTGCCTGGGCAATGGGCAGGGCAATGGCGCAGCCCACACCGCCGCCCACAATGCAGACCTTTTTCAGGCCGTCCAGCTTGGTGGGCTTGCCCAGGGGGCCGACAAAATCCTGCAGGCAGTCGCCGGTGTTCCGGGCGTTCAGCGCAGCGGTGGTGGCGCCTACGATCTGAAAGATGATACGCACGGTTCCGGCTGCGCGGTCATAGCCTGCTACAGTCAGGGGGATACGCTCCCCCTCCTCATCCACACGCAGAATGATAAACTGACCCGGCTGCGCTTTCGCTGCCACAAACGGGGCTTCAATATCCATCAGGGTGACAGTGGAATTCAGAGATTTTTTATTGACGATACGGTACATGGTCTGAATACTCCTTTCAAGGTCTGAACCATCGGGGAAACGCTATTCTTTCTTTTTTCAATCAAGGGGCCGACAGCCGGACTGCGGCCTTTTATTCCATACTGCTAACAACCGTATTTTATTAGAATACACCAAACCGGCGAAAATGACAACGGATATCTGCAATTTTCGTAAAATATAATATGAATATAATATGATGTTGGACGATTGGCAGGGGGTGAAACAAAAGGTATTGCACATTTTGCCCGGTGCGGGTATACTAAAAGCCGGAACGAAACAGAATTTCAAATACCCGGCCGTGCGGGGCATATCAAAAGCTTTGCGCCGGTCCGGATAAGGAGTAGCTATGCGGTTTTTACTTTTGCCCAACAATCTGCAAACCGACGCGGTGGAATACACCTCTTCGCTGGCGGTCAAATTGAAAAAGCTGGGGCACACCCCGCTTATTTTACAGGAGAGCGCCACCGATGGCAGGTTTTCGGGGGTGGAGATCTGGATGCCGGATCAGTCTGATCCGGATATGCTGCTGATCGCCGGGGGCGACGGCACGGTGCTGCGCGCGCTGCGGCAGCTTGGCCGGTGTGACCTGCCGGTATGGGGGGTCAATTTCGGACATTTGGGGTACCTGACCGAATGCGAGCCGGACGGGGCGGAAGCCGCCCTGGAACGGATCCTTTCCGGCGCGTATACCGTAGAGCAGCGCACGGTGCTTGCGGGCGAGCTGCTGCGGGCAGACGGCGGGCAGGGGGCGAGCTTTCTCGCCTTTAATGAGGCAAATATCTGCCGTGCCGCGATGGCACGCGCCTTGCGGCTGGAGCTTTCGGTGGGGGGCAGCTTTGTGCGCTCCCTTTCGGCAGACGGTATCATTTTGTCGACCCCTACCGGATCGACCGCCTATAATTTCTCTGCAGGCGGACCTATTTTGCTGCCCACCATGGATTGCTTTGCCATAACCTCGGTCTGTCCCCATGCCGCCCTGAGCTGCGCACTGGTAGCGGACGGCAGCGATACCGTAAGCGTCAGGGTGCATATTGCCCAGCAGGAACCGGGGGCCGCCCCCCTGCTGGTGGCAGACGGCTGCGAGCGGTTTGAGCTGCGGGACGGGGATGAGGTGCGGATGTTCCGGGCGGCGGAAAAGCTTCGGCTGGTAAAAACCTGCCGGGAAAACTTCTACGCCCGCCTGCAGCAAAAGCTGGCGCAGGGGTAAGCATGAACAGAACATAAGATAAGGGAAAAGCACCGTCCGGCTGATGCCGGGCGGTGCTTTTCGCAGAGAAGAGGAAGGAAAGAAAGGTCGATTGCACGACCGTTCCCGGTTTGGAATTGTGCCTTGTTAGCGAGTATAACGGAAGGAGCGAATTTCCGCACGGTTTTCAAGCAACTGCAGGGGGGCGGCCCAAAACCACTATCCCCCTGCGGTCTAAAGCGGCTTGCAGCTCTGCGGTGTCGCGGTAGATCGGTGTGTCGATCACAGCAATGAACCCTTTCTGCCTGTATTTTCTGCAATAGGGGTACCCTACTACCCTGTCAAACAGCTGCTGTCAACTTATGCGGAGCAGAAAGAACAGGGAACTGTCAAAACAAAGATGTCTGTTTACCGTTATTCATAGCGCAGCGCGTCTATGGGGTTCATTTTGGCGGCCTTGTTGGCAGGCCAATAGCCGAACAAAATACCGATACCGCAGGAGAAACCTACAGCCAGAGCAATGGCGGAAAGGTTTGCCCTGCCTGCGTAGCCCAGCAGATTGCTGGCGGCGGAGCCCAGCCCGGTACCCAGTGCAATGCCCAACCCGCCGCCGATCAGGCAGATGACAATGCTCTCGGTCAAAAACTGCAGGCGGATAGCGCCTGCCGGTGCGCCCAAGGCCTTGCGGGTACCGATCTCACGGGTGCGTTCGGTGATGGATACCAGCATAATGTTCATTACGCCGATGCCGCCGACCAAAAGACTGATGGCGGCAATGGCGGAAAGCGCCAGAGAAACGGTATCCAGCATTTCGGTCACGGTATCGGTAATGCTCTCCATATTGGAGGCCTCTACCGTGTAGTCGGCGTTCCGGGTGTACCAGCTGGCAAACCAGTCCTGCGTGACGGTGACAAAATCCGAAGAATCGGTGGCGTCCGCCACCACCACCGTCAGGCTTTGGTAGCCGGGGTCACTGCTGCTGTACTTTTTAGCGGTGGAGAGGGGAAGATATAGCTCGGTTGAGATGTAGTCCTCTCCGGTATCGGAGTCGGTATCCTCAAACAGGCCCACCACATATAGGTTCATGGGCTTGTTCTGCACGGTGATCTGCAGCCGTTCCCCTACGCCCTCGGCGGCACTGCCGTAAAGGGTTTCCGCCAGTGCCTGGCTGATGACGCAGACATTTTTTTCGTCTGCTTCATCCGTGTTGTTCAGCCATCTGCCGGCGTAGATGTTTAACCCGGCGGCATCGGCGTATTCCAGGTTGACGCCGCTGACATTGACAGAATAGCTGCCGGTGCCCAGCGCCACACTGCCGCTGCCTACGCTTTCGGTGATCTCAATTCCGGCGATCCGGTCGGCAAAGGTCCGGGCAAACTCCTCAACCATGGCGTCGGTGATCAAATCCTCCGGATCGGGGCTGGACGGGCCGAAGATCCGGGCCTTGACCTTACCGCTGTCGTCATCGGAATCCCGTGCGGTCAGGCTGACGGTGATGTCGCTGGCGCCCAGCCCCGCCATGCTGTCCTGCAGCGAGCCGGTCAAACTGCCGGAAAGGGTCATAATGGCAATGACAGCGCCGATACCGATGATAATGCCCAGCATGGTCAGCAGTGCCCGCAGTTTGTTGGACCACAGGCTGGAAAGGGCCAGTTTGATGTTATCCATGCTGGGCACCTCCTCTTTCCTCCCGGACAATGCGTCCGTCCACCAGGGTCAGGATCCGGTCGCATTCCGCCGCCAACTGGGGGTTGTGGGTGATCAGAATAATGGTTTTGCCCTGTTCCCGGTGCAGCCGATGAAAAATATCCATAACCGTGCGACCGGTGGCGGAATCCAATGCGCCGGTTGGCTCATCCGCCAGCAGAATATCCGGATCATTGCCCATAGCCCGGGCAATGGCGACACGTTGCTTTTGTCCGCCGGAAAGCTCGTTGGGTTTGTGGCGGGCACGGTCGGTCATGCCCACTATATCCAGCAGCTCCCTTGCCCGTTGGGTCCGCTGCCGGGCAGGAACCCGGGCGTACAACATGGGCAGCTCCACATTTTTCAGTGCGCTGGTGCGACCGATCAGGTTAAAGGTCTGAAAAACAAAGCCGATGCTGCGGTTGCGTATGCGGGAAAGCTGTCGGTCGCTTGCTCTGGCAATATCCAGACCGGAAAGGGTATAGCTGCCCTCGCTGGGGGTGTCCAGCGCGCCGATGATATTCATCAAGGTGCTTTTTCCGCTGCCGGATTCTCCCACGATGGCGATAAACTCACCCGGGTAGACCGTCAGGTCAATGCCGTGCAGAATTTCCAGCTCATTGGGCTTTCCCTCATAGTAACGCTTGACAATGCCGTGCATTTCGATAACCGGCTGACGGGTGTTATTACATTCTGAAATCATCAGCCGTTCCCTCCCGGCATACCGCCGGAGGGCATGCCGCCACTGAAGCCGCCGGAGGGCATATCGCCGCCGCTAAAGCCGCCGGAGGGCATATCACCGTCGCTGAAGCCGCCGGAGGGCATATCGCCGCCGCTAAAGCCGCCGCCAGGCATATTGCCGCCGCCAAACAGGCTGGCAAACAGACCGCCCTCCTCCTCTTCCGATTCCTCGGGCAGGGTAGTAGTAGCCTCGGCCTCATCCGCCGCAGCCCGGATCTCCATTCCCTCGTACAGGTCGCTGCCGGAGATCTCAATGTAGTAATCGTTGGAAGCGCCGATGGTGACGGCTACCTCTTCAAAGATTGCCTCGGTGCCGGCGCCGCCGGTTTTTTCGTAGACGACGCTATTGCCGGCGCTGTCGGTGCCCACTGCGTCAATGGGGACAATGTACACATCATTCACACTGGAAAGCACGATCTCCAGACTGACGCTCATGCCGATATACAAACCGTTGCTGCCGCCGTCTACGGTGCATTCGGCGGCAAAGCTGCCGCTTTGATTGGCGGTGGGGGCCAACATGGAAACATGGCCGACAATCTCGGTATCTGCCGCGTCGGAGGTGATCAGAACTTTTTGTCCCAGGGCAAGACTGTCGATATCATAGTCGTAGACAGTAAAAGAAACGGTCAGATCCTCTGTGTCCTGAATGGTTGCAACTGTACCTTGACAGATATTGCCCACCGTGGCATTGACGGCGGTCACGGTGCCGGAGGTGGCGGCAGTCAGTGTGCATTTTTCCAGCTGCTCCTCCAGCTCCTCCAGTTGATCGTTGGAGGAGGATTCCTCCAGCTTCTCCTGGGCGGAGGTCAGCTCCTTTTGCGTGCGGGTGACGGTCTCCTCCAGTTCATCCAACCGAGTACGGGCCTTGGCGGCAGTTTCATCAGCGAGGCTATAGTTCTTGTACAGGGTATCGTAGTTACAAGCCTGCTTTGCCTCCTGCAGGGCAGACTGTGTCTGCTGCAGGGCGGCGTTCGCGGTGTCGTAGGCCTCCTTTGCCTCATAGCAGGTGCAGGCATTGGCGCCGTCGCCCTCTGCAGAGTGAACGGTGGATTTGCAGCCGTTCAGGGCAGCGGCATAGGTGTCGCCTGCGGCGGTGGCCTGTGCCTGGGCGGTATCGCATTTTGCCTGCAGGTCGGTAACCGCAGCTTCTGCTTTTTGGTAGGCTGCCCTTGCGGTGTTCAGCGCGGTTTGGGCAGAGGCGTAGGTTGCCTCCTGCTCTTCAGCCGCGGCAACGGCGTCATCGTAGTTTTCCTGCGCTTCGGTGACCGAATCGGCGGCCTTATCTACGGTTTTGGAAAGGCTTTCTTTTTGCTTTGCAATCTGGTCCTCCAGATCAGAGGAATCCAGAACACAAATGACATCCCCCGCCGAGACCTTATCACCCACCTGCACGGCAATGCTTTTCACTGTATAGTTCAGGTTGGTGGTCACGCTGGATACATTGCTGCTTTCCACAGTGCCGGTGGCGCTGACGGTATCCGACAGAGTGCCCTTGCTCAGGGTCGTGGTACGGATAAAGCTGGTCTGGCTCATCTGACCGGTAAAGCTTTTGACGGTTTTTTGCATCCGCGCGCGCAGCACAAAAAATGCCGCTGCGACAACCAGAACAATGACCAGTATACCGATCAGAATGCCGCTGATCACCCGATGACGGCGCATCCAGCCTCGCAGGCCCTTTTGGTCGCCGGTGCTGCCGGCACCCATTGTCTTTTTTGGAAAAAGTCTCATCTCAGTTATCCTTTCTGTCTGTGGTTTTGAGTATAGTATAGGGCGCATCTGTATGGAAAAAATGGATAAAGTGTGGGAAAAGTATGGGAGAAAAAAGAATAAACGATGAAGAAAGAAACCAAAAGACAGAAAAACCGCCCTTTGCCTGCAGAAAAGCCTGCAAATAACAAAGGACGGTTTTGAAACATTTTTTAGTTTTGCAACGCGGAAAAGGTTATACGCAGCCCTGTGCCTTCATAGCCTCGGCCACCTTTAGGAAACCGGCAATGTTGGCGCCTGCCATATAGTTGCCGGGCATACCGTATTCCTCGGCAGCGGCTTTGCAGGCTGCAAAAATGCCCTGCATAATGCCGTGCAGCTTTTCGTCTACCTCGTCAAAGCTCCAGGAAAGGCGCATGCTGTTCTGGCTCATCTCCAGACCGCTGGTGGCCACGCCGCCGGCGTTTGCGGCCTTTGCGGGACCGTACAGCATCTTGTTGGCAAAGTAGACCTCAATGGCCTCGGGGGTAGAGGGCATATTGGCTCCTTCGGCAACGGCGTAGCAGCCGTTTTTCGCCAATAGAGCTGCGCTCTCGCCGTCAATTTCATTCTGGGTGGCACAGGGCAGTGCGATATCGCAGGGAATGCTCCAGATGCCGCGGCTGCCCTCGGTATAGCTTGCCTCGGGATGCTTTTCGGTGTAACGGCTGATCCGGGCACGCTCCACTTCCTTAAGCTGCTTGACCCAGTTCAGATCAATTCCGTTCTCATCATAGATGTAGCCGTTGGAATCGGACATGGCAATCACCTTTGCGCCCAGCTCAGTGGCTTTTTGTACGGCATAGATGGCAACATTACCGCTGCCGGAGACGATAACGCGCTGACCGGCAAAGCTTTCACCGGCGGCGGCCAGCATCTCCTTGGTAAAATAGCACAGACCAAAACCGGTCGCCTGGGTACGGGCCAAAGAGCCGCCGTAGGGGATGCCCTTGCCGGTCAGTACGCCGGTAAACTGGTTGGTCAAACGCTTATACTGGCCGAACAGGAAACCGATCTCCCGGGCGCCGGTGCCGATATCCCCGGCAGGCACATCGCAGTCAGCACCGATATGACGGTACAGCTCGTTCATAAAGCTCTGGCAGAACCGCATGACCTCGGCATCGCTTTTGCCCTTGGGGTCAAAATCGCTGCCGCCCTTGCCGCCGCCCATAGGCAGGGTGGTCAGGCTGTTTTTCAGCACCTGCTCAAAGCCCAAAAATTTGATGATGCTCAGATTGACATTGTCCCGCAGGCGCAGACCGCCTTTGTAGGGACCGATGGCGCTATTGAACTGGATACGGTAGCCGCGGTTGACATGAACGGTGCCCTTGTCATCCATCCAGGGTACCCGGAAAATGATCTGACGCTCCGGTTCGACAAACCGCTCAAACACACCGGCGTCGACCAGGTCCTGACGACGGTCAGCAACCGGCTCCAGTGTTTCCAATACCTCGGTGACTGCCTGGATAAACTCCGGCTCACCGGCATTGCGTTGTTTGACCCGCTCCAGCAGGTCACAAAGATATGCGTTCTTCATAATGGCGCCGCCTTTCTGTAACAAGATTTCACCCCGAAAAGCTCGGAAGGCTTCGGGACTGCCCCATGCCCCGGCAGCTGCAGCAACAGGGCAGCAGTTGACCGATGAAACAAAAAATTATTTTCTAATTATATACGAACCTGATAGGCTTTTCAAGAAAAAAATGTGTCGGGTGCTGAAAAAAACGAAAATTGACCCTTGCACGGGTAGTGACCATACCCAAACTGCCACAACACAGCGGCATCAGATACCCTGTAGCCGCGAAGGAAGGTAGTGGATGCTTTCGTCATACAGAGCCTGTAAGGACTCTATTTTCCAGTCCGGTGTGGCACCGTTTCCCATGGTCAGCATAAAACGGCCATCGGCGCGGGCGTAGGAGTCGATCAGGTAGCGCACCTCCTCGCGCACCTCCTGCTCCGTACCGAAGGGGATGGTCTGCTGTACATCAAAGCCGGCAAAAATGCAGATGCGGCTGCCGTATTTTTCGGCGATTGTCCGGGCGTCCATTGTGGTATGCCGCTGAATCGGGTGTATGACATCCAGGCCGATCTCAATAAAATCCTCCAGGAATATTTCAATATCTCCGCAGCTGTGCAGCCAGAAGTGCATCCCCAGGCAGTGGGCTTTATCGATCAGTTCCTTATAGTAAGGCTTAAAAAATGTGCGGAAAACCTCAAGAGAGAAGAATGCTCCGGTCTGGGTACCGATATCGTCAGAGATAAACAGCCCGTCCACCTTGGCCTCGGTGCGCAGACGCTCCATGATACGGCAGTAGTAATCCGTCAGCCGACGAAACAGGGTGTGAACCTCATCCGGGTACAGGTAGTAATCCGTCAGGGCGTTTTCCATACCCCGCAGGGACCAGTGGCGTTCAAACAAAGTGTACCACCAGTTGGCAAGAATATATTTGCCCGCAGCCGGGTGAAAGGAAGCGGGGATCAGCTCCGGGAATTCCGGGTTCGGAAAGTGGGCATAAAAGTCTGCGACCTCATCCGCATTTTCCCAATCGGTGATGATACAGCTGCCGTCGATGCCTTTTTTACCGGTGTCCTTCCGCTTACCCCAGGTGTATTCCGGTCTGTCCGGCAGACTGTCCGGCATCTGAACCCGCAGTATTTCGGCAGCCCGCGGGTTTTCCGCTATCAGCTGCTCCGCCTGTGGCTGTCGGTCTCCAAAGGCACCGGGGTAGATCCAAATATCATACAGTAACGGAATGGGAATGTTTTTACCCTCTGCCCGTCCCTCAATGACGGCGCAAAGCTGTTCTCTGGTAATGTCATACATGGGCAGAACCTCCTTTTGTTTCCGCAGGAATCAAAGCCTTGACATTTGTCCCTGAAAGCATAGCATTTTTCCCGCAAGGATACAACCCCCCCAAAAAAAGCCGGGAAGAACAAACAGTCAATATTTAAGGCAAAGATACCAAAAAAATCGGAAAAGTCTTCCATAAAATGCGTTTATTCTTGACTTTTGCACCATCAGGTATTAATATATAAACGGCTTATTTTCATATCAAGAATTGTCCTGGCACCGTAGCACATTTATCTTGTTTCAGGTGTGTTTTACTGCGCGGAGATTTACAATTCCGAAAAAAGAAACTGAGAAACCTAAGAAGGAACACAATATGCATCGTAATATCGGAACACAGCAAAACGATATCCGGTTTGAGACCCTGAAGGACTGTTTGGACACAGTCTGTTTACAATATTCGGAAAAAGTGGCATTGCGTCAGATCGAGAACCGTAACCGTGAGCAGAGCATAACCTTTGGGGAACTGTACGAACGGGTTACTGCTTTGGGCGCTGTGCTGCTGTCAATGGGGTATCAAGGCAGCCATTTGGGCATTATCGGGGAAAACGCCATCGATTGGATCACTGTCTATCTGGCAACCGTGTGCGGCGTTGGGGCCGCTGTTCCGCTGGATCGGGAGCTGGATTTGGATACGCTGGCGTATCAGATTAATTTCAGCGACTGCGACCTGGTTTTTATCACTGGCAAGATGGTGAAAAAGCTGCCGGAATTGCAGGCACGATGCAGCGGGGTCCGTTGCTGGGTGATCATGCGCGCCGAGCTTTGCAAGGAGATTCCGCAAAACTGCACAACAGTTCAGGAGCTGATTAAGCAGGGTGGTTTTCTTTCACGGGAACAGACAGAAAAGTACCGCAATGCTACAGTACAGCCGGGGGATTTGTGCGATATCATTTTCACCTCCGGTACGACCGGAGCGAACAAAAGTGTTATGCTTTCACATCGCAATATCACCACTGTTATTTCCGGTTCGTTGACCCATATCAGTGTTAAGGAAAACTCCCAGTCCTTTGCGTGTCTGCCCATCCATCATTCCTATGAGAAAAACTGCCATGTGCTTTGCGCGTTGGCATTGGGTTATACGCTGTGCATCAATGATGACCTGATGCATTTGGTACAAAACCTGACAAAGTATTCTCCCTGCAATTCCACCATGGTGCCGATGATTGTCGAGACCATTGAACGCCGGATCAAGGCGGAGCTGAAGGAGCAGGGAAAAGAGCAAAAGTTCCGCAACGGTGTACGCCTTTCAAATATTCTGCGCCATGTAGGTATTGACCGCCGGGATAAGCTGTTCCACCCCATTTTGGAGCTTATGGGCAATAATCTGCACCAGATTGTGGTGGGCGGTGCCCCGCTGAAAGAGGAGTGCTGCCGCTTTTTTGACAGCATTGGCATCTCGCTGATCAACGGCTACGGTATTTCCGAATGCGCGCCCCTGGTTGCCGCAAACTTTACCGACTATCAGCGGATGGGCTCTGTGGGCCGTGTCATTCCCGGCTGCGAGGTGAAGATTGTTGATCCCAACGAGAGCGGTGACGGTCTGATTTTGGTGCGCGGCAGCAATGTGATGATGGGATACTACAAGGATCCCGAAAGCACCGGACGGGTGCTGAGCGAGGATGGCTGGCTGGATACCGGCGACCTGGGTCATCAGGATAAAGACGGTTTCCTGTACATTACCGGCCGCAAAAAAAATCTGATTATCCTGAGCAACGGTAAAAATGTCTACCCGGAGGAAATCGAGGAACTGCTGGTGACGCACATCCCCTATATTCAGGAGGTTGTGGTCTATACGGATGAAGAGGGCAGTGGCATTTTTGCCTCTGTGTACCTAAACCCCAACTACGCGGGGCCGTGGGGGGATGAATCTCCCTATACATATGTCATGGCGGATGTAGAGGCGTTTAATAAAAAAATGCCCTCTTATAAGCGGATTAAGGATATCATGGTGGTTGATTCCGAGTTTGCAAAGACCACCACCAGGAAAATTCAGCGCTTTAAGGTGGAGAAGGTTCATCAGGGCTGATACACGCCGGGGCGGCGAGGTACACCGGGCAACGGTGGCTGATGCTGTTTTTAAGACATCACTGTCTTGCATAAATAACTTAACGAACGGAGAAAATAAGATGTTTGAAGAGATTAAAGAACGGCTGCTTGAGTATGTGGATTTTCCCGCTGAACAGATTACCCCTGATACGGCGTTTATCCGCGATCTGAATATGAACTCCTTTGATATTATCACCCTGCTGGGTGAGCTGGAGGAGGCTTACAATGTGGCGTTTGAGCAGGAGGATCTGGCTGATATTCTGAACATCCGCGATTTGATCGGTTACATTGAAGAACACGCAGAGCAGTAAGGTGGGTAATCGTATTATGAACGTACAAGAGATTTTGCTTTCCGCAATGGAGGACAATCTGGGTTTGGCGAAGGACGAAATGACGGAAAACCTGGATTTGGATCTTTTTGAGAACGATCTGGCGGATTCGCTGGGTATTGTGACACTGATTAACGAAATGGAAAGCGCTTTGGGGAAAAAACTGGATATTACCCAGATGCGCCCGGAGGATTTTCGGACCGTAAATAAGCTGTGCGCGGCAATTGAAGCGCAGCTTTAAAGCGTTAAATCACGGAGAGCGGCAGACTGCTTTCTTCAATAAAAGAGAACGGCTTGATGACAGCGGCAAATCTTTTTAAAAAGGTTTAGAGAGGCTTCAAACCGTTCTTTTGCTTGTTTGACCTTTTTCCATCAACTCTGTATTATGGTAAAACGAACCAAGAAGGGGTTTTTAAAATGAAAAAAATACCGGAAGGGGTAAAGGTTTACCCGTTGACCTCCTCACAATCTACCGAAATGAAAGCGCTGCTTTGCAGTATTCACAAAAGTGTTGTCCAAATTCCGTTCTATATGATCACCGGCAAAAAGATCGATTTTGAACTGATGCGTGATGCAATCAAGGAAGAAATCAAGCGGAATGACTGTCTTCGACTGGCCTATTACAAAAAGGGCATAAACTATTTTCAGTATTTCCTACCGGAAAAAGAGCTGCCGGAAATACCTTTTCAGGATTTTGCCGGTTTCACCGACCGGGATATGATGGCATGGTTAGAAAAAGACGCCGGTAAGATGGTGAAATTTGACAAGGGCGAGCCGTGGCGCATGAAGTTCTTCCGCACGCCGGACGGACGCAGCGGTGTTTATATCAATGTCACCCATGCCAGTATGGATTTGTTTGCGGTGTTCTCTTTCTTCAAGGATCTGATGGAGGTCTACGATGCCATGGAAAAAGGCACCGAAATGCCCCGTCCCCTTTCCCGGTTTGAGGATGTGATGCAAAAAGAGTTTGCCCGCGCTGCCGATACCGAAAAAATGCAGCAGCATAAGGATTTTTATAAGGCGTATTTCGGGCAGTATGGCCATGCTTTCTATGCCGGTATCGACAGTATGCGGCAGCTGAATGCACTGCGCAAAAAGAAAAAGGATCCGGACCTGTTCTATATCAGCGGTATCGACCCGTTCCACGACAAGACAGAAAGACTGACAAACCATATCTCCAAACAGGATACCGAGCAGATGCAGAGCTACTGTCTGGAAAACGGGGTGACTCTGTCCGCATTGATCTACATGGGTATCCGTACCTGGTTATCTCGCCATAATGACTATACGCGGGATGTACATGTTTCCGATCTGCTGAACCGTCGCGCAACCCTGGCAGAAAAGCGCTGTGGCGGGTGTATGATGAACCCTATCTCTCTGCGCACCGTTCTGGATGAGGAAACGACCTTTGCACAGGCGGTGCAGACCGTGACCAATGTCAGCCGTGAGATGATGCGCCACTGCGATCTGAGCGTTATTGATGTGGATGCGGCCATAAATGAAATTGAACACCGTAAAATATTCGGTTCTACCACTGCCTCGTTGCTGTACACCGTGGTTCCTCATGGTGCGTTTGTTCCGCCGGAGGGCTGGGATGTTGAGGTCGGTGTGGTTACCATCGGGTATTATATTCAGCCCATGTACATGGGTGTTATGCCGAACCTGCTGGACGGCGGTATGGATGTCTACTACGAGTACCGGACACATCTGGTCAACAGAGAGGAAATGCAGGATTTCTTTGACAGTACTATGAAGGTGCTCAAGGCCGGCATGCACAACCCGGATATTACGGTAGGTCAGTTGCTTCGTGAGGTATTGAAATGAGCAGCAAGCGTATCTATTATAAGCTGTCAAAGGCACAGTCACAGATACTGTATGGCACATTTTTCAGCCTGGAGCCGAAAGAGGTTTTTCGCAGCAATCTGATTGATTTCGGGCTGTATGTTGAAGATGGTTTTGATGCGGACGCTATGGAAAAAGCGCTGCAGTGTCTGTTGCGTCGCAACGATGCCCTGCGGCTGCATATCTGCTGGCGCGGCGGTTTAAGACAGTATATTGCTGAACCGGAGCCCTGCCCTGTTACATACCGCACGGTGGCGGATCGGGAGGAATTTGAACAGATCGTAAACGGCGGTTCCTCTATGTCCATTTTCACTAAGCAGCTGGTGCAGGCAACAATTATGCGGTGCGAAAAAGGTACCGGCGGTGGGCTGTATCTGGTGTTTCACCATATCTGCAGTGACGGTTACAGTCAGGGACTGATGCACGAACGGCTTGACAGGTACTATGCCTGCTATAAAGCCGGACAAGAGCCCCCGGAGGAAAAGGAATATTCCGTACTGGAGTACTTCCGGCAGGAAGATAAGTACATGAAGAGCGCGGCGTATCAATCGGACAAGAAGTATTGGCGGTATGCGTATAATCACCAGCCGCATTATAGCTTTCCCACCGGGCGCAATCCGCTTTACTGTCATCTGGGCACCAGAAATGTTATTATCGACGGGCAGAAATATCTTAAGCTGATGGAGCTGTGCGATACGCTGGGTACCACACTGCCGGCATTGATCATGACACTTTCGGCCTTGACGACCTATTGCCTGACAGGGGAGGATAACTTTGCGCTGTATTCGGTCAATCACGGACGGAATACGGCAGCACTGCGCAAGACCATTGCCTGTATTTTTAATACCTCGCCGGTATTTTATGATATTCCAAAAGATATGACTGCTCGGGAGTATATCCGCAAGAATTATCCGGAGTATCTGAATTCCCTTGCCCACGGTCGGTTCCCCAGCTCCGATCAAATTTTGTTAGCCGCAAAGGAAACCTTTATCAAGCGTTTCGGTTACAATCACCTGTGGTTTATTTTGAGCCCGATGGATTATGCGGATGTGGATGAGAAGATGCAAACAGAGTTGATTGCGCCGAGCATCCGATATATTATGGGGCAGTTCTATGTCGGTTTACTGAATAACAGGCAAAGCCAAAGCCTTCGGTTGGAGGTAAACTATCAGAACCGCAGCTTTACCGCAGACCAGATAGAGAAGATCGTCGCAACCTTCTCCTCCGTTTTGGATAAAATTCTTGAAGAGGAAGATGTACTTGTAAAGGATTTGCGGACGGAAGCTACCGAGGCACAGATATCCTGAGTAAAACAATGTGCATTTTATATTGACGGTTAGTTTTTATTTTATAACACAGGGAGAGACATGTCGTGTTTATCATTGAAAATGTAAAAAAGTTTGCAGCACAGGGACGCATTGCAGCCGTTGGTAAAGAGGGTGAAATGTCGTACCGTCAGCTGGAGGAGCGGTCAGAGGCGTTGGCAGCCTATCTGTTGGAAAGCTTCCCCGAAAAGCGACCTGTTGTGATTTGGGGTGATAAAGAACATGATATGCTTACCGCTTTGCTCGCCTGCCTAAAGTCAGGTCGTCCCTATGTTATGACCCCGAACTATTTGCCAGGACAACGGGTGGAACAGATAACACAAAGCTGCAACCCGGATGTTATTTTGATGACAGGTAGTGTAGAATTTCCTTTGAGTGGATACCCCGTGGTTACTCCATCGGATTTGGCGGCAATTGTTTCTGAGAACAGCGACATTACGGTGGAAAGCAGCAATTGGATAGGTGTAGACGATATGGTGTGTATTTTCTATACCTCCGGTTCCACAGGGGCACCGAAAGGTGTAATGATTACCCGTAGAAATATTGAAGCATTTACGGTATGGTGGGCATCGTTCAGCAGCTTCGGAATTGAAAATCCCCGCTGGTTGAATTTTACCCCGTATGCCTTTTCCTCGTCTATAGCGACCATTTATTACGGACTTGGATATATGGGCGCAATATGTATTGCGGTAGATAAAAAATTATCTTCGGATTATCCGCAGCTCATTGATTACATAGTAAAGATGAACCCCCACTATCTGGATTGCACTCCGACTTTTGCCGACATCTGTTTGGATGATCCACGCTTTTGCGAAGAAGTTGTAACAAATCTACATCACTTTACTGTGGGTGGCGAACCCGTTTCCCATGGCACTGCCCGTAAAATGCGCAAAGCTTTTCCCCATGCGGTACTGGGCAACGGTTATGGCGCAACGGAGTTGACGATCGGTCCGGTGTATTGTGATATTACAGACGAGATGATCGAGTCGGATAAACCGATGCCCATCGGCTATTCAGGTTTTAATGCCCGTTGTGAAATTATCGGAGAGGACGGAAAGCCTGTTCCCAACGGCGAGGTTGGCGAAATGATAGTTATTTCCGATATGGTTACTGCTGGTTATTATCAAAATGAAGAGCTGACAAAGGTTAATTATTTCCGCAATGAAACAGGGGAATGGTGTTTCAACTCTCATGATATGGTATATCGGGATGAAGACGGTTTGATTTATTATATAGGAAGGTCCAACAATCTAGTCAAGGTTGGAGGTTATCGGGTTGAGCTTGAAGAAGTAGAGCGTTTCCTGGGTCAGATTGATTGTGTAAAAGCTTGTGCGGTAGCACCCGCAATGCAGGGTGTGCGCACAAAGATGCTGATTGCCTATGTTGTGGTAAAAGATGGAGTAAAGGAGTGCCTGAAGACAACCATAGCAATAAAGAAAGAACTGACCGCCAAAATACATCCTTATATGGTTCCACAGAAAATTAGCTATTTAAAAGAATTGCCCAAAAACACAAACGGAAAATTAGATCGTGTAAAACTAAAAGAAATGTCTCTTATTGAAACAGAGGAGGACTGAGGATGCCTGTTTTTATCATCTGCATACTGTATATTACGGTTACATTAGCCGTCGGCATCGTTATCAGCCGAAGGAATAAAAACAGCGGAGATTTTTTCGTAGCCAAGGAAAGATTAAATTTGCCTTTATGTTGCGTATTGTTGCTTGCAAGCTCATTTGCGGGCGCATTTACAACCGGTGCAGCACAGGATTCTTATGTTGGCGGTTTTGCACCCTATCTGCCCATGGTTTCTATGGGTATGGGATATATCTTGTTTTTGTCATTAGTGCCGTTTTATCGCTGTGCGTCTAAAGAAGGTGCAATTTCTATTCCGGAGGTATTCTCACTGCGGTTCGACAGGCGTTGCGGAGCAGCGTCAATGGTTATCAATTGTATTACCTATTGTGTGTTGTTTTCGGTGCAGCCGGTCGCATTTGCGCGCACTGTTGCTCCTATGTTAAATTTGGATCCTAAGCCGGTGGCATGGGGAGCGGCAGTCATTATGATGGTGATGGCTCTGTGTGGATTGACGGGTGTTGCCTGGATGAATATTGTTCACTGTTTGGTAATGGTGGGCGGTCTATCTTTGGTTTCTATTGTTTCCATCTGCCGTGCAGGAGGTATCAATAATATTGTTGCAACGGTGCCGCAATCTATGTGGAATGTGCTCGCACCCAATACAAGCACAGCAATTATGCGTTTTGTCGCGCTGACATTTTGTTACTTTCCGCAGTCAGAGTGCGCAACGATTGCCATGAGCGCCAAAAATGTCAAAACAGCAAAGAAGGCTCTTTTGATAATAGGGAACCTCGATAAATTGATTC
>DCHC01000038.1 GCA_002314755.1 Faecalibacterium sp. UBA1762 | reverse complement strand
TGGGGATCATCAGCAGCAGGCCCTGAGAGGCGGTAAAGGTTGTGGTCAGCGCACCGGCGGCCAAAGAGCCGTGTACGGTACCTGCAGCACCGGCCTCGGACTGCATCTCCATAACCTTGACCTTAGAACCAAAGATGTTGTTGCGGTCCAGAGCGCTCCATTGGTCGACCATATCGGCCATGGGGCTGGACGGGGTGATGGGGTAGATGGCAGCTACTTCGGTAAACGCATAAGCTACGTGTGCCGCAGCGGTGTTGCCGTCCATGGATTGTTTTTTTCTTACTACCATGTCGTTACATTTCCTCCGTTTTTTATATTGGGTTGAAAGGCAATCGGGTACAAAACGGGCAAGTCTGTATGCAGCAAGCTCACAATGCTGTACACAAAAAAGACCGGATGCACTCGTCACCCTTGTATCCACATTACATTTTACCAAAAAAAACAGGATATGTAAAGGAGAAAACCTGATAGAAATAGAGAAAATTATGTCGGTATTGCAATTTTTACGGTCTTTTTTACTAAATAATTTGACAAGATGTGGAACAGTAGGTATAATACAATTGTCTTAATTATTATGGGGCGGTATGCACCTCAGAGAAGGCAAGGACTAACTAAAATGACAGCTTGCCGAAAATAAAAACAAGTTGAAAGGTAGTTTGTACAATTATGGACCCTGATGGTCACAGTATTACTGTATTGGCAGAAAAATTGTTTGACACTGCCGGGCAGATGGCATCGGCAAAATACTCTCCGGCGTCGGGCGCCATTCTATTGGGTGCTTTTTGCGGAGCTATTCTGGTGGTGGCAGTGCAGATGCTGGTTCGCTGGTGGAAGCAGCGCCGGGAGCAGGATGTCACCGAGGAAGATGTGTTAGAGCTGGTGGATACAGCGGAGGAGCAGGATGTCATCGATGAAAATCAGAAAGAGATGATATCCAATATTTTTGAGTTTGACGATGTCACGGCGGCGGATGTGATGACCCACCGGACAGATCTGATAGCGGTACCGGAGGGCACGCTCCTGACCGAGGCTGCCCGAATTGCCGGGGAGGAGGGCTTCAGTCGGCTGCCGGTTTACCAGAAAACATTGGATAATATCACGGGTATCCTGTACATTAAGGACCTGCTGTTTTTGGTGCAGGATCAAACAGAGGGTAACAGTCCGGTGCAGCAGTATATGCGCCCGGCTATGTTTGTGCCGGAGGCCTGCCGCGCCGGTGAGCTGTTGCGGGATTTCAAGCGCAAGCACACTCAGATCGCCGTGGTGGTCGACGAGTACGGCGGCACCGGCGGCTTGGTCACCATGGAGGATATTTTGGAGGAGATTGTCGGCAACATTCAGGATGAGTTTGACGACGAAGAGGAACAGATGACCCCCTGTGAAAACGGATACGAGTGCGACGGTGCCCTGCAGCTGGAAGAGCTGCTGGCTGCCTTTGACCTGGAGATGCCCGCTCAGGAGGACGATGAGGAGTTTGAGACGGTCAGCGGTCTGATTACCCAGCGGCTTGGTAAAATACCCATGGCAGGGGAATCGGTCAATATGAATTGGGGCGGCGTACATTTTGAGGTGCTGCAGGTGGACGCACGGCGTATCATCAGGGTACGCTGTACACGGGACGAAACCTATCAGCCCCCTGAGGATGATTAAGTGATGGCACATAACGAAAAGCTGTTAAACCAACAAGAAATATATAGCGGCAGGGTATTCCGGGTGACAAAGGATACAGTTCTGTTGGAAAACGGAGCGGAGGGTATCCGGGAGATCGTACATCATCATGGCGGTGCCGCAGTGGTGGCACTGGATGAACATGGCAGGGTAATTCTGGTACGGCAGTATCGTCACGCCATCGGCCGGGAGATGTGGGAGATCCCTGCCGGTAAGCTGGAGTCGGGGGAGGATCCCTTTGAGGCGGCAAAGCGGGAGCTTGCCGAGGAGGGAGGAGTGACCGCCGATGTCTGGCAGGAACTGGGCGTAATCTATCCCACAGTAGGCTACGCCACCGAGGCAATCTATCTGTATCTGGCTACCAGGCTGCATCCGGTGCCTATGCATTTGGATGAAGATGAGTTTCTGGAGCCGTCCTATCTGCCGCTGGAGCAGGTGATGGATTGGATCATGCAGGGTAAGCTGCAGGATTCCAAGACGGTAATCGGCTGCATGAAAGCGGATAAGCTGACGCGGAAAAAGGAACGCGCGGACTGACAGATAAGCACAGACATAAGTAAACGCCGAAGCAGAATTGAAAGCTGCCTCGGCGTTTTTTTGACCGCAAGCAAAGGCGATCCGGTTATTTTGCAGTAAAAATTTCTGCGATATCAGTCAACTCGGTTTTCAGCAGATGAAGCTGGCCGTTATATTCCACCTTGACTGTCTGTAATACGGGACTTTTTACCCTGACATCCGTTATGATGCCGTCTTTCCAGGCGAAGGAGACAGTCACATTTCCCTTTGCCGCAAGACCGGCTACACTACCGCCGGCAGTGTATTCCTCCGGCAGGGCGGGCAGCAGAAGAATCCGATCTTCCACACTTTGCAGCAGCATCTGCGCTACGGCAGCGGTGATACCGAAGTTGCCATCGATTTGGAACGGCGGGTGGGCGCACAGTAGATTGGGATAGCTTCCTCCGTGTACGGCAATGGTCATTTCGGTACAGGTAACCGGGTTAAGTTGGTCATGCACCAGCTTTTGGACACGGTTGCCGTCGCCCAGCCTTGCCCACAGGTTTGCCTTCCAGGCAAGGCTCCAGCCGGTACCGGCGTCTCCCCGCACCTCCAGCGAGCGGCGAACCGCCTGTCGCAAATCGGGCATATCCCGGGTGATCAGTTCGCCGGGATATAACCCGTACAGATGAGAAAGGTGCCGGTGGGTAACCTCCACGTCCGGATGCTCCGTATTCCACTCCATCAAACGTCCGTCGTTGCCGATATGGAAGGGATGTATTTTTTCCAACCGGCCGCGTAGGATGTCGGCAAACTCCTTGTCGGTGTGTAATAGCTCGCAGCAGCAGATGCAATTGGTGTACAGCTCCTTTACCAGAGTTTGGCTCATGGTGGTGGAGATATCCAGCTGGTGCGGGTTTCCCTCGGCATCTTGATAGCTGTTTTCGGGGGAGGTCGCCGGGCTGAAAATCCATTCGCCGTCTTTTTCTACCATGGCGGACAGATAAAATTTAGCTGCCTCCTTCAGGGTAGGGTAGCAGACGGTGCGCAGCCAGTCGGTATCCAGTGTGTACTCGTAATACCAGAACAGGTGGGCGCATAGCCAGGCACTGCCAAAAGGCCAGTCGGCAAAACCGCAGGAAAAGCGGTAACCCACATTGCCCAAGGGGGTGGAAAGTCCCCACGGGTCGGTGTTGTGGTGACAGGTGAAGCCGTCGGCACCGTAATAGTGCGCTGCGGTATCCCTGCCTGTGTTTACCAGACGCAGTATCAGATCCTCCAAAGGCTTGGTACACTCCGGCAGGGTACAGGCCAGGGTGGGCCAGTAGTTCATCTCGGTGTTGATATTGACGGTGTAGTTGCTGTTCCATGCAGGGAAAAGATCCTCGTTCCAAATGCCCTGCAGATTGCTTGCCTGGCTGCCCGGACGGGAGCTTTCAATGGTCAGAAATCTGCCGTAGTTGAATAGCAGCAGGGTCAGACCGGCATCCTTTATCGGCGAAGCGATCCGCTCATCGGTGGGCAGGCTGCTTTCCGCAACAGGTAGCTTTACGCTCACTCTGCCGTACAGAGCGCGGTAATCCTCCAGATGACGGGTAAGCAACGCGGTAGCCCCTTTTTGCAGAGCGGCATCCACGGTGTTAAGGCAGGGGTCGCGATGGGGCGCAACAGGCGCCGTTTTATAATCAATGTAGCTGCTGGCTGCAGAGAATATCACGGTCAGCCGGGTGGCAGCAGTGACGGTCAGTGTTTTTTCAGCAGCTGACACAGAGCCATTGGTATGTACCGCTGCTACTGCGGTAAAACGGATGCCGTCATCTTCATAAATATAGGAATCACACTGGGCATTGGTGCGTCTGCCCACCACTGGGCAGTGCCCGGTCAAAATCAGACGGTCGGCACCGGCTTCGATTTCGTATTCCAAAGGGCTATCCATCTGTAGGGTAAAACAGCGGGGGGCTGCAGCGGTCACCTGTAGGACAATGCAGTTATCCGGAAAACTTGCAAACACCCTGCGGGTCACATCCCCAAACAAAGTGGTGGCAACCGCTTCGGCAAGGTTCAGCTCCCGGCGGTAGCCAGTCACTTTCGGGTCGGTCATGGTCAGGTACAAGTTGCCCAGGGGCAGATAGCTTGCGGTCCAGGGGCTGTGAAAATGGTTTTCCAGTAGCTCTTCTGCTTCGCCGGGCTTGCCCTGCCAAACCAGCTGCCGGGCTTTAGCAAAGGTTGCCGGAGCGTCCGGCTTAGAGTATCTGACCGGCTTGCCGCTCCACAGGGTATCCAAATTCAAAGATAGCTTTTCTTTTCCGGTGCCGCCGTACACCATAGCGCCTAATTTGCCGTTGCCTACCGGCAGTGCTTCACCGAATACCGTGGCGGGCTGGCTGTACCAAAGAATATCCTCCATACTTAGTCCCTCTTTTCCTTTTGTTTCCTGTTCATCACGACCGCAGTACACCGATTGACTTTTTCTGGATTTCGGGCACTGCGGAGAGGATTACCGTTTTACATATTTTGCGGGAGCAGATCATATCTCCTGCCGGGTGGGTAACAGGGCAACAATGCGCTTGCCGGCGTTTTCCGGCAGGGCGGCAAGCTGGGTGGCGGCACAGGCGACAGCGCCGCTGGCAACACCTGCGGCAATGCCCTCGTTCAGCAGCAGGTTGCTGGCCGTGCGCTGTGCTTCCAGAGAAGGTACCCGGATAATCTCATCGACGATATAAGGGTTATAGTTACCTGGAATAAACCCCGCACCCAGACCAGGGATGTAGTGCTTACCGGCAAAACCGCCGGAGAGTACGCTGCATTCATGGGGCTCAACGGCAACAATTTTCGGGTTGCCTGCCCAGGCCTTCAGGTATTCCCCTACACCGGTCAGGGTACCAGAGGTGCCCACGCCGATCACGACGATATCCACTTTACCTCCCAACCCTTTCAGCAGCATGGGCCCGGTCACTTTTTTGTGAAAAGCCACATTGTACTCGTTGTCAAAGGGATCAACAAAATATCCCCCGGTTTCCTGTGTAAGCCGAAGAGCTTCCTTCAGCTGACCGTCCCTGCCGTACAGGGGGTTGGTGGTGACTACGTCAGCCCCCATACCGCGCAGCATGACCCTGCGGTCCTGCTCCACAGCAGCGGACATAACCAGGGTCAGCGGGTGCCCCAGCCTGCGGCAGGCAAGCGCCAGGGCCAGGCCAAAGCTGCCGCTGCCTACGCTGTAAACCGGCATATCGGGGAAAAGTGCACCGCCCTGAACGGCCAAAAGCAGCATACCTTCTGTCACATGATCAACACAGCTGCCGGTCGCACCGTCAAACATAATACCGGCAATGACCGGTGTGGCCAGCTGAAGTCTGCGGCTGTACTCATTTAACTGTACCAGACGTACTACAGGGGTGGCATCCAGAAATTCTGAGGCAATCGGGGACATAGGGATAAGTACCTCCATTCTGCAGCGGGACAGCTGCCTCGGGTATGTCATATTCAACATTATTATAGTCACTTGTGTCAAAACGGTCAATAGCATGAAAGACCGATGAGCCCTTTTTGTGAGGCGGAGTAAGGAATTCAGTACCCCAAAAGAAAACTGCTGCCCGGGAAATGTATTTTTATTCGGATTTTTTAGCAGAGAAGAGAAAATACTTTCAGACAGGGAAAAGAAAGCAGGCAACTGATCAAAAGAAAAACAGAGGAATAAGCAGGAAAAAAGAGGAAAACAGAGTTTTTCTTATAAAAAACAAGTTTCATTCAAATTATAACAGGAAAACACAATTTTTTCGCAATCTATTGACTTTTTTTGGCAGTGCGTGTATGATATGCAATGTGTGTTGCATCTATGACACAATTGGCGACCGTATGTGCTGCTGTAGCTGCCGGAAATCGGCAGTGTAACAAACCTTTTGCGGGGCAGGATAATTGGCGCTGACCCGGGAGTGAGGCCCGGGAAAACTAACCGCAAAGGGGGATGCATATAGTGAGCAAAAATTCTATCATTTCATTGCAGAACATTGTTGTTGATTTCAACGGAGAGGTCATTTTACCCGACCTTTCTCTCGATATCCATGATAAGGAGTTTGTCACTTTTCTGGGGCCTTCCGGCTGCGGGAAAACCACTACGCTCCGTGTCATTGGCGGATTTATCGAGCCGAAATCCGGCAGTGTTCTTTTTGGTGGGCAGGATATCACCCATCTGCCACCATACAAACGGGCGGTCAACACGGTCTTTCAAAAGTACGCACTGTTTCCGCACCTGAATGTATTTGAAAATGTGGCGTTTGGCCTGCGGCTGCAAAAGCTGCCCGAGACGGAGATCCGCAGCCGGGTGCTGAGCATGATCGAGCTGGTCGGCTTAAAGGGTTTTGAACGCCGGAACCCCACCAGTATGTCCGGCGGTCAGCAGCAGCGGGTTGCCATTGCCCGCGCTTTGGTCAACCAGCCCAAGGTATTGCTGCTGGATGAGCCCCTGGGCGCGCTGGATCTGAAGCTGCGCAAGGGGATGCAGTTAGAGCTGAAGCGTATTCAGCAGAACACCGGTATCACCTTTATCTATGTTACGCACGATCAGGAGGAAGCCCTGACCATGAGTGATACCGTTGTGGTTATGAACAAGGGTGAAATTCAGCAGATCGGCACCCCGGAGGATATCTATAACGAGCCGACCAACAGCTTTGTTGCCGATTTTATCGGCGCAAGCAATATTTTGGACGGCGTTATGCTGAAGGATTTTGTGGTGGAGTTTGCCGGCAGAGAGTTTACCTGTGTTGATCGGGGATTTGACCGGCAGGAGCTGGTCAATGTTGTGGTCCGCCCGGAGGATATCGAGGTGGTCCCTGCCATTCAGGGGATGCTGACCGGCATTGTCAAAAGTGTGGTCTTTAAAGGGGTGCATTTTGAAATGCGGGTAGAGCAGGCCGGCTATGAGTGGATCATCCATTCCACCAAGGCAAGTGCTCCCGGTGAGATGATCGGTATGAATATCGGTCCGGACGAAATTCACATCATGCACCGCATGGAGGAATGACGCCGATGAAATCCAAATACATTGCGTCACCTTACCTTGTGTGGATGGTACTGTTTATTCTGGTGCCGCTTGGCGTGGTGATCTATTTTGCCTTTACGACGGCAGACGGTGCTTTCACGCTGGATAATATTATTGAGTTTTCCGCATACTTGCCGGTATTTTTTCGCAGCCTGCTGTTTGCGGTAGCGGCAACGGTCATCTGTCTGATCATTGCCTACCCTTTCAGTTATATGCTCAGCCGTATGGCGAAGCACAGCCAGCGTACCGTGCAGATGCTGGTGATGCTGCCCATGTGGATGAACTTTCTGTTGCGTACCTACGCCTGGATGTCGCTGTTGGAGAACAACGGTTTGATCAACCGTTTTCTGGCACTGTTCGGCTTGGGACCGTTGGAGATGATCAATACCCCCGGTGCGGTCATTCTGGGTATGGTTTACAACTACCTGCCGTTTATGATCCTGCCTCTGTATACCATTATGGTCAAGATCGACCAAAGCGTGGTGGAGGCGGCACAGGACTTGGGCTGCAATATGGTTAAGGTTACCGGTCTGGTGCTGATCCCGCTCAGCGTGCCCGGTATTGTTGCCGGTATCACTATGGTGTTTGTGCCCAGTGTATCCACCTTTATTATCAGCCGTATGCTGGGTGGCGGCAACAACCTGATGATGGGCGATTTGATTGAAATGCAGTTCCTGGGCAATAGCTTGAACTATAACCTGGGCTCGGCAATGAGTCTTGTACTGATGGTGGTTGTGTTGGTCTGCATGAGCATTACCCACATTTTGGGCAACGAGGATGTGGAGGAGGTGATGTGAGATGCACGCACGTTGGAGTAAGGCATTAAGAACTGCTTATCTGGTTTTGTTGTTCGGTTTTCTGTACATCCCCATCGCCGTTTTGATCGTTTTCAGCTTCAACGAAAGTAAAAGCCGTTCGGTTTTTACCGGCTTTACCCTTAGTTGGTATCGCAACCTTTTTCACGATGAGATGATCCTGAGCGCATTGGGCACGTCTGTACTGATCGCCGTGGTCTCCTCTGTACTGGTTACGGTATTGGGCACCGCAGCAGCCATCGGTATCAACAGTATGCGCAAGGGTCCCCGGGGTATGGTGACCACGGTATCCCATATCCCCAATGTGGACCCGGAGATCATCACCGGCATCAGTTTGATGCTACTGTTTGTGGGCATTAAAAATCTGTTCGGAATCAATCTTTTCGGCCTGCCCACCCTGATTATCGCTCATATTACCTTTAACCTGCCCATCGTTATCTTTTCGGTGCTGCCCAAGCTGCGTCAGATGGATATTCGTCTGTACGAGGCAGCGCTGGACCTGGGCTGCAATCCCAGACAGGCATTTTTCAAGGTGGTGTTACCGGAAATTATGCCCGGTATCATCTCCGGCTTACTGATGAGTTTTACCTATTCTATGGACGATTTTGTCATCAGTTATTTCAGCGCCGGTACGGTACAGACACTGCCCATTGCCATCTACAGCATGACCCGCAAAAAGGTCAGCCCGGAAATCAATGCACTGTCTACCGTTTTGTTTATCATTATTTTGTCGGTGGTGCTTATTTCCGATTTCGCCGCAAAGCAGCAGGAAAAGAAAGAACCGAAGACAGTACAACCTGTATGATGCAGCCGGAAAAAGCAAAAGGCTGCATAGCGTTTCAGAAAGGGAAAGCAATGAAAAAAATAATCTCTCTGTTCCTGGCGGTGGTTGCATTGACCGTTTTGGCTTTGCCCGCATCCGCTGCCGTCAATGTGGAGGACGGCTATGATTATACCCGGTTTGCCGACGAGGGTATCACCCTGAATGTTTATAACTGGGGACTGTATATTTCTGATGGCAGCGATGACAGTCTGGACACGGTCGCTGAATTTGAAGAGCTGACCGGTATTGATGTGAACTACACCACCTTTGATACCAACGAAAGCCTTTATTCCAAGCTGAAAAGCGGCGGCAGTCAGTACGATGTCATTATCCCCAGCGAATACATGATCGACAAAATGGCCCGGGAGGGAATGCTGGAGAAGCTGAATCTGGATAATATCCCCAACTTTTCCAAAATCGGGGACAAATACAAAAATCTGACCTGCGACCCCAACAACGAATATTGTGTTGCCTACACCTGGGGCACCGTGGGTATTATTTACAACACGACCCTGGTCAACGGACCCGTTACCGGTTGGTCTGATCTATGGGACGAACAGTATGCCGGTCAGATTTTGATGTTCAACAATAGCCGCGACGCCTATGCCATTGCTTCCAAGCTGTTGGGTAACAGTCTGAACCCCGCCAATGTTGCTGAAATTGATCAGGCGACAGAAAAGCTGAAAGAGCAAAAGCACCTGGTACAGGCCTATGTCATGGATGAGATTTTTGACAAGATGGAGGGTGGAGAGGCCGCCCTGGCACCGTATTACGCCGGTGACGCCATTACCATGATGGAGGACAATCCGGACCTGGCGTTCTGTTTTCCCAAGGAGGGCACAAACTATTTTGTGGACGCCATGTGTATTCCGGCAGGCTGCAAAAATAAAGAGGCTGCTGAGATGTTTATTAACTTTATGTGCGAGGATGAGGTCTCTGCCGCCAACCTGGCCTTCATTGGGTATTCCTGCCCGCAGGTGGACGCGGTCAAGCTGCTGCCGGAGGAAATGCGGAACAATCCCATTATGTATCCGGATGAGGAACAGCTGCAGCAGACCGAGATGTTCCAAACACTGGACGCAGAGCTGGCTGCCGCAATGGATAAGCAGTGGAGCGACGTCCGTTCTTATGACGAGAGCGGGTCCAGCGGCTACACCATTCCGCTGGTGCTTGCTTTTGTGGTGGTGCTGGCGGTCATTATTCTCCGCCGCCGTGCCGTAAAACGGTCCAGGGAGGATTATTAAGCGGTATAGTAATATCAAACACTGTTTCTGCAGGTACGGAGATTTGTCCTACCTGCAGAATTATTTTGTCCTTGAGAAGTAAAAAAAACTTGCCTAAGCAGGCCGGTTGTGATACGCTAAGAACGGAAAACAATGTAGGAAGGGGGAGAAAAGCAGCTTGTCCCAACAGACGAAGAATGCCATTATGGAATCATTTATTCGGTTGGTCGGTAAAAAACCACTGGATAAAATAACCGTTAAGGATATTGTAGAGGACTGTGACATTACCAGAAACACCTTTTATTATCATTTTCAGGATGTGTTCGATCTGATGGGCGAGGTGTTTCACTCCCAGTTCCGTTTGGTGATGGAGCGGGAAAAGGAGGCAGGAAGCTGGGCAAAGCTTTTGCCGGAGTATATCAAGTTTGCGCAGCAAAACCGAAGCTTCCTATTGCATATTTATCACTCCTCCCACCGGGACGAGTTGGAGAGGATTTTTTTTGTCACAGCTACGGAATACATTACCCAGGCACTGCGCAACTATCCGGAGGCAGTATCGGTCAGTGATGAAAATCTGTCGTTGCTTGCCCGTATGCTTTTTCATGTGTTAAACGGAATGCTGCATGAATGGATGAACAGCGGCATGCAGGAAGATCCGATTTTGTCGCTGCCTCAGATGCAGAAAATGCTGGAGGATATGGTATCTGCCGGTTTGATTGCAGGTAACCGAAATTGATATTGGGGATACAAAAAAGAACGGATGATTTCTCAGACAGAACGGAAGGCCTTCCGTTCTGCTTTTTGTATACGGCTTGGCTTCTTTTACAACGGAACGGCAGGCAGCAAATCGGTGGCAGAAGCACTGAAAAGACTTGCCTTGACAGGGGGAAAATGGTATACTGAGCTATTGAATATACTCTGTATTTAAAAGATCCTTATCTACGAACAACCGGTATACGACGGAAAGGAATTTGACCATGCAGAATGCACCCTTGGCGCAGCGATTGCGACCGCAAACCTTAGGCGAGGTATGCGGTCAGCAGCATCTGCTGGCACAGGGCAGCGTTTTCCGGGAATGTCTGGAAAACGGTCATCTGCCCAATATGATATTTTACGGGCCATCCGGTGTGGGTAAAACCACGGTTGCCACCATTCTGGCACAGCAGACCAGTAAAAAACTGTATAAGCTGAACGGTACAAGTGCCTCTACCGGGGATATCAAGGAGATATTGGCATCCACCGACACACTGGATGCCAGCGGTGGTGTGTTGTTGTATCTGGACGAGATTCAATACCTGAACAAAAAGCAGCAACAGAGTCTTCTGGAGTGTATTGAGGACGGTACGGTTACCCTGATTGCGTCTACCACCGAAAATCCGTATTTTTATGTTTACAACGCCCTTCTTTCCCGTTGCACCGTGTTTGAGTTTAAGCCGCTTACCCCGGCGGATATTCAGGAGGGGCTGCAGCGTGCCCTGCAAAAGATTCAGCAGCTGGATGGCGTTCGTCTTGCCGTCTCCCCCGAGGTATTGCAGGAGCTGGCGCAGGCTGTCGGCGGCGATATGCGCAAGGCGCTGGGCTGCTTGGAATTTGCTGCCGGGGCTGCTGCTCCGGATGAAAATGGACTGCGTACCCTGACCGCGGAGATGGTGCGGCAGGTGGCACAACGCAGCAGCATGACCTATGACAAAAGTGATGACAGTCATTACGATGCGATCTCGGCTTTGCAAAAAAGTATCCGCGGGTCAGACCCGGATGCGGCGGTATATTATTTGGCCAAAATTCTTTTGGGCGGAGATCTGCTCTCCGCCTGCCGCAGACTGCTGGTCATTGCGGCGGAGGATGTGGGTCTTGCTTACCCGCAGGCGATCCCCATTGTGAAGGCCTGCGTGGACAGTGCCCTGCAGCTTGGTCTGCCGGAGGCGCGGCTGCCCCTGGCGGATGCGGCCATTCTGCTTGCCACAGCGCCTAAAAGCAACAGCGGACACAACGCCATACTTGCCGTCTGGCAGGACCTGGAGGCAGGTAAAAGCTTTCCGGTGCCGCGTCAGCTGCAGAACAAGCATTTTGACGGTGCAGATGCGGCTGTCAAGGGGCAGAATTATCTGTATCCCCATAATTATCCCGATCACTGGGTGGCGCAGCAGTACCTGCCGGATGCGTTGGTGGGCACTTGTTACTACGAGTGGGGCGAAAACAAGACGGAACAGGCTGCAAAAGCCTACTGGAATAAGATTAAAAACAGGCAGTGATCTCTTTGTCGTTTTCGACAGGTATTCGGAGGAATAACAGGTATGTCAGAGAAAAAATGCGCATTTAAAACCTCTGTTGGCGGTCAGGCGCTGATGGAGGGCATTATGATGAAAGGACCCGGAAAGGTCGCGGTAGCGATTCGCAAGCCGGACGGAACCATTGACCTGACTCAGGAGCTGGTGGTTAAACACGCATGGAATAAAATCCCCCTGGTGCGGGGTGTGTGCAATATGGTGGACAGTCTGATCTCCGGTTATAGGTATCTGACTCGTTCTGCCGAGGTATCCATGGGGGACGATTATGCGGATGAAGAATCCAAGTTTGACAAATGGGTACAGGAGAAGCTGGGGGACAAGGCTATGACGGTGGTGACAACCCTTGCCGCCTTTGCAGGGGTGGGTATTGCGATTTTACTGTTTACGGTTTTGCCAACCACCCTGGTCGGACTATTGGGCAAGCTGATCACTCTGACCGGCTTTGTCAAAAGTCTGTTGGAAGGTCTTTTGAAAATCGTAATTTTTCTGACCTATATGGCGCTGATTTCTAAAATGAAGGAAATTCACAGGGTATTCTGTTACCACGGCGCGGAGCATAAGACCATCTCCTGCTATGAGTCCGGGGAGGAGCTGACGGTAGAAAATATCCGCAGGCACAGCCGTTTTCATCCCCGGTGCGGCACCAGCTTTCTGTTTCTGGCAGTCTTTATTAGCATTTTGGTTTGCAGCATATTGCCCTGGAATTCGGTTTTGACCCGGGTGGGGTTAAAGCTGCTTGCTCTGCCGGTGATTGTGGGTATATCCTATGAGATCATCCGGTTTGCCGGCCGGCACGATAATCTTGTGACCAAAATCATCAGCGCTCCGGGTCTCTGGCTGCAGCGACTGACCACACAGGAGCCGGAGGATGATATGATCGAGATCGCCATTGCCGCAGTGACCCCGGTTTTGCCCGAAAACCGAGAGGACGGTCGCTGGTGAGCGGCTTTACTGTGCGCAGTCTGTGGCTATCCTGTCGGGATACCCTGCAGGCTGCAGAAATTGAAAACGCGCTACCGGAGCTGGACTGGCTTTGGCAGGCAGTTTTCGGGCAGGACCGTCATGTGATGAATCCCTGCGAGCCGATAGGGCTGGTACCAGCGGAACAGCTGCAGCAGCTGGTACTGCGCCGTGCAGAACATGAACCGCTGCAGTATCTTTTGGGTAGTCAGCCTTTTTTAGATTTTGAGCTTGCCGTAGCTCCCGGGGTGCTGATACCCCGTGCGGATACCGAATGTGTGGCTTTGCAGGCCATTGCGTTGGGTAAAAAGGTCTATGCCGACGGGACAATGTCCGATGGCAGGCTGCTGGACCTGTGCGCCGGTTCAGGTGCGTTGGCTTTGGCGTTGGCGGTCCATTTACAAAAAGAGGTCACCGCGGTGGAGCTGTCCGACAGGGCTTTTTCGTTGCTGCAGCAAAATATAGAACGGGTGTCGGCACAGCTTCACTGTCCGAAGGTACAGGCGGTAAAGGCCGATATCTTTCAGTTTCAGCAAACCCTTGCCCCCGGCAGCGTGGGGTTGATTGTATCCAATCCCCCGTATCTGACAGAATCGGAAATGCGGGAGCTTCAGCCGGAAGTTCAGTATGAACCGTCTATGGCCCTGTTCGGCGGGCAGGACGGGCTGGATTTTTACCGTCATATCGCAGTCGGATATCGGGAAGCAGTGGCTTCGGGCGGCGTATTGATTTTTGAGATTGGTTCGGATCAGGCTGAGGCTGTGCGGCGGATACTGGAGCAAAACGGCTGGAGACAGGTCGCTGTTTTGCAGGACGAGCAGGGCAGAGACCGGTGTGTGTCTGCTATGCGGTAGAACCATCATGTCCGGATTGTGCCCCGCAACGGGCACAACCGCTGAAAATCGGGGATAGACTGTTGCCTTTTTTGGCTTATTTCCGCAACGGGAGCAGCCCCGGTTTAAAACCGACTGAGATTGAACAAGACAGAAGATGAGGTTTTTTATGTCATCAAAAGGACAGTCCTCCGGTGCCGAAAGCTTTGTCGGCAATATTTTAAAATATTCCGTTGCCACCTGGCTGGGGTTTGTTATTTCGGCGGTTGCTTTGGTTATCACCGGCATTCTGGGTCCGGAAAAAACCGCCGACCCGCTCACCTTCATGAGCGCCACGGCAACATTGATGAACATCGGTATTTTAGGTCTGGATCAAAGCTTGCTCCGCTTTTATGCAGAGCCGGATAAAGGCCACACCGGTGATGAGTTGTTTGCGGTATGTGTGCGCATTTCTTTAGCGGTTATGGCGGTACTGGGGCTGTTTTTCAGCATTGTCTGTCCTGGCTGGCTGGCAGATACGCTTAGCTTTCAGGCACTGGGCACCGGCATTGTGCCGTTGCTGTTTTTGAACGCCGCATTCTATATGCTGGCACGGTATCTGAGCGTCTTGTTGCGTTTTGATCCGGCACAGCTTAGGCTGTACACACTGGAAACGCTTCTGATGCAGGCCTGCTTTAACCTGTTTTATCTGTTTGCAGGCTTTTTTTTCCGTTCAACCTTTGCCTATGCAATTCTGTCCATCTGCAGCTTTGCTGCGGTGGTGTCGGTGTTCTTTTTCATCAAGCGGCGGGCGCTGAAGGTACAAAAAAACAGCTTTCACCGTGAAGTGGTAGGGAAATTGGTGCCCTACGGTCTTGCGTTGGCACCCACTCAGATTATGATTTATCTGAACAACACTTTTTCTTTGGCATTTATCGGCAATACCGTCGGAACGACCCAAAAGGGCATCTTCTCTTTCGGTACCCGCCTTTCACAGATGGTTGCGGCTATTCAGGCGGGATTTGCCACTTTTTGGGGACCCTATATTTTTGCAAACTACAAGACCGAGCAGCGGCGAATCACCCTGGTACATGATATTTTGGACCTGTTGATTTTCAGCTTTTATGCGTTGCTTGTGGGCTTTGAGGATATTCTGTTTTGGCTGTTCCCGGCATATAAAGAGTGCCTGGCTATTTTTCCGTTGCTGATGCTGGCAGTGGTGTTTTCCATTTTGTGTGAGGGTACTGTCTACGGTAGTGCCATTGCCAAAAAGCCGTTTTACGACACGGTGGGTATTGCCATGTCCACCTTGGGCAATATCGGTCTGTGTATCCTGTTGGTACCCCGGTTAGGGTTGACCGGCGCGGCGTTGGCTTTGGCAGGGGCAAACGGATGTATGTTCCTGTTCCGCACCCTTGTGGGGCAACATTTTTACCGCACGGTAGGCAGTGTGGGCAAAACGGTTTTGGGCTGGGGTGTCTGCCTTGCCCTGTGCGGGGCGGGCAGTGTCTTTGCAGGACGGTTTGGGATAAAACTGGTCTGCAGCTTTGGCGCACTGACGGTGTATGCCCTGGTCTATCGAACAGAAATCGATAGGTTATGCGGGTTTGTTCTGGGCTTTATCCGCAAGCGGACTAAAAACGGAACCAAACCGTCTGAATAGGCGGAGAAATACGGTCTGTCTGAGGAACACCGGCTGTTCTTCGGTCAGCCGTTTTCTGTTTTTGACCCTTGCCTTGGGCGGGGTATCCTCAGCAGGGCAGAAGGTTGTTCAGACAAAGCAAAACGGTAACAGCGTTGCAAAATGCAGCTTGCCATTCCGGCGGTTTTGTGGTGTAATACTCTTAACGAGCAAGCTTTTTCTATAGGAGGAAATATTGCCATGACGAAAAGTATTTTCCTGGGTATTGAAGAGCGGGTGAACTATGTTTACACCGCGGAACAGCAGCAATGGCTGCGACAGAATGCCGGTGTTGTGGGATTTTATACCGATCGTCAGCTGTTGGCAGAGCCTCAGCTGGGGAAAGGAGTGGAAAATGTCTTTTCCACCTGGGGCATGCCCGGTTTGACTGAGCAGCAGATCGATCAGGTTTTACCGGATCTGAAGGCGGTTTATTACGGTGCCGGTTCCGTACAGGGGTTTGCAAGACCTTTTTTAAGTAAGGGTATCCGGGTCTTCAGTGCCTGGCAGGCAAACGCTGTCCCGGTTGCGGAAATGACGGTTGCGCAGATCCTGCTTGCAAATAAGGGCTATTTTGCCGCTATGCTGCAGAACAGTGTGGGCAAGAGAGAGCAGGGCTTGAAGCTCGCCGAAAATTATCCGGGCAACTACGGCTGTAAGGTTGGTATTATTGCTGCCGGGCAAATTGGCAAAATGGTCATCCGGACCCTGGCTGCCCGTAAGCTGCAGGTGCTGGTGTATGATCCGTTTTTAAACGCAGACCAGATCGCAGCGCTGGGTGGCGTAAAGGCTGACCTGGAGACAATCTTCCGGGAGTGCCAAACCGTCTCTAATCATCTGCCCAATCTGCCAACTACCCAAAAAATGCTGACCTATGATCACTTTAAGCTAATGCAGCCCTATGCGACCTTTATCAATACCGGACGCGCTGCGCAGGTAGAGGAGCAGGGCTTTTTGCGGGCGCTGCAGGAGGTACCGACCCGTTTTGCGTTGTTGGACGTGACGGATCCCGAACCCCTGCCGGAGGACTCTGTTTACTATTCGCTGCCCAATGTACTGCTGACCCCTCATATTGCCGGCAGCATGCAGGACGAGGTACATCGTATGGCAGAATACATGATCGAGGAGTACAAACGGGTGGCCGACGGGGAAAAACCGTTGTACGAGGTCAGCATGAAAATGCTGGAGACAATGGCGTAAATGTTACACAAAAAAGATACTATTCGATATATTATTGAATAATAATATAAATAGTAATATAGGGGGAACAAGGATGAACTGGAAAACAGGTGTGTGCTCGGTCTCGTTCCGGGCAAATAGTGTTGAGGAGATTATTGCTGCCGCCGCAGCAGCCGGGCTGGACGGAATTGAGTGGGGCGCAGATGTACATGTGCCGGTGGGCGATATCGAAAAGGCAAAGCAGGTGCGGGCACTGACCGAGGCGGCAGGCCTGCAGGTGCTTTCATACGGAAGCTACTACGATTTATCCTCTCAGGAGGTTTGGTGCTTTGACGGGCTTTTAAATACCGCTGAGGCGCTGGGTGTAAAAACCATCCGGGTGTGGGGCGGAAAGCAGGGCAGTGCAGAGTTGACGGAAAGCGCCTGGAACGCCCTTGCCTGGCAGGGGCATATCTGTGCCCAGCGTGCTGCAGCACGGGGCATGACCCTTTCACTGGAATGCCATAACGGTACCGTAACAGATGACTGGAAAAAAGAGCTGGATTTTTTGGCAAAGGCCGATGATCCCGCACTGCGTGCCTATTGGCAGCCCAACCAGCTGAAAGGGGAGAAATACGACCTGTTCAGCGCCCGGGCACTGGCAAAGCAGGTGACCAATGTCCATGTTTTTTATTGGCAGCCGGATGAGAAAAAGGCGCTGGGCGCACATACCAAGCTGAGCCTGACCTATGGCTATGAGCAGTGGGAAAAGCTGCTGACCGTGTTTGAGGAAGGCTTGAACCCGGAGGAGGAACACGCCTTTTTGCTGGAGTTTATGCCGGATGATAAGATAGAGTCTTTGTGGGAGGAAGCCCATACCTTAAATGAGATGCTGACCCTGCGCGGTCTGCGCAAGGCAGATGCCGATGCCTGCCAAGCGCCGATCCTGTTGCCGCCGCCGAAAAAGCTTGCTCTGACGGGTGACTGTCTACCCTTTTCCGCAGACGGCGAACTGCTGATGGATGACGCAGCCGGGTACGAAACCCTGCGCGCGGCGTGCGGTGACTGTGGGGATATCAGTAAGCGGCTGGCAAAGCTTAAACTGACCCTTTCCACCCCCAATATCCCGGCGGTCGTGATGAAAAAGAATGCTGCCCTTGCTGCAGAGGGCTATCGGCTGACGGTCGCGGCAGCCCCGAGGAGCAAATCGGCACAGGTCACGCTGGAATATGCAGATATCCATGGTGGTTTCTACGGGCTGGCAACCCTTGCCCAGCTGTTGGGTGATCAGCCCCAAAGCCCGGCGGGGACACTGCCCCTTGGCACGGTGGAGGATGCCCCGGATTTGGCAGTGCGCGGCTATATGCTGGATATTGCCCGCAACCGTGTGCCGACCCGGGAATCTTTATTTGCTCTGGTGGACCGGATTGCCTTCTGGAAGATCAACCATCTGGAGCTGTATTTTGAAGCGGTACCCTTTGAGTACGCAAGTTATCCCGAGATGTGGCAGGGCAGAGAGCTGCTGACCGGTGAGGATATTTTGGCACTGGACGCCTACTGCCGCACCCGGTGTATTGAGCTGGTGCCTACCCAGAATAACTTTGGTCACATGGACAGATGGCTGAAGGAACGGTTCCGGGATATGGCGGAATGTCCGGACGGTTTTACCTTTATGGATACCTTCCTGCCAGATCCCCGGTGTCTGGATCCCAACGATCCCCGCTCCTTGGAGCTGGACGAAAAGCTTGCGGCGGACCTGCTACCCTATTTCACCAGCAACAAATATAACATCTGCTGCGATGAGACGCTGGAGCTGGGTATGGGGAAAAGCAAGGCGGAATGTGAGGCACGCAGTATGGAGGCCGTCTATGTGGACTTTGTCAACAAGGTTTGTGACATTGCTCACCGCTGGGGCAAGACGCCGTTGATCTGGGATGATATTGTTCGCAGTGCGCCGGAACAGCTGGTCCGGCTGCCCAAGGATGCCATTTTGCTGCACTGGGGCTATGCCGAGTGTGAGCCGATGGAAGCAAATGTACAGCGCCTGCATGATCTGAATCGCCCCTTCTATGTTTGCCCGGGCACCGGTAGCTGGAACGCATATATTGGTATGACGGATAAGATGATCTCCAATATTCTGCGCTCTGCCCGAATGGCCGTGAAATACGGCGCAGAGGGTCTGCTGACCACCGACTGGGGCGACGCCGGGCATATGCAAAGTATCTCCAGCGGGTATGCCGGTATTGCTTTGGGTGCTGCCGCCGGTTGGAACGCAGACGCCTCGGAAAAAATGGATTTGGCACAGGCCTTGGATGATTGCGTCTTTTTGGATACTGCCCATAAAATGGGTCAGTTTGTACTGGATGCAGGCCGCTATGAGCGGTATGAGCCGGTGACTATGGGCAATTCCAGCACAACGATGAGGTTTTTTTGGCAGCATGAGTATGACATAATGAAGGATGGCGACCCCGCTGCTCCGGACCGGTTGGAACACTATCTGGACAGCTTGCTGCCGGAGCTGGAAGCCGCCCGGATGCAGTGCGAGGACGCCGGAAAAATTGTCGGGGAATACCGTTACGGGATAGATTTTGTAAAAGCCGTGCAGGATGTGCCCCGCGCTTTTGCCGCACGGCAAGCCGGGGACGCGGCGGCAGAAAAGGCTGCCTGGCAGCGGATCCTGACAAATCTGCCGGCCTGCGCGCTGCGTCTGGAAAGAATATGGCTGGCACGGTGCCGTCAAAGCTGGTTGGATGAGACGGTTGCGGAGTTTAACGGCGTACTCAATCTGGCCAGGGAAAGAATGACTCAGTTAAACGGGTAAGTATGCGCCTGCTTCGTAGCATGCTCAATTTCCAACAAGGAACGGTTATCAGAATGGAATAACGGGGGAGGCTCTATGGCACAGCATGAAAAATTTAATTTCGGTTCCCTGCAGGAGCTGAAGGATAAGATTCAGGCACTGGGGTTGCAGCTGCCCTGCACGGAGGATCTGTCCCCTTTGGCGGCTCCGGTGAAGATAGGAGGAAGAACCGCGCCAAACGGGATGGCGGTTTTACCTATGGAAGGATGTGACGCTCTGCCGGACGGCGGGGTCAGCGAGCTGCTGCGCAGCCGTTATCTGCGGTTTTGCGCAGGAGGGGCAGGCCTAATCTGGTGGGAGGCATGCGCTGTGGTCCCGGAGGGACGAGCCAATGAGCTTCAGATGATGCTGACCGATGAAAACGCTGCGGATTATGCCGCCTTGCTGGAGGAGTGCAACTGGGCGGCGGAGGAGAAAAACGGCGTCAGACCGGTGCATATTTTGCAGTTGACCCACAGCGGCAGATATAGCCGTCCGGTCGGCCATATCCCTGCGCCCATTGTCCCCCAGCGCGACCCGATCCTGGACGAACGCACCGGCGTCAGAGATGACAGCGCCGTTTGCAGTGACAACTATTTAGACAGTCTGCCCGCAAGGTATGCGCATTCTGCGTTGCTTGCCAGACAGGCAGGCTTTGACGGGGTGGATATCAAGGCCTGTCATCGGTATCTGATGAGTGAGCTGCTGGCAAGCCATACCCGGCACGGAAAATACGGCGGCAGCTTTGAAAACCGTACCCGGCTGCTGCTGGATGCGGTAGCTGCCGTGCGTAAGGTCTGCGGCCCGGATTTTATCATCGCCTGTCGGTTTAATGTGTTTGACGCCCACCCCTATCCTTACGGCTTCGGTCAGCAAAAAGACGGGGATGTGTGGGCATTTGACGGCACCGAGCCGATGCGCCTTGCCGAGGCACTGGTCGGGGCAGGGGTACAGCTGCTAAGTAATTCCGCAGGCAATCCCTACTATATTTATCCGCAGGTGACCCGTCCCTTTGACACCTCCAGTCAGGGCATTCCCATCCCGCAGGAGCATCCGCTGCAAAGCGTGGAACGGCTGTTTTCCTTTACTGCACTGGTGCAGCAGGCGGCAGGTCAGGTGCCGGTTATCGGGAACGGTTATACCTGGCTGCGGCAGTATGCACCTTATTTCGGTGCGGCCAATATTGCTCGGGGCGCCTGTCGTATGGTGGGCTTCGGGCGGGGAAGCATTGCCTATCCGGATGCCCCCTATGATATCCTGCACGGCGGTATGCAGCCGCAAAAATGCTGCGTTGCCTGCAGCCGCTGCACCCAGATCATGCGCGATCATGGCCGTACCGGTTGCGTCATCCGCAACGGGGCAGTGTATGCTCCCCTTTATCGGCAGTACCGTGCCCAGGCAGATGCCCGTGCGGGAAAAGCCGCCGAGGGTGCGCCGGAATTGGTATGACAACCTGCAAAAATGGAATATCAGAGGAGCGAAGAGGATATTTTCTATTATGAGTACAGACAATAAGGTTGCAATTGTCACCGGCGGCGGCCGGGGTATCGGCCTTGCCATTGTACAAAAATTGGCACAGATGGGGTACGCCTTAGTGGTGACAGGCCGCAGTGAGTACGAGCGTTATCAGCGCTCATTGGAACAGGCTTTGCCGCAGGGGGCAAGGTTTGTCTATCTGCAAGCGGATGTTGCCGGCGAGGAGGGCAGAGCATCCACCCTGCAGACTGCCTTGCGGCAGTTTGGCCGGGTGGATGTGCTGGTCAACAATGCCGGCGTCGCGCCCAATATTCGGGCGGATCTGTTAGAGATGACAGAGGAAAGCTTTGACCGGGTAGTTGGCATCAACACAAAGGGCAATTTGTTTATGACTCAGCAGGTGGCAAAACAGATGCTCAGGCAGGCTCCGGAGCCGGACGGCTTCCGGGGAATCATCATCAACATATCCTCCTGCTCTGCAACGGTCTCCTCGGTAAACCGGGGAGAATACTGTGTTTCCAAGGCAGGTATCGGTATGCTGACCCAGCTGTTTGCCGACCGGCTCGCCGGAGAGGGTATTCTGGTGCATGAGATCCGACCAGGTGTAATCGATACGGATATGACCGGAACCGTGCATGAAAAATACGATAAGCTGATTGCCGATGGGGTCTTTCCCATCCGAAGGTGGGGAACCCCTGCCGATGTGGCGGATGTGGTGGGTCATTTGTGCGATCAAGGGGCGTTCCGGTATACGACCGGTGATGTCATTGATGTGGACGGCGGATTTCATATCCGCAGACTGTAATGGTGTGTCTTAAGGAATAACCGAAACCGGAGCATACGCCCGGATGAAAAACGGCAGCGGGGGTGTGCTTTGGGTACAGCCCCGCTTTTTCTGTGTGGACAGGCTATTTGATAAGGATAAGAAAATGGATGAAAAGTTGTTTGAATTGGAATCCGTCCGGCAGGTGATCGTTTTGGGTACCGGCACTGCCGGGTACGCAGCTGCATGGCGTTTGCACCATTTGGGCGTAAAGAATATTGCGGTCATTGGGGTGCAGCGAACAGCGGGGACCGGCCGCAATGCCGGGTCGGATAAGCAGACCTACTATCGGCTTTCTCAGGCGGGTGCTGCCCGGGATTCGGTCCCGGCAATGGCAGCGGATCTGTTTTCCGGCGGGGCGATGGATGGGGACCTGGCCTATACCGAGGCAGCACTTTCTGCCCGGTGCTTTTATGCCCTGTGTGAGCTGGGGGTGGATTTTCCCCAGGATGAGTGGGGCGGCTATACCGGTTACAAAACGGATCACGATCCGGCTGCCCGGGGTTCCAGCGTGGGGCCTTACACCAGCCGTTCCATGACGGAGGGTTTGGAACAGGCAGTGTTGTCTGCCGGTATTCCCGTGATAGAAGACAGGCAGGCGGTACAGCTGTTGAAGGACGGCGAAAGGGTGGTCGGGCTGCTGTGTATTACACAGGACGGGCGATATGTTGCCTATGGCTGCGGCGCGTTGGTGGCTGCCACCGGCGGTCCGGCGGACCTGTGGCAAAACAGTGTTTATCCTCAAAGCCAGACCGGCGCAAGCGGGCTGGTCTTTGCGGCGGGAGCACCCGGTCGTAATCTGACGGAGTGGCAGTTTGGTCTTGCGAGTATTGCTCCCCGTTGGAACGTAAGCGGCAGTTATATGCAGGTGTTGCCCAGAATTTTTTCTCGGGATGAGCGTGGAACGGAATACGAATTTCTGGGCGAAGATGGTCTGTTTGCAGATGAGGCGGACGCGCTGTCCAATCTGTTTTTGAAAGGTTATCAGTGGCCGTTTGACGCTTCCCGCGCCAAAGAGGGCAGCAGCAGGATCGATCTGGCGGTCAGCAGTCAACAGCAGCTGGGACGTCAGGTGTTTTTGGATTATACAAGGGAGCCGTTCGGACACATGCCGGATTGGCAGGTGTTATCCCGGGAGGCATTTTCCTATCTGGAAAAGGCGGGTGCGTTGCTGGAGACCCCTATTGCCCGGCTACGCCGGCTGAATGCGCTGGCAGTGGCATTTTACGCGGAACACGGGGTGGACCTAGCCTCTGAGCCGCTGGAGATCAGTCTTTGCGTGCAGCACTGTAACGGCGGTATTGCGGTAAACGACCGCTGGCAGACGCCTGTGCCGGGGCTGTGGTGTGTGGGCGAGGCCGCAGGTACCCACGGGGTGCGCAGACCCGGCGGCAGTGCCTTGAACGCCGGACAGGTGGGCGCCCTGCGCGCAGCCCAAAGCATTGCGGAACAAAACCCCATATTGCCGACGGAAAAGACAGTCGCTACACTCGCACAGGCTGCAGTAGAGGCATTCAATTGCAGCGCTGCGGGAACGGTGGCTGTAGATCTACAGGAGGAGCTGCTGCTGGCGCAAAAAAGAATGAGCGATGTTGCGGGCGTAGTGCGGTGCGCAGCCAACCTGCAGCAGGCGCGGATAGCGTGCGAAAAACAGCTGGCAAGGCTGGTCGCAGCAGCCCCGACAACGGCCCGGCGTCCGTTGTGGCATAGGCTGCGGCAGCTGCTGGTCACGCAGCAGACCGTTTTGTTTGCCATGGAGGATTATGCCCAAAGGGTTGGTATATCCCGGGGCAGTGCACTGTACCAATCACAGGACGGGCGGCTGAATTTTGCGCAGCCCGGTATACCCGGCAGGGCGAAGGCAGAGGAAACCGACCTGCAGGAGATCACCTGGAGCCCGGACGGCTGTGCTGCGCACTGGCGCAAAGTGCATCCTCTACCGGTGCCGGATGACTGCTTTGAAAATGTGTGGCGCGCAGGTCTTGTCTCGAAAAACGGTAAAAAGGATCTATCGGCTTCCGATGAAAAAGGATGTCTTTGAATAACGGCTTACGGTGTTGCATACCGTAAAGAAAGGAAGCATTCTCTCTATGGAAAATGTAAAGCGGGCAATGAAAATGACCCAAAAGGCGATGGAAAGTCTTTCGCAAAAGAATACAGTACTGGACTATCTTGCCTGGCGGGGAGATCTGACCCTGGCGCAGGATCCCTTTAATGAGGTGGACGCGTTGTTACTGTGCATTTTTTCCTATATTGATTACCGCCGCATCCAGCAGCTATGCAGCTGGAACATACGGGACGCATTGCCCATAGGGGAGGTCTGTGACCGACTGACCGAGCAGGATGAGCAGCTTGGACTTTCTCAGATGGCGTATATCCCGGTTATGCGTCTGGCTGCGACCACCAGAAGGTTTGCTGGGGTACGGATGTTTGCGTTTGAAAATGAGTTGAATGAGCAGCAGGAGCTGCAGTTCGCGGCTATGGGATATCTTTTGCCGGACGGCACGGTTTTTGCCGCCTACCGGGGTACGGATACCAGCTTTGTGGGATGGAAAGAGGATTTTAACCTGTCTTTTCTGGAAAGTGTTCCCGCTCAGCAGTACGCCACGGCTTATGCGGAGTGCATGGCGCTTCTTTGCCCGGACCGCCCGCTGCGGATCGGCGGGCATTCCAAGGGTGGTAATCTGGCAGCATGGGCGGCCATGCGACTGGCGGAGGACCTGCAGCCCCGTCTGTTAGCGGCGTACAACAATGATGGTCCCGGTTTTTCTGAGGATATGGGACAGGACGCCGGTTATCAGCAGGTGCGGCATAAGCTGCATACCTTTGTCCCTGCATCCTCCATTGTGGGTGTGCTGCTGCACCATGAGCAGAGTTATGCTGTGGTAGACAGTACCAATAGGGGAATATGGCAACATGAGCCGCTTTCCTGGTGTGTGACAGGCGGGCGGTTTACCCGGGTGGAAAAACGTTCTGCTGTCGGTCAGCTTTCCGATGAGGTACTGCAGGACTGGTTGGCAAATATGGATAATGAAACCCGGCGCGGGTTGACCGAGGCAATCTTTGAGGTGATCAGTCAGAAGGGTAAGCTGAAAAGTCTGGATGAACTGCAGGAGGGACCCGCCGGAGCTATTGCACTGTTGAAGGCCTACAATGCTGCCGGGGAGGAACAGCGACATACCATTGCAATGACAATGGAAAACCTTGCTAGAGAGGTCAGGGCAGATTTACGCGCAGCTGCCTGGAAGCAGCTGAAAAAAATGTTGGGTTTGACAGAAAAATCGGAGAGATAGCGTACCATAGATGAGGCGGCAGGGAGGGAAAAGCAGGGTGAAGCTTTTGAAAATCTTTGTATTGACGCTGCTTGGCCTGGCCACCGGATGGCTGGCATGGCAGACACTGCCGCTTTGCGCCTGTCGACCGCAGGGCAGGGCAGTCCTGTTGGGCAGTAGGGTTTCGGCTGCATCTTTTTCCATGGAGGATATCCCCACCCAGTGGGAGAGCCAGGTACGCACCGTTACCGATGCGGTAAACAATCTGAAAGAAGCCGGTTTGGACACCCTGTATTTTACCGTGAATCAGCCGGATGGGGTCAGCTGGCGATCGGCGGAGCTGCCTGTCTCCGCCAAGATGAAAAAACCCTTACTTTTCCGTACGGCATGCCGCAGCAGGGATGTCCTGGCACTGGCGGCAAGTCTGTGCGCACGAGAGCGGCTGAAGCTGGTTGCCGTGGTGGATATCCCTGCCCTGTTACAGCTGACCGATTGCAGTGACCCTTTGGCAGAGGAATTCTGTCAGCTGATGCAGCAGATAGTGGAGGAGCTGCAGGACGGCTATGCCCTGTCGGGAATCTGCCTTTCCTACGGAGAATGCCTTTCGGAAATTCCGGACGCAGCAACCCGATTTTCTGCGTGTGCCATCGAGTGTCGGTTACCGCTTGGCGTAGAGCTTGCCGCGGGTAACAGCCTTGTGCAACAGCTGCCCGAGCAGGTGAATTTTGCGGTGGTACGCATTAAAGAGGAACGGGACGCGATGGCTGCGGCGACTTTCCGGGTGCAGCAGACGGTCTGGTGGCTGTGTCCTGCCGCAACGGAAGAAAATCTGCAGCTTTTAATCAGGGCGGCTTACTATCGGTCCGGTCAGCTGCCGGAGGGCGCGGTCTGGATGCCGGCAGTGGATGCCCGGGACACTCTGTGGCTGGAAGCGCTGCAGCATATGGCGCAGATGGGTGCGATCGCCGGGGAGGAGCTGCCCATGCCGGAGATACCCAATAAGCTGGAGATCAGCTACCCGGCTGACGGCCAGCAACTGATCGGGGACGCTATGTACATGATGGGCAGCTGCGAAAAAGGCAGCATGGTAACGGTGAACGGTGTTGTGGTACCGGACAGTCAAAAATACGGGGTGTTTGGGGTGTTGCTCCCCCTGCAGCCCGGAGAGAATACTTTTACGGTTATGCAGGGAAAGAATTCAGTCAGTCTGCAGGTTACACGGATAATAGAGCATAGCCAACAGAACCTGACCGAGGATGGCTCCGTGCCGCTGCCATCGGGCAGCGCGGTACAGATAACAGACTGGATAGCAAACATCTATGCAGACCCGTACAGCACTGGGCAGGTGATTTATACCGCGCGGCAGAGGGGAATCGGTTCCGTAACACGCAGCGTACAGACCCAAAGCGGCGGGGTAAGGACCTATGCGTATGAGCTGGCGTGCGGAGGCTGGGTTTTCAGTTCCGGGTGTGACGCGCTGACAGAAAATGCCGGGCCGTATTCTCTTTCCCTGCCAGAAATACTGCAGACCGGTACCGGAAAAGAAGAAACGGTTTTGGTGAAAGACGGTACTCCCCTGTGTCTGGACAGCCTGCAGCTTACGTCAAATGTTCTGTCCGTCATCCTTGCGGATACCGTTCTTGACCCCGCATGGGAGGGAGCGACCTTCTCTTTGCAGGGAGAGGTTGCCCAGGCGGTTACCTGCCAGACTGTCGACGGTGGAGTACAACTGACGGTTCAGCTGGTACCGGGTGCTTTTTGGGGATATGATATCAGTTACCGCAATGGTGATACCGTCCTGTTGCTGACCGGGGCACCGACCTTGCAGCCGGAGGCGTCGGCAGACCTGCAGCCCCTGACAGGTATATCGGTCATGCTGGACCCTGGCCACGGCGGATCACAGCATGGCGCATTGGGGCTCGCCGGGGAAATCGGCGGCCCGTATGAAAGCCTACTCAATTCCGGCGTGGCAAAAGCGGCTGCAGCGCGGCTGCGTCAGCTTGGCGCAACGGTTATTCTGACCCGGCAGCAGGAGGAGACGGTTTCCCTGGAGCAGCGCAGTCAGCTGATGACCCGTTACCGGCCGGACGTGTATGTTTCTATCCATCATAACAGTATAGAGTTGACCGGTGACGGCAATCTGGTCAGCGGCGTTTCGGCATATTATAACAATTTGCAGGCGGGGCAGTTGGCACAAATACTCTGTAAAAATGTCAGCGACGTCCTTGAACGGCAAAATGACGGGGCAAGCTGGGCTATGTACTATGTCACCCGCAATACCTATACCTCCGCAGTGTTGCTGGAGCTGGGCTATCTGGTCAATCCGGCGGAATACGCCGCCTGCTGTGACAAATACAATATTCTGAGAACCGGGGACGCCATCGCACAGGGAATATTGGATTTTCTGGCGGAGTAGACGACAGATTACTAAAACGGAAAACTTTAATTGGGGAAACTGTCCGGGGACCGGAAAAAGCTTTTTAAAATGCGGCAAAATCGCATATTTCACAAGAAAAGATTTGAATTTTTGTGAAATATATGGTATACTGGATTGTCACAACGAATGTTATTATCAAATAATAGAGAAAAAAGAAAAACAAGGGGGATATTTCAATGTCCGGACATTCTAAATGGAACAACATTAAGCGTAAAAAAGAGAAGACCGATGGCGCGAAAGCAAAGATTTTTACCAAAATGGCACGGGAAATTGCTGTAGCAGTGCGTGAGGGTGGCGGTGGTGATCCCACCAGTAACAGCCGTCTGCGCGACGCGATTGCCAAGGCAAAGAGCCAGAATGTGCCTAATGATAATATTGAGCGCTCCATCAAGAAGGCAAGCGAGTCCAAGGACGACAACTACGAGACCATCATGTACGAGGGCTACGGTCCCAACGGCGTTGCGATCATCGTAGAGACTCTGACCGATAACCGGAACCGTACCGCCGCCAATATGCGTCATTATTTTGACAAGTTCGGCGGCAACCTGGGCACCAGCGGCTGTGTATCCTTCCTGTTCAACCAGAAGGGTGTTTTAGTACTGGATGCCGAGGGTCTGGATGAGGAGAAGGTCATGGAGGACTGCTTTGAGGCCGGTGCCGAAGATTTTGATATGGGTGAGGATTACATCGAGATCACCACTGCTCCGCTGGATCTGGGCAAGGTGCGTGAAGCTATGGAAAAGATGGGTTATCAGTTCGACAACTTTGAGGTTGCCTATCTGCCTACCACGGAATCTGCTGTTGAGGGCGACGATAACATCAAAAAGATGGGCCTGCTGTTGGATGCTTTGGACGACGATGACGATGTTCAGGATGTCTGGCACAACCTCGCCAATGAGGATGTCCTGGATCGCTGATTTTTTCGGTTGGTCCTTTTACCGAAAACAGGAGTGATAGTATGTATAAAAAAGTATGTGCTTCCTGCATGGCTGCCTATGAGGGGAACTTGAATGTTTGTCCCGGATGCGGAAATGCCGAAACCGGAACAAACCCCAGCGGCGCTTTGCCTTTAGGCCTGTACCTTAACGATACTTATCGCGTCGGCAGTTTTTTAAGCATGGACAGTGAAGGGGTCACCTATGATGCCATTGATGTCACGACCCGCCGTCCGTGCCTGGTCAAGGAGTATATGCCGGTTACCCTTTGTTCCGGTCGCAGTGAGGCACTGGCTTTGTTGGTGCGCCCGGGCAGCGAGGTACCGTATAAAAATAATGCTACAGATTTTGTGGATCTGTACACCAAGCTGCGCCATTTGAATAATGATATCTGCCTGTTAAGCGTGCAGGAGGTGTTTTACGGCAACAACACAGTCTACGCCGTGACCGAAAAGGCAGAGGGTCTGACCCTGACAGAGTATCTGGACCGCAAGGGCGGGCGCCTTGGCTGGAACGAGGCGTTGGATTTATTGGATCCGCTTTGGGTTGCAGTGGAACGGATGCACCGTGCCGGTGTCTTGCACAGGGGTATTTGCTGTGACAATATTTTTGTTACCGGGCCCGGAGTGGTACGCCTTGGCGGCTATGCCACCCAGGCAATGCGCAGCCAGGGTACCGAGCTGAAAGCTCAGCTGTACCATGGTTTTGCGGCACCGGAGCAATATTCTGCAGAGGCATTTGACGGTGCGTTTACGGATATTTACGCAGTTTGCGCAGTGCTTTACCGGGTGTTGACAGGACACAATGTCCCCAGCGCGCGGGAACGCCTAAACGAGGATATGCTGAGTGATCCCACAGAATACGCAAACCGTCCGCTTCCGGATGGTAGTGTACAAAAGCTGCCCATCTATCTTGCCGATGCGATTCTTCACGGTCTGCAGTTAGAAAGCAACGACCGTTTTGAAGATATGGCCTCTTTCCGGGAGGCTTTGACCGGTCAGCGTCGCGGCCCGGCGGTCAGGGCCTCATCCCATACCACTCAGTTTCATGTCCAACAGGTGCGTCAGGCGGCGTATGAAGTCTCTCAGGAGAGGCAAAAACCCAAGGGCTTTTGGGCGGGTTTGAGTATTGAATTCAAGGTTACGGTTATCACGGTGGTCTCCCTGCTGGCTGTTTTTGCCGTTGTACTTGGTATCTGGAACGCAGGCAAAAATAACGGAACTGATCCGGAAAGCGATTCCGGTTTCAGCCTGGCAGATAGCTCCTCAGCGGCAACAGAGTCAGAGCTGACGGAATCCGAGACGGAGAGTGTCGGTGACACCCAAAGCGAAGCCGAGTCGGAACTGGTTCCCGGCTTGGTAGGCGTAAAGTATGCAGATGCCCGTCTGCAGTATCAGAATATCCGCTTTAATGTGACCTACGCTTACTCCTCTCAGTACGAGACCGGCGTGATCATGGAGCAAAAGCCGGAAAGCGGCACCGAGTTGACGGACAACAAGATGGAGATTGTGGTCAGTCAGGGCGCAGAGCCGGTACCCATGCCGGACCTGGAGGGTATGCAGATCTCCAATGCCACCCAGTTGTTGGACGGGATGGGAATCAAATATACAGTGGTACAGGTGGTCAATGACGGCAGTTATGCCGAGGGCATTGTCATACTGACCGAGCCGGGCGCAAATACATCGGTGCAGCCCGGGGTGGATAACGTGGTGATCCGGGTGGCGAGCGCAAAGCCCGCGGAATCCTCCAGCACTTCTGCTGAACCGGAATCCTCTCAGCCCACACCGCCGGAATCCGAAAGCAACACCGAATCGGTGACCGATTCTCCGGCAGAATAACCAATTTTACTTTTCATAAAGACAGGAGCAGTCCATACGGCGGCGTATAGCCTTGTTGCTATATGAGGAAAGTCCGGGCTTCTCAGGACAGCGGTAACTGCTAACGGCAGCCGGGGGTGACCCCAGGGATAGTGCAACAGAAAGAAACCGCCCGTGCCCCAGGGTACAGGTAAGGATGGAAAGGCGAGGTAAGAGCTCACCGGCGCACTGGCGACTTTGCGGCCATGTAAACCCTACCGGAAGCAACACCCATATGAGAACACATGCGTTTGTCCTGCGCGTTCTCGGAGGTGGCGTTTAGCTCTGCGGCGACGCAGAGAATCAGATAGATCGTCGTTTGATACAAAACCCGGCTTACGGACTGGTCTTGATGACAGGGGATGCTTTGGCATCCCCTGTTTTAGATAAAAAAGAAACTGGGGCGTGAAATGTTATGCTGCAGATCAATGTACCTGACGGTATGGATGGACTGACAGTCGGCGAGGTGCTCAGGCGTTGCGGAGTATCGGTGACGGCGTTACGCAAGGCAAAACATATTGCCGACGGAATTACGGTAGACGGCGAACCGGTTTTTACCAATGCGGCAGTGCGTGCCGGTATGGTTTTATGCGTAGAGGCTCCCGGACATATTTCCACAGTCACCCCTCAGAACATTCCTTTGAATATCGTCTTTGAAAACCGGGACGCGGTGGTACTGGAAAAGCCTGCGGGTATGGCAGTGCATCCTACACTGAACTACCCGGATGGCACCCTTGCCAACGCATGGATGGGAGAGCTTGCCCGAAGGGCGGCATGGCAGGACGGCAATCCTCAGACGGCGGGCTTTTTCCCGGTCTATCGGCTGGATAAGGATACCACCGGATTGTTGCTGTGCGCCCAAAACGGAACGGTAGTGCCTTTTTTAGCGCGCAGCTGTCAAAAACTGTATGCAGCCGTACTGATTGGAGCACCGCCTTTTGCACAGGGGGATTGTCACGCACCCATCGGCAGAGCAGCCGGTTCGGTTATTCTAAGGTGTGTAGAGCAGGCAGGACAATCGGCATACACCCATTGGCAGACGGTTGCAACCGGGGAAAAAGACGGACAGCAGTATACTTTGGTGGTCTTTCGGTTGTATACGGGCCGTACCCATCAGATACGGGTACATATGTCTTTTTTGGGCTGCCCCCTGGCAGGGGATGATCTTTACGGCGGTCAGAGAACCGAAGCGTTTCCCCGACAGGCACTGCACTGTATCGGGGTGTCTTTTTGCGGGCCGGATGCGCAGACCCATCGCTTCTTCAGCCGATTTCCGGATCAGCTGCTGGAAAATTCAGGTATTTCTCCTTTGGCGGCAAACCGGGCGCTGCAAGCTCTTTTCGATGCGGAAAACCCGTAAAATGCGTATTTTTTGAGGAAATCTTTACCAAAAGGTTGCGCCACGGGCAAAAAAAGAGTATAATTTAAGCTGTATTTTTGTACAAAAACGTTTATTTGTACTGCCGGAATACGGCGTAAGATAAAATACTTAAGGAAAAGGAGGGATTCAAATTTGAAAAAATCCTTGCCCCAAGAGAAAAAAACACCTTCCAAACAGGGCATAATTTCCGCTGACCGTCCGGTCGGTTTATTGAAAGAGATGATCCGGCTTGCCGACCGGGATGAGTATGAAACGGAGGATCACCGTCCGGATAACGGCAAAAAGAATCCGCCTCCCGTAAAAACAGGACAGGCAGTCAAAAATGGAAAACCGACCGGAAAGACCGACAAAAAGCTATCCGGCTTTGCCCAGCAGGAGCTGGTGGATGCCTGGATGACTAAGCTGGAAGCCTGGGCAAAGCTTTGGATGGACGTCTTTTATAATATCGGCTTCTATACGGAGTATTTCTTTGTTAAGGTTTTTCGGACAACCAGAACATTGGTATGTGTCGCTGGACATAAACTTGCGGATGCCCTGCTGTTTTTGGGAAAAGGTCTGATCTGGATTCCCAAAGCGGTGCTCCTTATGCTTTGGCAGGTGGTACATCATACCTGGCGCGCGATCCGCAATGTATATGAAATATGGATGTGCCGCGACCCGGATAAGCCACGCGAAACCTGGAGGGAGACTTTCTCCTACATATTCCGCGGCTTTGCCCGAAATATTCATTTTATCTACGATATTGGCCTTTGGGCACTGCCGGTATTGGCGGCCATGGCGTTTGCGTTTACGGTTCGTACGGTTATGAACTATCAGTATGTGCTGAAGCTGAGCTGTGACGGAAAGGCAATCGGTTATGTGGCAAATGACAGCGTGTTTGATATCGCCCGCCAGGAGGTCGAAAACCGCATTGTCTATGTAGATGGCGAGGACCATACGGACTGGAAGCTGGAACCCAGCTTTACCCTGGCGGTCAATGATAACTTTGAGCTGCTGGATGTGGAGGATGTCACGGATGCGATTCTCCGTTCCTCCGGTCAGGAAATTGTGGAAGCCACCGGTTTTTATCTGAATGATGTATTCTACGGCGCAGTAACCGATTCGGACCGTCTGGAAAAGGATCTGGAGCAGTTAAAGGCCCCTTACCGTACCGGAGAAGAGGGAGAGTATGTCTCTTTCATGGTGGAGCCGGAGCTGCGGGAAGGCGTATACCTGCGCTCCAGTATTGTCAATTACAGCGTATTGGATGAATTGATTCACTCCGAGGTTGCGGGAGAGGTCACCTATACCGTAGTCAAGGGCGATACCCCCTCCGGCATAGCCAATCAGCACGGTTTGACCACGGCAGAGCTGATCAATATGAATCCCAACCAGGATATTATGAATAACCTGCATCCCGGAGATGTGCTGGTTATCTCTCAGGCGGTTCCGTTCCTGCAGGTTCAGGTGACCTACCGCCGTACCGAGATTGAGGATATTCCGTTTGATGTCAACAAGACCACTACCGCAGACCTGAACTTCGGTGTGGTCAAGGTAAAATCTGCCGGCGTCAACGGTTCAAAGGAATGTGTCTACGATTATCTGTATGTTGACGGCGTTCTGCAAAGCAAGACACTGGTGGAGAGCACTGTTTTGACTGAGCCGATTACCCAGGAGGTGCTGGTTGGCACGCGGGTCCGTGCCGGTGTTACCATGATACCCTCCAGCGGACCGTACATGTGGCCTGTGCCCAGCTATGGCGGCGTCAGCCGCGGGTTCACCGGTCTGTATGCCCATAACGGTATGGATATCTGGGGCAGCAGCGGTATACCCATTGTGGCGGCGCAAAGCGGTGTGGTCACGGTGGCACGGTATACATCCAGCGGCTATGGCGTCTATGTGGTGGTAGATCACGGCGGCGGCTATTCCACCCTGTACGGCCACTGCAGCAGTTTGGCGGTCAGCGTGGGCGATACCGTCAGTCAGGGTCAGACCATTGCGTATCTGGGCAGTACCGGTTATTCTACCGGACCGCATTGCCACTTTGAGGTGCGTATCAACGGCACCCAGGTCGACCCCGCAGCCTATATCGGTTACGGCTAATATCAAAAGAAGTAAGAGCTGTCACGGCGAGGTTCCGTGGCAGCTCTCTTTGCTTATGAAAGCGGATTCGGGGGGAAAATCTTTACGGTTTTATCCGGTTATGCATTGTAATCCCTTTTGGGGTATGGTAAAATAGAAAACAGAATGAACAGATTCAGAGAGGTAGAGTAATGATGAAACCCGCTGCTATTTTGTGGGATTACGACGGTACTCTGGTGGACAGCGTTGTGAAAAATCGGGCGGTGACCGTTCAGCTAATACGGGATTATTTTGATCCGGAGATCGAAAAGCATCTGCCCCCTGTGCTGCAAAGCGTGCGGGCATATCGGGAGGCGGTGCGCCGCAGCCCCAACTGGTGTGAGATGTATGCCCGGGAGCTGGGTCTGAATGAGCAGCAGATACAGCGCGCCGGTCAGCTGTGGAGTGCTTACCAGCGGCGGGATCCCCTGCAGCCCCCGCTTTTTATGGGGCTTCGGGATGTATTGCCAGTTCTTTCCGGTGTGGCTCCGATGGCAATTTGCTCTCAAAACAGCTCTCAGCATATCCGGGAGACACTGTACCGGTACGGTCTGCAGCAGTATTTCGGTGCGGTGATCGGGGTGGATGAGGTTCCCCTGGCGCGACAAAAGCCGGACCCGGCAGGCTATTTAATCGCGCTGCAGCAGCTGGGTGTTAGGGGTGATGAGGGAGAGCTGGTCTATATCGGCGACCACGCTGCCGACGCAGTATTTGCCCGTGCGGCGCTGAACAACCTGGATGCCCGGGGCGTGAAAACCAAAATGGTTTGCATCGGCGTTCGATTCGGCGAAGAAGATGTGCCGGATCCGGAGGGAATGGATTTCACCGTGCATACCCCTGAGCAGCTGCAGAATATTCTGTTGTAAGCTTCCGAAAAGAAGATAAAAAAGGAAAAAGTCAAGAAAAATGTCAGGGAGGTTTTTAAAATGAGTATTCCCCGTCCGGAACATCCTTTTCCCCACTTTGAACGGAAAAATTGGCTGAATTTAAACGGAACATGGCAGTTTGAAATGGATCCCGGCTGCAGCGGACGTGCCCGTGGAATGACCGACCCGGATTATCAGTTAAACGATACCATCACACTGCCTTTTTGCCCGGAAAGCAAGCTTTCCGGTGTGCAGTATACTGATTTTATGCCCTGTGTTTGGTATCGGCGTAGTGTGACGGTGCCGGAAAGTTTTTTGGGCCAGCGGGTATTTTTTCATATTGGTGCCTGCGATTGGCTGACCGAGGTTTTTGTAAACGGGGTCAGTGTGGGCAGTCACCGGGGCGGCTATACCCCCATCTGTTTTGAAATCACCCACGCGCTGGCCGAGGGAGAGAATGTGTTGACGGTTTGCGCTCAGGATGACACCCGCAGCGCCAACCAGCCAGCGGGCAAACAGTCATCAGAGTACGCCTCGTTTGGATGTATGTATACCCGTACGACCGGCATTTGGCAGACCGTCTGGTTGGAGGCCCGTCCCCAGAGCTATTTGGAGGACTGTGCCGTCGTCACCCATATGGACGGCACGGTAGCGCTGACTGTACGCGCTGCCCATGCAGAGGGACTGCAGGTTTCCGCGGCTGCCAGTCTGCAGGAGGAGCCGGTTGCGGTGGCAGCCGGTACGGTACACGGCGGTGTGGCCAAGCTGCAGCTGTCAGTGCCGGAGGTGCAGTTGTGGAGCCCCAAGACCCCGGTGCTATATGATCTGACCCTCACCCTGGACCAGCCCAGTGATGAGCCTGCGGATCAGGTGAAAAGTTATTTCGGTGTTCGGGAGTTTTGGTATGCCGACCATCGGCTGTACCTGAACGGAAAATCCATTTTCGGCAGGTTCATTCTGGACCAGGGCTTTTACCGAGACGGTATCTATACCGCTCCCTCAGAGGACGCCCTGATCAGCGATATTATCCGTTCTATGGATTGCGGCTTTAACGGTGCCAGATTGCATCAAAAGGTATTTGAACCGCGTTTTCTGTATCATTGTGACCGGTTGGGCTATCTTGTCTGGGATGAGCATGCCAACTGGGGTTTGGATGTATCCCGACCGCAAAGCTGGGGTGCCTTTATCCCCGAGTGGCAGGAGATTGTGCTGCGGGATCGCAGCCACCCTGCTGTCATCGGCTGGTGTCCCTTTAACGAGACCCAACCCAATGCCGACCCCGCGCTGCTTGCTCAGGTTTACCGGTTGACCAAGGCGCTGGATCCGACCCGGCCGGTCATCGATTCCAGCGGCTGGGTACATGTACCGGGCTGCTGCGACATGCCGGACTGGCACGATTACGACCAGAATCCGGAGACCTTCCGTGCCCGATATGAGGCACTGTATCACGGGAATACCGTAGTGGATGAAAAGGTTCCGCCCTTTGCCCCGCCGGAAGAGCTGTGTTTTGTATCCGAATTTGGCGGCACCCGTTGGAGCGGGCAGGAGGCTGCGTGCAAAGCAAATGAGATCGGTGCGGGCGGCAGCTGGGGCTACGGGGTTGCGCCTACCGCGGAAAAGGAATTTCTGGACCGATACAAGGGCCTGGTGGACGCGCTGCTGGACAATAGCCGAATCTGCGCTTTCTGTTATACCCAGCTGACGGATGTGGAGCAGGAGCAAAACGGTTTGTACACCTACGACCGGATACCCAAGTTCGACCCGGAAATTCTGTATGAGATCACCTCCCGCAAAGCTGCGGTAGAAGACTGAGAACAGAACATAAATAAAGAGCATTGAATCCCAGGGTAACAGACGGTTCTGTGCGGTATTGTAATAAGAAAAAAGAGGAGTGCCTTCATGATTAATGTAAATGATTTTTCCGCTGCTACAGACAGTGAACAGATCGAAAAAGCACTGGCTGCCTGCAGCATAGCAAACGGCGGCGACGGCGTATTGCTGATACCGCCCCGTTGCAGTAAAAACCAGCCCCAGCGCCAGACCTGGATGCTGGACCGGGCAATTTTACTGCCGGAGAATACCACAGTCATTTTGCGCAACGTTAAGCTGAAGCTTTCAGACGCTTGCCGGGATAACTTTTTCCGCAGCGCCAACTGCGGGCACAGCATCACGCAGGTGCAGCCTATCCGCAATATTCATATCAAGGGAGAGGGCCTGTGTATCTTAGAGGGGGCAGACCATCCCCGGGCCACCGGTGACGGTGGAAAAATCTTAAGCAATCCCTGCCCCAAAAAGCCGGAAGACCTGCTGCGCCTGGCAGATTGGATCAGCGCGGAGCACCGTGCAGCAGGGGTGACAAGCTTTGATGAAGAGCATGACCACAGCTTTGGAACCGATGCCGGTAAGCCGGGCGAGGTGCCGCACGGCGACTGGCGAGGTATTGGTATTCTGTTTGCCATGGCAGAGGATTTCTCGGTGGAAAACCTAACCTTGGTCTGCACCCACGGCTGGGGTATTTCTTTAGAGGCGTGCCATCGCGGCAAAATACAGGGTATTACCTTCGACAGCTGCATGGCCAAGGAGATTGACGGCCTTTTGAATAATATGGAAAATCAAGATGGCATAGACCTGCGCTGCGGCTGTTCTGATATTTTAGTCAGTGATATTTTCGGTGGTACCGGCGATGATATCGTGGCCCTGACCGCTATTGCAACGCCGGACGCCCAGCCGCGTGAAAGCGGCTCTTACGAATCCACCCAAATACTGCACAATGACTGGTCCCGTCGTGAGCGTGATATTCACGACGTGATCATTCGTAATATCATCGGCTATTCCAAAGGTCATCTGTGTTGCCATGTGCGGCTGCTGGCTGCGGAGTGCAATATTTGGAATGTGGTGATTGACAATGTGGTGGATGATTCCCCCGAAGGGTTTGACTCCCGTGCAGTGCTGTTGTTGGGAGAGGCGGACGGTGCATACGGCAGAAATCTGCCAGGTAGCATAGCAAACATTGCAGTATCCAATATCCTGTGCAATAGTGAAAGCGCAGTACTGGTCAATGCCTCGGTGGTAAAATCCAGCTTTACGAATATTGTCAACAAAAATCCGGAATGCCCGGTATTCCGGGTCACACGGCCGGGTTGCTTCGAGGACAATCAGCTGACCGGCATCGTCACTGCCGGAAAAGATATTATCTTGGAAAAAGCATAAAAAGAGGGGTCTGTAAGATTGAAAAATATCTTACAGACCCTTTTAATTTCGGTAGAAAACAGTGCGGCGTTATTTCAGCAGCAGAGTACCGCCTACCGGCACAGTCACCTCATGCATTCCGGCGGCAAGCTGACCGGCGGCAAGCTGTTTGCCAAAGCAATCCTCCACCGTGTAGTTCCGCGTACAGCAAAGCCGGACCACAACGCGGTCCCCCTCGCTGCCATTCCAGATATCGGTCACCTTGCCGTCAACCGGGACCGTCATGGGCGCATAGCTGCCAACGATCCGTTTTTCTTCGGTTACAGCCTCCAAAATGGGGAAATCCATATCCTGACGGTGGGTGATAAATTTGCCGTGCATCAGCACCTGCTTGTTGGCTTTCCAGTAGCGGACATAGCGGGTAATGACTGCCTTTTGCTCGGCAGTGCTGTTTTGCAGCAAAACCGAGATTTGGGGTACGCCAAACAAAATATTAGCCAGTTGTCGGCCACAGTTCTCAGGGGTCTCCCGTGGCGACCAGTACAGCATATCAGAGTGTACCGCTATGGGATGATGCAGCAGCCGCAAATCGGCAATGCCCCGCCGGTTGATTTGACAGTCAAAAGCGCAGTCGCCCACCCGCAGCATATTGCCAAAACGGGTGATAGCAGGCCCGATATAGTTGTGGCGGTATTCCAGCAAAGCGCCGGGGCACACGACCTTCAAACGATCCTCCAGATCGGTCAGCAGGCGTATCACCGCCTGGGACAGATCGGGAACATCCATTTCTTCATTGGCTGCAGGGCTGTCGTCCTCTAACCGGATAGCGTCGATAAAATCCAGCTTCAGACCGTCCAAACCTGTCTTTTCCACAAAATCGCATAGGGTGTTGACAATATGCTCCCGTACATCTGCGTAACGGACATCCAGTACGCCGGTCTCCTGGCTGGGAACATCCAGCAGCAGTTTGTTTTTGTACTTCTGATAGGCCTCGGTATGCCAGCCTACATAGGGCACGCAGAACCACAAAGCAAGCTTTAAGCCCAGGTCATGCACTTCTTGCATAAACTGCCTGGCATCCGGAAATTTTGCACCGGAGAAATGCCAGTCACCGCACTGGGAATAGCTGCCGTCTCCATCGCCGTCATACTGCCAACCGTCATCCAGAATGACCGTCTTAAAGCCCATTTCGGCGGCTTCCGTAAGCTCACGACGCAGGCTGTCCGCACTGGGGTGGGTATGGTAATTGTACCAGCTAGAGTAAAGCGGTTCCTCCGCGTCCTCGGGTATCTCGGCCCGTAACGGATAAAAGCTGAGCCACCAGTCGGAGAGCTGCTTCATGCTATCTGTCAGGGTCAGCTCACGGGTATCCACCCGTAACAGCACGCTGTGATCCTTTACCAGCTTGCGACCGGTCAGCAAATCAATGTTAAATTCCACCGTGTCGCGGTCGGCAAAATCGTTGACACCAAAGCTGATGCAGTTATCGTCCACGGCGTCGGAAAGGGCAACCAGGGCGTAGTTGATATCGTCTCCCTGAGTGGCACACAGGAACGGCGCACCGAAATAAAAACGACTTTCGCTACGGGTAGCGGCCCACCACTGGTGCAGTACGTGGTCACGGCAGCAGGTGGAAAGAAAAACATTTAACACCCGCAGCATCGGCAGGGGCAGTACCACACGTAGATTGCCGATCGGGGTCTCGCTATGCCAGTTGATCCGGTAGACGCGAACGCCGTCCTTATCCTCCTGCAGACTAATTTCCGGGGTAACGGGGTTTTCCTCCGGCAGCAAAAATTGTTGACCGGCGCAAATCAATTCCTTCATAAATAGCTCCTTTTTATTGATGATATGCTCTGTATGTTATTATAGCAAACGAAAAGGAAAATGAAAAGAGACAACCTGGTTGCAAACACGGCAGACAGTGGACGGGTAAGAAATCAGGAAAGCGGGAGCATCTGTAGCTGCCACCGGCCTAAAATACTGTCGTAATTTAACATATTGTAATCGCAATATACTATTTTACGATATGTATATAAAATGGCGAGGCCGCGGTGAGTGTCGGGCGGTGGGGCGGGCAGGGCTTTGGCCGCAGCCTTTAATCCTGCAGGGTCGGTGATCTGCAGGCAGGGGGGCAGTTTACCGGTTCGGTTAGAGGCAAGCCGGTCACAACACATCACATCCCGCAAACGGGCTGCATCCACCCCGGTAAGTCCGGCAGCAGTTTTCTGTAGCAGGGCGGTGTACTCCTCCAGTGAAATCCGGGTGGTATCCACCCCGGCAAAGCCTTCTGCAAGTCGGCAGAACAGTTCAAAGGGCGTTTGTTCGGTTGTCTGCAGCAGATAGTCAAGGGTAAGGCGAAATCTGCCGGAATTGTATAGCCGATCCACACAGTCAGCAACGGTACGCAGCGTATCCAGTTGGTCGGCGGTAATCCATCTGGTGGATAGTACCTCATAGGGCGGCTGGGGACGGTATTGCGTACCATCGTTTTCGGCGGTATCCCGCAGGGCAGCGCCGAATATCAGTTTTAAAAAGCCCAGTTGGAGCTGATGCGCCTGCAGACTGTAGGCGATATTGAAGCTTTGAGCAAACAGCTCAAAGGTTTCTAACGGCAGCCCGGCGATCAGATCAATGTGGATGTGTAGATTGCCGGGGGCAAGAACCCTGCGGATATTGGCACACAACCGTTGCGCATTGGTGTGTCGGCAGACGGCGGCAAGGGTGGGCTCGTAAAAGCTTTGCAGTCCGATTTCCAGCTGAAAAAGTCCCTTCGGCGCCCGGGCAAGCAGGGTAAAGCTTTCCTCATCCAGTAAATCTCCGCCGATTTCAAAATGAAAGCAGACCCCGACGGGTACAGCTTTGCCGTATTCCTCTATCAGAAATTGCCAGATCTCCCGCGCCCGGGGCGCATTGGCGTTAAAGGTGCGGTCGACCAGCTTTACGGTTTGGGTCCCGCTGTGAGCAAGAAGGCAAAGCTCCTTTTTGACCCGATCCATCGGCAAAAAACGCACCCCACCGCATCGTCCGGAAAGGCAGAACGCGCAGCGGAAGGGACAGCCGCGGCTGGTTTCCAGGTAGGCAATCCGCCCTTTCAGAGCGGAAAAGTAGTCATCGCTGTAAGGGCTGGGCCAGTCGCCACAGGGGGTGTAGGAGGCAGGCTCCGGCATACCGGGTAGAGCGATGCCCAAATTATCCGGGACAGGGTTGCCGGTAAGAATACTTTCGCATAACAAAGCAAAGGGCAGCTCGCCTTCGCCGCTGATGATGGCATCAACCTCAGGCAGACGGCGAAATACCTGCCCAGTGCAGTAGGAAACCTCCGGCCCGCCCAACACAATGGGCAGCTGCGGTCGGGCGGCCTTCAGAAGACGGACCGCCTGTTCCGTCAGGGTGATATTCCAAATATAGCAGCAAAGCCCCACAACGGCAGGCTCGTGGGACAGAATATCTGCGACAAATGCCTCTACCGGGCGGTTGACGGTGCTTTCGCAAACCAGTGGGGTAAGCGCCGTGGCGTACCGGCGGATGCCGGCGGCAAGACACCAGGGGGCCAAACCGGAGTGAATATACTGGCTTTGCAGCATACCGATTACCACCCGGGTATTGGCTGACCGGACAGTTGCTGAGAAGGGCTTATTCATTGTAGCTCCTCCGCGATATCCAAAGGCAACAGAGAAGCGGAGGAACGCTTTTGTCCGGCGCGGTCTGCGGCATCGCTGTGCAGCCACACGCCGCAGGCGGCATTGGCAAATAGCTGCTGAGTGGCTTGCGCCCAGCTGAGTTCTTTGACGGATTCCCCAAAGGGGGCAAAGCTTTGAGCGGTCAGGCCGGCAATGATACCGGCGAGTAGATCGCCGCTTCCACCGGTGGCAAGACCGTCATTTGGGGCGCAAAGACCGGCAAGCTGGCCGTCGGGCGTGGCAACATAGGTGGCGCTGCCCTTCAAAACTGCCACAGAGTGATATTCCCTTGCCAGTCGGCAGGCGGCAGCAGCCGGGTCCGGAGAGATCTGCGCAACGGTGGTCTGCAGCAGCCGGGCGGCTTCACCCGGGTGGGGTGTAATGATCAGCGGGGGCAGCTGGCTAAGCTCATGAGCCAGCTCCGGCAAAAAATACAGTCCGTCAGCATCCAGCACGGTGGGAATGTTTCGGCTGGCGGCAACTGTCAAAAGTTCTTTGAGCGCTGAAAATGCCTGCGGTGCTCTGCCCAGACCGCAGCCTGCCAGTAAAACGGTTGCGGACTGTATTAAAGAGGCGAGAGGCTGTGTTTCCGCTCGATCACCGGAACAACCCTGCTCCGGCAGAAAAAAAGTAACCTCCGGTCGGGCTGCAGCGACAGCGGCAATCACCGGCTCCGGCGCTGCCAAACGGACCAGACCGGCACCGGCACGCAGCGCGCCGGTACAGGCCAGAACGGCGGCACCGCGGTATTGGGCGCAGCCGCACAGGCAGGCAACCGTACCAAAGCTACCCTTGTGACCGTCTGTCGGGCGTACCGGTCGGTTTGCACGGCAAAAAGCGCGGTCGATTACCCTGACCGCAGCTTGAGTCTGTTCGAAGGCAGTTGCCGACTGCAGCAGTGCCTGCTCGGTCAGCTGCACCGCATAGAGGATCGCATCAAGACAGGGGCGGTTTGCGTACCACTCCGGTGTACGCTCACTGGGGATCGGAAGCTGGCGCTCCTTTGAGCGCAAACCTAATAGCTCCCGGCAAAGGTAGCTGCCGAAATGATCCTCAAATGCGGAGATATACTGTTGTACCAGCGGGTAGTTTTTCTTTTTGCCGTCTGGGGTCACCCCGTATTTTTGCTGCACGGCGCTAATGGCCGCAACCATGCCGCTTACCGCGCCGCAAACCTCTCGCAGGCGGGCAAACCCCCCGCCAAAACCGGTCACAGTGGCAAGCACGGTTGCCTTGGGCAGACCCATCTCCTGCCAAAAGGCTCCGGCGACGCTCTGACTGCAGTTGTACCCGGCTTCAAACAACGCTTTTGCCTGTAATTGTTTTTCGGATAAAATCGGCTGTTCCATGAGAATCGGATTCCTTTCGTGGAATGGTAAAAGACATGTCATCCGCAGACTCTTCCCCGCGGAGTGTGACGCCAGTAACGGCTGTTTCTCTGTTTCTATTATATAGGTTTACCCTCTTTTTTTCAATTATTAGTTGCCTTTTTCGTGAAAATGTCGTAATATGGTGATAAACGGGACTTTCAAATAAGCCTCACTCCAATAGAAGATGAACGAGGTGCCGATAATGTCAAAGCTGAATCATCAAAAGGGCAGATTGCTGGAGGTCCAGAGAATTCTGAACGAGGATACAGACGAAAATCACAGAATCAGTGTGCCGGACCTTTTGGAACGGTTAAAAACAGGCGGCATTCCGGTAGAACGCAAAAGTCTGTACAGTGACATTGAGACCCTGAACTACTACGGTGCGGATATCAAGCTTCAGCGTGGAAAGGGCAGCGGATATTTTGTGGCAAGCCGGTTGTTTGACCAGGCAGAGCTGAAGCTGTTGGTGGATGCCGTGCAGTGTGCCAAATTTATACCCCGTAAAAGAACAGATGAGCTGACAGAAAAGCTGGAAAAACTGACCAGCAAGTATCTCGCCCGTCAGCTGCAGCGTCAGGTGGGAAATGCCGGGCGGGTAAAAAGCGACAATAAGCAGATTCTGTATATTGTGGATACCATTCATCAGGCGATTGATGAGGATAAAAGCATCACCTTTCGGTACAAACAGTGGGTGGTGGACCGTAGCAAACCGGGCGGCTTTACCAGCACCGAAAAGCATGCAGGTAAGATATACCGTGTCAGCCCCTGGGTGCTTGCCTGGCAGGAGGAAAACTATTACCTAATCGGGTACGACGAAGATACCAGCAGTGTACGGCATTACCGGGTGGATAAAATCAGCGAACAAAAGATAGCCGACTATGCCCGTACCGGCAGAGAATATTTTGAACATTTTGACTTGAGCGGTTATGTACGGGGCAGATTCGGAATGTTTGCCGGCAAGGAGACGGAAATTCGCCTGCAGGTAAAAAATGAGCTGGTCGGGGTTTTGGTAGACCGGTTTGGCAGCGATATCGTATTGACCCCCGGCGAAAAGGAGGGGTGGTTTGCGGTCAATGTTTCTGCAGTTCCGGCAGACCCCTTCTACGGTTGGGTGATGAGCTTTGGCGATCAACTGCGGGTGACGGCACCCGAAACAGTCGCAAATGAGGTTGCCCGCCGTGCGGAGGCTATCGGTAAGATGTATCAGAAATAAAAAAGCAGATCACTGACTAGAGAGGAAACAGTAAAATGGTGCGAGAAATATGTAAGGATGAGGCTTTTTTGTCGCAAAAAGCGCAGAATGCAACCGCGACAGACCGGGAAATTGAGCAGGATCTGCGGGATACTCTTACCGCACACGCGGATGAGTGCGTGGGTATGGCGGCTAATATGATCGGAATCAATAAACGTGTCATTATTTTTGAGGAGCAGGGGCAGTATTCGGTGCTGTTCAATCCGCATATTGTCAAAGCTTCGGGGGAGTTTACCACTGAGGAGGGATGCCTTTCCCTAACCGGCAAACGGTTTGCAAAGCGATATCACAGCATCAAGGTTGCCTATCAGGATGATGAGATGAAGCCCCATTTTAAAACCTATACCGGCTTTACCGCTCAGATTGTCCAACATGAGCTGGACCACTGTGAGGGCGTAATCATCTGAAGATTCGACGAAAACCGGTTTACAAAAAGGGTCGGGCTGTGGTAGAATGATTTGGCAAAAAACGGGTTTGTCATTGGCTATGACCCGATCAGAAAAGGAGAAAAAGAAGATGCAAAATACCGTACTGAGAGAGCAAATCAACGCCTATATCAAAGCAAACTGGGTAAATACCATCCATCCGCCGGAGGATGTCACCCACGGCATGGTCAAGCTGGAAAAGCCCTTTACCGTCCCGAATAACTGGAAAAACGCGATTACTACGCCGAAAATCGGTCCGGACGGAAAGGAATATTACCCGGAGCCGTCGACCAATATCGGCTTTCCGGATTTTTACTACTGGGATACTTATTTTACCAATAAAGGGCTTTTACTGGACGATATGTCCCAGCAGGCAGAAAATAACCTGGACAATATCGCCTACTTTATCCGTAACCTGGGCTATATGCCCAACGCAAACCATCTGCTGGACCGCAGTCAGCCACCGTTTTTTACTGCTGGTGTGTATGAGCTGTACCTGTTCAAAAAGGATTCCGCTGTCATCCGTAAATACATAGATACCGTGTTGGCAGAGTTGGAGTTTTGGCGCATGGAACGCACCACACCCATAGGGCTTTCCCGGTACGGCAATAACGCCACCCGTGCCACTCTGAACAATGTGAGCTGGTTGTGTGAACGCGTTGGCGAGCCCCTGCCGGATACTGAGGAAGGCAGGATCCGTCTATGTGACAACCTGTACGCCATCGCCGAGAGCGGTTGGGATTTCAACCCACGGTTCCCCGGTACACAAGGACGGTTTTCTCCGGTGGAGTATGCCCACCTGGATTTGAACTGCATCCTGTACGACGCACAATGTAAAGCCGCGGAGATGCTGCGTATTGTGGGTCGGGAGCAGGAGGCGCAAAAGCTGGAGCAAGCTGCTGTGAACCGCAAAGAGCTGATGATAAAATATCTGCGCGATCCCGAATCCGGTGTTTTTTATGACTATAACTTTGTCACCGGCAAGCTTTCCCCGGTACTGAGCGCCGCCTCTATGTATGTGTACGCTATGGGCATCTCTGAGGATGCGGCAGCGGCAAAAAAGGTGCTGGAAAAACTGGAGCTCGCCCATGGCATCTCCGCCTGTGCGGAGCGTTCGGGAGAGGAATATCTGCAGTGGGATTATCCTGCGGTATGGCCAACCAACAATATGCTGTCGGTGCAGGGACTGCAGCGTATCGGACTGGAACAGGATGCTGCACGGGTGGGTGAAAAATATCTTGCCACTATGGAACACTGCTTTGAAAAGACCGGCGTGCTGTGGGAAAAATATGACGGAGCGTTGGGAGATGTCTCCATCACACGGGAATATGAGACCCCCTCCATGATGGGCTGGTCTGCGGCAAGCTATCTGGTCATTCAAAATATGTTAAAGGACTGATCCCGCGTTATTACCGTAGGAGGGGCAAAATGTACAAGCTGCTGTTGGTTGAGGATGACCCGGATATTGCCGCGGCTGTTACCGCCTGTGCTTCGGCATGGGCGTTAGAGGTGTGTGCCGTGCAAGATTTCCGCAATGTAATGACCGAGTTTGCCGGTTTTGCTCCCCATATTGTGTTAATGGATATCACTCTGCCCTATTTTAACGGCTATCATTGGTGCAGCAGCATCCGGCAGGTATCCAAGGTGCCGATACTGTTTTTGTCCTCCGCGGCGGACAGAATGAACATTGTGATGGCGGTCAATATGGGCGGGGACGATTTTGTGGCGAAACCCTTTGATACCGAAGTACTGATGGCAAAGATTCAGGCACTGCTGCGCCGCAGCTATGATTTTGCCCCCACAACCCCGGTACTGGAGCATCGGGGGGCACTGTTGGACCCGGGCAGCGGGGTGCTGATCTACGAGGAAAAGGAAATATCCCTGACCCGGAATGAGCAACGTATCCTGCAAACGCTGCTGCAAAGCAAGGGCAATGTTGTCAGCCGGGAAAAGCTAATGGAAAAACTGTGGGCGACCGACTGCTTTGTTGATGAAAACACACTGACTGTCAATGTGGGCAGGCTGCGTAAAAAATTGGATTCTGCCGGTCTGGAGGATTTTATTACCACCCGTGTGGGAGAGGGATATCTGATCAAGTAAGATGAAACGAACAGGAAAGGCTGCCGATGCAGGAAAACCGGAAAAGGAGAAAGTACGGATGTTTTTACGCCATTGCCGGGATAGATTCTGGATATTTGGGTGTCTTGTCGGTTGTCTTGCCCTGCTGGCAATCAGCTTGGCGCTATTCCGGCTGCCGTGGCAGGCGGTGTGTTATATCGGTACATTATGTTTTGTACTGGTAACGGCAGCGCTGACAGTAGATTATCTGCATCAGCTTCACCGACACCGTCACCTGACTAGGGCAAAGGCCGGTTTGCCTATTCCCTTACATCAGCTGCCGCCACCGGAGGGTATCGTGCAGCAGGATCTTGCGGAGATGCTGCAGATATTGCAGCAGCAGGTAGAGCAGCAGCAGTCGGACAAAACGCGATCCGAACAGGATATGCAGGATTACTATACCACATGGGTTCATCAGATCAAAACGCCCATTGCGGCAATGCAGCTGACCCTGTCTTCTCAGGATACGCCGGTTTCCCGTCAACTGACCCGCCAGCTGATACAGATAGAGCAGTATGTGAACATGGCTTTGGTCTATCAGCGGCTGGAGAGCACCCAAACCGATTACCGGTTTTGTACCTGTTCTTTGGATGAGATGATTTGCCGTTCGGTGCGTCGGTTTGCTTCTCAGTTTATTGCCCGGCAGATCAAATTAGAGTATGCTCCCATACCGGGCGGTATCGTTACAGACGAAAAATGGTTTTGCTTTGTACTGGAGCAGCTATTTTCCAATGCGCTGAAATATACCGCCAACGGCAGTATAGCGGTTTACATGGAAGAGGACTGTCTTTGCATACGGGATACCGGCATCGGTATTGCGGCGGAGGATCTGCCCCGGATCTTTGACAAGGGCTACACCGGGATAAACGGCAGGGGTGATATAGGGGAGGGCAGACAAAAGGCAAGCGGTTTGGGACTGTATCTGTGTAAACGGGTCTGTGATAATCTGGGAATAGAGCTTACGGCGAAGTCTTGCCTGGGCAGGGGATCGGTGCTGCGGATGAAGCTTTCTCAAAAGACCGGTATGTACGAATAATTGGTACGGCAATCTTACAAAAATGTTAGGATACAACGGGAAATGTAAGTGCATTGTATGGCACGGCATTTCCCGTTTTTGCTATACTGTATATGCGGGGCAGGGGCACAGGCGGTGTCTTGGATGCAGTCGGAAAGGCAGACCGGTAGACGAACCACGCCCCGGGACGAAAATAATTCGGATCGGTCGACAGCTTTCGGGCGTTGTCGACGGTCGATCCGGATACAATAAGGGGGAAGCAGAACCGGATATCCGGACTTCCCTTGCAGGCGGGGCAGGCCGGACGGCCCCCCGGGAAAGGAAAAACGCATGTCTGTATTGGAAGTAAACAATCTGCGTAAGGTGTACGCCACCCGGTTTGGCGGTAACAAGGTGGAGGCACTGAAAAACGTCAGCTTTCAGGTGGAGGCAGGAGAATATGTTGCCATTATGGGAGAATCCGGTAGCGGTAAGACAACACTGCTGAACATTTTGGCAGCGCTGGATGCTCCTACCGGCGGAAGTGTGCTGCTGCAGGGCAAGAATATTGCCCTGGTCAAAGAAAAAGAGCTGGCAACCTTCCGGCGTGACCATCTGGGCTTTGTTTTTCAAGAGTTTAACCTGTTGGATACCTTCACCATAGAGGATAACATTTTGCTGCCGTTGGTGTTGGCGGGTAAATCCCCAACCGAAATGAAAAAGAGATTGGAACCTCTTGCGGTACGCCTGGGAATATTTGAGCTGCTGAAAAAATATCCGTATGAGGTCTCCGGCGGACAAAAGCAGCGTGCCGCCGTAGCCCGCGCACTGATCACCAACCCGGAAATTATTTTGGCAGATGAACCTACCGGCGCATTGGATTCCCGTGCGTCGGATGAGCTGCTGCGCTTATTCCGGGAGATCAACCATGCCGGTCAGACCCTGTTGATGGTCACGCACTCGGTACGGGCGGCCAGTACAGCGGGCAGAGTACTGTTTATTCGGGACGGTGAAGTTTATCATCAGTTGTGGCGCGGGGAGGATACCGACCGGCAGTTGTATCAGAAAATCAGCGATACCCTGACCATGCTTGCTGTAGGCGGTGAGCTGAAATGAAAAAGAGCTTTTATCTGAAATTGGCAGCGGAGACGATTCGCCGTAATCGGCGGCTGTACCTGCCGTTTGTCCTCACCGGTATGGGTGCCGCTGCAATCTGCTATATTTTGGGCTTTTTGGCCTACAGTGACGTTTTGAACGGGGTTCAGAGCAGCGATTATGCCAAGTATACCCTTGGCCTTGGTTTTTGGGTAGTGTCCCTATTCAGCGCCCTGTTTCTGTTTTATACCAACGCTTTTTTAATGCGCCGTCGGCAAAAGGAGATGGGCCTATACAGCATTCTGGGAATGAACCGAAAAAATCTTTCCAAAGTTCTGGGCTGGGAGGCCCTGCTGCAATATAGCTGCACCGTTTTGGGAGGGCTGGCGGTCGGTATTCTGTTTTCAAAGCTATTTGAGCTATGCATGGTATATATTATGGGCGGAAAACCAAGTTTGAGCTTTATCGTCAGCGGCAAATCAATTCAGCTTAGCATGACCGTTTTTTCTCTGATTTATCTGCTATTGTTATGCAAAAATCTACGATCGCTGCATCATACTGCCACGGTATCGCTGATGAAAAGCGAGAATCAGGGGGAAAAACCGCCCAAAGCCAACTGGCTGCTGGGGATCGGCGGCGTTTTGCTGCTTGGCGTCGGTTATGGGCTTGCTGTAAGCGTAAAGGATCCGTACAGCGCTATCTTAAGCTTTTTCCTAGCAGTTTTGTTGGTTATTATAGGCACCTATCTGGTTATGATCTGCGGTAGCGTGCTGCTTTGTCGTATTTTGCAGAAAAATAAAAAATACTATTACCGTGCGGATCATTTTATCTCTACATCTTCTATGGCATTTCGGATGAAGCGCAACGGCGCTGGCCTTGCCTCGGTGTGCATTCTGCTGACCATGGTACTGGTGATGCTATCTTCTACCTCCTGTCTGTATTTCGGCAAGCAGGATGTGCTGGATATCCGTTGCCCCCGTCAGGTGAATTTCACTATGACCATGGCAGAAGGCTATTCTGCGGACAGCGAGATAGCAGATAACATGCGGTCTGTTTTAGATAAGACCTTACGAAGCGTCGGTGGTGAGACACAGAATGTGCTGGATTGGGATACCGCTTCTATCATGGGCGCTTTTGACGGGGACATACTGGTCGCCGATATGCAGCAGGGAACCCAAATGATGAAAAACGGTAAAATGACCTGTCTGCTGTATGCCATTGATCAGACTGCATATAATATGGTTACCGGCAAAAAGGTGGCTCTATCAGAGGGAGAGGCAATATTATTGCACGATGACATTCGTTACCGACCGGATACCCTGACCCTGCAGGGAGGCAGCAGCTATCGGCTGGTGCAAAAAGAGAAAGAAATACCCATCGGAATCCGAAAGATAGACATCAATGCGATGTGTTTGGTGGTACCGGATCTGTCGGCTTTTGTTGCCGATGTGCGGCAGATCGCCAAAGAATACGATATCTACTACTCGGTAGACTGGGGCTATAGCTTTGATACCGGTCTGCCGGAGGAGGACACCAAGGCGTTGTGGGATACCTTGCACCAGACTGCTGCGGAGCTGCGGTTAGCAAACGGGAAAATAGAATCGTTCGTGTATAACATACGCGCGATAGACGCGGAGGATTATCTCGGCAGCTTTTCCAGTTTGTTTTTCTTGGGGGGAATCCTTTCGGCAGTATTTATCTGTTCTGCGGCAATGATTCTATATTATAAGCAGATCAGCGAGGGGTTAGAGGATCGAAGTAAATTTGAAATGATGCAAAAGGTGGGCTTGCAGAAAAGCCAGATCCGCCGCAGCGTCAACAGCCAGATGCTGACCGTGTTTTTCCTGCCGCTGGGGCTGGCGGGGCTGCATATCGGCTTTGCGTTCCATATTATTTATTTGATGTTGCAGGCTTTTGGTCTGTATAACCTGAGGTTGTTCCTTTTCACAACTGCGTTAAACTTCGCGGTAATTGCCGGAATATATGTCCTGGTTTACCGGTTGACCTCCGGCGCCTATTACCATCTGGTCAGTGATAAAGAGGCCTGAAAATCGGTTTGAATCCGACAGAACGAAAGGAGGCTCCCTATGAAGAAAAACATTTTTTCCCAATTACTGGCAGGGCTGGTCTTTTGGATTGGTCTGTGTCTGCTGGGATTGCTTTCGGTGCCGATTGGTATTCTGTTGGGTTTGGCGTCTCTGATCAAAAAAGGGATGGACACAGTCTGTAAAGGACAGTCTCCGGGTAGGTTTATGTCTAAATAAAAAGGGAAAAGGTCTGTCGGGCGGGCGAGAAATTTATAATTTCTTTTTCGGTTCGGACAGACCTTTTTTGTTTGCTTTTATATGCAAACAGAGGTATACTATGACAGAAATCATTTTCGGACGGAGGCTATTTATGTCATATTCTCTGTGGAACGGTGACCTGCACACCCATACCAACCTTTCTCTTTGCGCGCCGGCGTCGACGGTGCCGGCGTCTTATCTGCCCTACTGTCAGCAGGAGGACATCCAGGTGCTGGGCTTTTCCAACCATCTGTACTATAAGGAGTGGAACCTGCTGGGTCAGACCGGTGATCAGATGGGAGTGAACCGGGTACTGCGGCTTGCCCCACAGCTTGCCGAAACCCAAAAGCAGACGGATATGAAACTGCTCTTTGGGTGTGAGGTGGAGGTTATCTACGGAAAAGAGCCTGCCCTTGCCCCGGCAGATGCTACACCCTTTGATTATGTGTTGATTGCCGCAAGCCATATCTTAAATATCCCTCATGAATATGATACCCGGGAGCTGCAGGATGCCGATAAGCTGCGGGAGAGAACCTTGGAACGCTTTTTATTTGCCTGCAGCCTGGATTATCCGGTCCCGGTCGGCATCTGCCATCCGTTGTATCCTATCTGTAGCCCGGTAGAGCAGCAGGTTGTGGACGGCATATCTGACAGTCAGTTGGCAGAATGCTTTTCTCTTGCCGCAAAAAAGAACATCAGTATTGAGATCCACGCCTGCCTGTATCGCAAGGGCACGGCACTGAATGAGGAGGGACTTTCTCCTTCCTATTTGCGGGTACTTTCCGCTGCAAAGGCCTGCGGATGTAAATTTCACTTTGGAGCAGACGCCCATGCGCCGGAGGCCTTTACCGGCGTACACAACAAGCTGCGGCTGGCTGCCCGGCGGGCGGGTATTACGCCGGAGGATATGTGGCAGCTTCCGGCATTAAAATAAAGAAAAAGGTTGGAGGGTGCAATGATAATAAAACTACCGATTACCCCGTACCCGGCGTTTGTTCAGCTGACGCAGCAGCAGGTAAAAGGTGAATTTTACTGTGCGCAGCAGTTTGCGGACCCTGTTCTTGCCAATGCCGCCGCTTTTTTCAAGACAAAAGAGGGTTTGCCTGTGACCGTAACGACGGAATATACGCTGGGAGAAAAAGCCTGCTTTGACGACCCGGAGGGGTATATTCTGACGGTCACCCCACAGGGCGCGCAGATTGCGGCTTCTCAGCCTGCCGGCGCGCTATATGGCGCGGTCACACTGGCACTTTTGGCGCGGCAGGGGGAGGTCCCGTGCGGTGTCATTTCGGATAAGCCGGTTTGGAGGCACAGAGGTGTTCAGATCTGCTATGCACAGCAAAATGTGAATTACCGGGACGCGTATCTTCGGCATTTTATCCGGGCAATGGCCGAGCTGAAAGTCAATACCGTCTATCTGTACCTGGAATGGCGGTATCAGTTCCCCTCTATTCCCCAGACGCACAATCCGGAGTACCTCTCTCCGTCCCAGGCGGCGCAGCTACAGCAGTATGCGGCCGGTTATCATATCACCTTGGTGCCTGCGCTGAATGTGCTGGGACACACCAGTGATTTTTTGGCTATGCAGGCCTTTCAAAATTTAAGCGAGTATGATTTGCTTACGGAGGATGAGCGTACGGCAACCGGCGTAGCGCTGTGTACTGCAAACCCTCAGGTCCACCGGCTGATGGAAAAAGTGCTGAATGATATGATGGACGCCTTTGACTGCCCGGTTATCCATGTAGGCGGAGATGAGGTTGCAGCACTGGGTGTCTGTCCCCACTGTCAGGAAAAATACGGGCAGCGCAGCAAGGCGATGATCTATATCGACTATTACACCCGTATCAGCCGTATTCTAAAAGCGCGCGGCAGAAAAATGGGTATATGGAGCGATATGCTGGTGCAGTTTCTCAGCGAGGGCGACCCATCCCTGTTGGAAGCTGCGCAGGAGATGTTCGACAATACCGTTATCTATGATTGGTGTTACGACAGTGCCCATACCCAAGCGGTGGAAATGCTGGCAAAAGCCAATGTCAGCTTGATTCTGTCTACCTCGGTACACGGCTGTTCCGTGGCGGCCCCCTGGCTGGGTCAGACGGTTAATCAGCACGACTATTTTACGGATGGGTTCCGGTACGATGTAATGGGCGGTCTGGCAACCGACTGGATCTACGGCCACGGATATCACGGCGCTCAGATGGGTGTGTTGTTTGCGACGGCAGAGGCAATGATGTGGCAGGGTGCAGATAGTATCTTTACCGTAGGAGCCACCCGGGATGAAACATGCCTTTCTTATGCGCTGCAAACCTATGGTGTGGGTCAGCCCCTGGTGGATTATTGGCATTTGGCGGGGGATCCGGACGGTCAGCTGCTTTGCAATATCTCACCGGAGAGAAACGGTTCTTATCTGCGCCGCAGCGTATATCTGGACGATTCGCCCCTGGGCAGCTTTTTGCGATACGGTAATATGCTGCGGGGAGAAAAACTGGAGCAGTTCCGGACAGGCGTACATAGGGCGGAAAAGCTTTGGAGACAGATTGAAACCGCTGCCCGTAAAACGCCGGATCTGTATTATCTGCAGGGGCCGGTGGTATTGTATCGCGCACTGTTACATAAGCTGGATTGGGCAAACGAGCTATACCCACTTTACGATGAGGCTGCACAGGTGCAGTATACCGACAGTGCGCGGTTTGTACAGCTGCTGAACCGCGCGGCAGCCGGTCTGCGCAAGCATACCGGAGACCTGGAAGAGGCAATCACCTTTGCCAGGCAGATGCACGCCGAGCTGGGGAATGAGTACGGTAGTGTGCTGCGGCTGGAAAACACAGTGAAAAATCTGGAAATTCTTGCAGATTATCTGGAAAGTCTCACGGACGGTCACCGGCCGCTGCCGACCTTTGCCAATATGAATCAGTGGTTGTTCGCCAGACCGCTGACCAATTTTTGGAGCAGTCGATGCGACGAATGGTTTGTGGAAAAGCCACCCTTTACCCGCACAGACGGTGATAACGGTCTGCCTTGGGGTTCCGCGCGCTGGTAAACGGCAAAAAACAGAGAAGCTGCTGTATTCCACAGGGTACTTGCCCCAGGAAACAGCAGCTTTTTACTTGAGAGGATCAGACAGTACAATTATTCATTGTCAAATGTGTAGCAGCCGCTGGTCAGCTGAACCGGTGTGTCGGCACCGTAGGGGTAGAAGCTGCAGCGGGTACCGGCGGGAACGGTGATCTCGTAGTGGGCGCCCCGGTCACGGCGCATAATGCGCACACCAATCCTACCGTATGGGGTCTCGTAGTCGCAATCTACAGTGTGAATTTCGCTGAACAGGCAGGGCTTCACCTCAAATTCGGTAAAGCCGGGGGTGACAGGACGAATGCCGGCAACACAGTTGTAGTAGAAGACCGCAAAGCCGGAGTGCATCGGGTGGTTGTAGCTAGACTCATCCAGGTGGTATTTGCGGGGCATGGGGTGGTCGATACACTCATATAGGGTGGTAGCGCCACCATCCAGCATGGTACGGAAACTGGCGTGATCCCGGGTGAACAGGAACCTTAGCACGTCGTCACCATAGCCTTCCTGACACAGTACGGGTACCAGGTATTTGTTGCCGTAGATACCGGTATGCATCTCATAGTCCTCGTCCCGGATCAGCTGAATAGTGGCATCCAACAGAGCCTTTCGATCCCCATCGGGGTAGATGCCCAAGGTGAGGGCTACGCCGTTTGCCGCCCAGGTAGAGTAGATGTGATTTTCCGCATCGTAGAAGTGACGCAGGATGGAGTCTTTGATCTTTGCGGCAAGGTCAGCGTAGTAGTCCTCTTTACCCAAACCCAGCTTTCGGCTCAACTCCGCCATTTTTTCGCAGATTTCAAAGAACATCATAGTGGAGGACTGAGGTACGGGGATCCGCTTGGGATGGCTGTTCTCTCCCGGAGGGGCCCAGTCGCCCAAACCGACGCTGACAACGTAATCCTCTGCACGGTCCAGCTCGTGCTGTACCCATTTCTCCATCATATCCCAGTTGTCACGAACTACGGTCTCATCTCCGTAGTAGACATACATCCAGTAGGGCATAATGATCTGGGCACAGCCCCAAAGCGGGGTGGCCTCACCGCAGCCGCGGTGACCGGGGCTGATCATCTGCCAGACGCCCATCACCTCATTGGTCGTGCGGAAATCACGGATGAATTTTTCGTAGCTGGCACGCATGTCGTAGTTCATGATGCCGTAGTTGCAGACGATTTGGGCGTCGCCCAACCAGCCGCATTTTTCGCGGGCGGGGCAGTCCTCCGGAAAACCGTGATAGTTGGTACGGAAGGTATTCAGCATGACCTTTTGCAGTTGCATCATATCGGAGTTATCGCAGCGGAACCGGCCATTCTGCTTCAAGTCGGTGGACAGGATGTAGGCGGTGGCAATATCAATCTCCGGCACAATGCCGTAGCGGCGCAGATCATGGTAACCGGTGATCTCAATATACCGGAAACCGTGGTAGGTGAACCGGGGCGCCCATTCCTCGCCGTTCTTATCACCCCGGGCAATGTAGGTCTCCTGCTGAATGCACTGGGTGGCAAAAGCGCCGATGGAACGGAAGTCCAGACAACCGGCCTCATTCAGAGTTTCGGCAAACCGGAAGGTTACCTGGGCGCCGCGGGGAGCAGGGGGCAGCTTGAACCTGGCAATACCGGCAATATTTTCGCCCATATCAATAATCCAGGCACCGTCGCTCTGACCGGATACCATTTTGACGCTGCGGGCTTTCAGACTGCGCAAAATACGCACGGGGGGCATAATGCAGCCGACCAGCGGGCCCTTGGGGGTCTCATCGTATACCGTGCTACACCAACCTTCCTCCTCGCCGTCGGGATCAGCAAAATCAGGGGTTTCCAAACGGGCGTCGTAAACCTCACCGGCATATAGATTGTTCAGTACAATGGGGCTGTATTTGGTTTTCCAGCTGTCATCGGTAGCGATTATCTGGGTGGTACCGTCCTCATAGGTAATGCGCAGCTCGGCACACAGACAGATGTCTCCGTAGTTGCAATCAGGAAACCAGACCCGGTTTTGGGCATACCAGCCGTCTCCCAACAGGGCAGCAAAGCAGATCTTTTTTTCATTTAAAAATTCGGTGACATCAAAAGCGCGGTAGAAAACCTCACTTTCATAGTTGGTAAAGGGCGGGTCGATAAAATCGTCGCTGATACGTTTGCTGTTGATGTAGTACTCAGCACAGCCCAAACCGCTGCCGTATAGCACGGCACGCTTCACCTTGCCGCTTAACGCAAACTTTTTGCGCAGATAGGGCGCCCATCCCTGAATGTGCTGCCGGGGCTTGATCCAGCGGCCGGTCCATTCCTCCGGGGAAATGGCGGTGTCAAACTGAGTCTCGGCACTGGCTCTTTGGCCCTGATTATCCGTGACAGTTACGGTCATACGGTACCGGGTGCCGGTTTTCAGTGTATGGCTGACAGTCACCTCATTGGAGGCGCTGCTATCAACTACGCCGGTGTCAAAGCTGTCGGTATCGGCAGTCAGGGTCAGTCGGTAGCAGGTCTGAAAAACATCCTGTTTGTCAGAGCAGAGCTTCCAGCCAAAACGGGTGCCGCTGACAGGGGCAGCCATAGGGCTGGCGACCTGGGCTACGGTCAGATCATATAGTTTCAGCATAAAGTTTGTTTCCTTTCTGATAATGGGTTTTCGGCTGGTTTCATTATACCATACTGCAGGAGCGTGTAAAGGCTTTTTTTAGCGGTTCTTTGCACAGAAAATGCAATTCTTTGCAAAAACAAATGGACTGAAAAAATCCGCAGAGAATTACCCAAAAAGATTACAAAACTACAGAAAAAATTTACAATCATTTTAAAGGTAATCATCCTATAACTATATTGGCAGTAAAATGATTTCAGTCTTAAAGGAGTGTAACAATGTTTAAAGAAGAGATGACCAGCACCGAGCGCGTACGCGCTACCATACTGGGACAGCCCGCCGACCGTCAGCCGATCTACGGTTGGGTTTACGGCAATTTGACCACAGAAATCGACGATATGTTTGGCTCTCTGGATGGTTTGGAGCGCAAGTACGAGTACGACATGGCCCACCTGTTTACCGGTCCGTGGCCTTTCTATGAGGATAAAATCGAGGATATGCGCCGAACCGGTGAACCGATTACCCCCCAGATGCTGCTACAGGCAGGCATTTTTCAATCTCCCGAAAAGATGGAAGAGTACCAGCCGATCGTGGAAGACCTGAAGCGCTACAAAGCACAGCATGAGCGGTTCTGCTATATCCAGACCCCCGGTCTGCTGGAGCCGTTCAATGGCCTGATGGGGATAGAAAATCATCTGCTGAACATGGCGCTTTATCCGGATGAGATGGAGGAGCTGTATTCCAAGCTGACCCAGTGGCGCAACGACTTTGCCCGTCACTGCATTGAACTGGGTGTGGATATGGTTCACATTTCCGATGACTGGGGTGCCCAGACCGATATGCTGATCAGCCCCAATATGTGGTGGAATATGATCCAGCCCGGTCTGAAGGAGACAGTCGACATTGTTCATGAAAACGGTTCGTTTGCCAGCCTGCATTCCGACGGCTGCATCAAGCGGGTGCTGGACGGTGTGGTAGATATCGGCTTTGACCTGATCCATCCCTATCAGGAAAATGCCAATATGCCCTATGATATCTACCTGAACAATTACGCGGATAAGTTTGCCATTATGGGCGGAATCAATGTGCAGAACGCTTTGGGTATTATGGAACGGGATGATTTGGAGAAGGATATCCGCCGGATCTTTGGCCTGCTGCGGGGTAAGCGCTGGGTCGTATGCACCAGCCATTTCGTCCAGAAGCACTGCAAGGTGGAGGATTTGAAATTTGCCTACGATCTGATTTATCAGCTGGCAAGAGAGTAATACAAAGCAATAAAGTCCAGGATAAAAGGGACTCAGCCGTTTGGCTGAGTCCCTTTTCGATAAGATAACTGCAGTGGGAAAGATGTGGCCGGACCGGGGCAGAAGAACATATCTCCCCCAAAGGCAGGCAGCTTTAAAGCGGCAGTCGGTCAGCCAGCATATCCTTCATAGCATTTTCCAGCATCTTTACAAAGCGTTCGGCATTTTCCTCGCGGATAAACGCAGTACAGTACTGCAGACCGCAATTCAGTTTTCCGTGATAATGGGTAAAGGAAAGCAGTGTATTGCCGGAGGTCTTGCTGGTGGATTTCAGTCGGTTTCTTAACCGCAGCCTGCTGCAGAACAGCGCCATAGATTTGGGCAGATCATCTGTAAACCAGCCCTCCATATAGCTGACAGTCATCTTGGGTCCTTTGATCAGTCGGGAGAAAGTACGGTAATAATCGTGGTCGCTATATCTCCACAGATTCTCCTCGTTTTGGCTGTTAATGCTTTCAAACGCGTCGTTCAGGGATTTAATCTTGGTCATATCCATGCTGTTGACTGCGCTTCGGTACAGTACACCGCCACGGTTGCTATCCTTGCCGCGGTTGTGATAATTCCAAAAAATCAGTCCGTCTGTGCTTTGGTTGTAGGCACATTGAGTTAACAGTACGGCGGTGTTGATAAATACGCTGACAGAGATATCGTGCCTAGCGCAGTATTCGCGCAGTTGATCTAATGGAATACCAAAGGGCTTTGTTCGTTTACGTGCATCACCGGTTGCGTCTTCGTCACTGCGCAGGTTCGCAAGGCGTGGTTTATCAAAGTATCTGGCCTGGAACGATTCTAGATTCTGTTGGAAATTGTTTCGCTTATTGCGCAGTGTCTCCTCGTAAACAAAGGCAAAATAGTTGGTGACCGGGATATCGTTACCCCGGATAGCTGCCGTCATATCCAAGATCGCATTGCGACAGGAGGCTCCGTCCATTACCACATGTGAGGCATGGAACAGGAAGAAGGTGACGGCAGGGGTTCGGATTAACCGGATACGGATCAACGGCTCTCCATAGGTAAACTTTTGGATAAAGTCGTTGCAGACATCCTTTGCCTGTTTTAGAGACATATGTTCTACCTTGATGTAGGGCTTTTCCGCAACAAATGTCTGTATGGGCTTTCCGTCCTGGTCCTGCTGAACTACCATATTAAAGGTGCTGTTTGCGTCGATATAGCGGTTGATTCTTTTTGCAAGCTGATCAGCAGGCACCAAGGGAGAGATTTTCAGCCCAAAGTAGAAATCCAGAGAACAGTCGTAAAACTCGTTCCAGAACAGACTTTGCACCTCAGAGATAGGGCAGGGATTTTTTCTGGCGTGATCTTCTTTTTCCTCCGGTGTCAGACGGTCGGCAGTAGCGTCTTTGTATAGCTCAGTAATCTTTTCAACGGTTCTGCCCTCATAGAGCATTGCGGGGGTGACGTCATCGACATCCAAAAGGCTGAGCAGTTCAATTGCCTTGATGGAGCTGCCGCCCAGCTTAAAAAAGTCATCCTTGATACCGATGTCCTCAATTTCAAGAATTTCCGAGAAGGCCTGGCAGAGCGCTTTTTCAAAGTCATCCCTGGGGGCTACGTACTCTGCTTTATAAACCTCTTTGGGTATTTTCAGTGCTTTGCGATCCAGCTTTCCGGACTGGTTCAGGGGGAATTTTTCAACCTTAACATAGTAAGTAGGAATCATATAGTAGGGAAGACGCTGCTGTAGACGCTCGCGAAGCGCTTGCTCATCAAATGTCAGCTCATCCGTGTAGTACAAAGCAACAAAGCCCTCTTCGTAGCCTTTTGCAACACAGGCGGAGATACCCATCTCTTCCTTGCAGACGGCCTCAATCTCACTGGGCTCAATACGGTTTCCGTCAATTTTGATCATATCGTCAGACCGACCCTTTAAAATATACAGCCCGTCACTGTATACCGCCAGATCACCGGTATGAAACCAGCCGTCAATGAAATGCTTTTCGTTTTCTGCATCGTTATTGATATAGCCTCTGCAGTAAGGGTTGTAAAAGCAGAATTCGCCCCGTTCACCCCTGGCGACCTCATGACCCTCCTCATCCAAAAGCTTGATAGGCAGGTCAAACATGGGGGCACCGATAGGAACGATGGGATAGGGTTTATCAATGATATACTCACAGACCGTAAAAAAGGACTCGGACATGGTATAGGTGTTGTTCAGCTCAGCACCCTTGACAAAGACATTGTTGGCGGGTTCGGCACCGGTGTAGATATATTTCATGAACGGACCGAAATGATCGCCCTTGATACGCAACAGAGAGGGAGAGAGAAAGGTCTCATTAATTCGGTTTTTCAGAAAATAGGCGCTTAATTTTTTGGAATTCTTGACCGTGTCATAATCCAGCACATGAAGATGACCGCCGCAGTACAGAAAATGCACAATGATTTTCAAAGAGGCCACAAAGTTTAACGGCGCCACAAGGCCCCACTTGGTATCCACATTTTCCCGCCAGGAGCCGTCTGCGCGCATTTCGGAGATCATTTCCAGCTTCATCTGACCGTATTCATGCATTACACCCTTTGGCGTACCGGTGGTGCCGGACGTGTAAACGGTCATGCATGCATCGTGGTCGTCCGGGGTTACATAGCCGGATAGAGGTTGAGTTTTCAGAATTTCAGGCCAGTTTTTCTCGTTGATTTCCGCAATAGCGTGGCAATTTTCTTTGATATAAGCAATACGGTCCTTGGCATAGCTGGACTCCACAATAGAAAAAGCGCTGCCGTTTTTCAAAACACCCATTACAGCGAGAACCGGCTTTACACCCCGGTCCAAATTGATCAGAACAAAGTCCTCTTTACCGACATGTTTGGCATTTAACCATCCGTATACGCGGGCAGAAATATCCTCACACTCGCAGCGCTTCAGTGTGGTTCCCAGGGAATCGCTTAGCACGGGGTTATGGGGGGTGCTTTGTAAATACTCGTTCCATGCCGCCAGGCAATATTGAAAATCCAATTTCATTTCTTCACCTTTTTATTAATGTTATATTTTGCAGAAAAATTTCAGCATAATGACCTATCGCATAAGCGAGAAGGTAAAGTGTAGCCAAAAGCGCAGCGCAGCTTTTCCGGTGTGATAGAGGAAGGAAATGTCCTGTCGGAACATTACTCACACATACTGGGTTCAGCACGGATCGGATGAACAAAAACTTTTGATTACCTTTTTTCACGGAAATTTCACAATATACAGGCTTATTATATACCAGACCCGACAATATTGCAACCTTTTTTTATAGATAAAAACATTGTTTTACAACTTAAAAACGGAACCTCTTAACAAAAAGATAGAATACATTCTTTTAAAAAGTGCATACTTAATATAAATAACTATGAGAGAATTGTGATGAAAAGAAGGCTTTTGGGGCCGCGGCCGTATAATGGTGTA
>DCHC01000036.1:79779-111947 GCA_002314755.1 Faecalibacterium sp. UBA1762 | reverse complement strand
AATCAATTTATCGAGGTTCCCTTAATATCAGACTAAAAAAGTCGAAAACCGGCATACCGGTTCTTGCATATTACTTTGCAAAGTGGTTTAATTAGAAAAACAGCGGGGTTTGGTCCGGTTCGCTATGACCGGTGACTGCCTACGCCGAATATCGAGAAAACGATACTAAACGGATTTTTTTAGGAGGAAAAGTGATGCTGCTGAATTTTGAACAGATGCTGACCCCGGTTTGGGATACCGACACCGTCTGGAATGAAACCCTGATCATGCTGCGGGAGGAGAACGGCACCGCCGCCGCGCCGTTGCTGTACACCCCCGAAAAAATACTGGATGTCACCAACGCTGCCTGCAATGAGACTTACACAGAGGGCAAAGACTGGTTTTTGCTGGAGGACGGCAGCTTCTGTCTTACTCCGGAGAGCCGCATTTTTGCCTTTACCCGGGCCGAGCTTTACCCCACCCAGCCTATCCCCGGTAATAGCTTTCCCATGCCGGACGGTAACCTTCTGTTCGGGGAGGGAAGTATGTTCCATGACCGCAAAATCTGTATCAGCTATACGGTAAAGGCCTGCGACTGGCCGGGTGTCACCCCTGTCAGCGCCCGGGATCGGCTACCCCATACCTTTGCCGCACTGGACAGCGCCGCACCTTTACACATTCTGCTATACGGTGACAGTATCAGCGCCGGTGGAAATGCCAGTCTATATATTGCCGCCGATCCGTATCAGCCGCCCTTTGGCGAGTTGTTCGGTGTCGGAATGTCCCGCCGGTTTGCCTCCCCTATCCGGTTTACCAACACCGCCGTAGGCGGCAGAGAGACGGAATGGGGCATTCGCTGGGCAAAGCATCTGGTCAACAGCTACGCCCCAGACCTGGTGCTGCTTGCCTTTGGTATGAATGATGCCTGTAAAACCCCGGAGGAATTTGTCGCAAACACCCGAAAGATCATTGAAATTATCCGCGCTGACAAGCCTGAAACCGAGTTTGTCCTGATCGCTACCAGTACCCCCAATCCCATTTTGACAGACGAGCGCGCCCGTTTTGTGGGACATCAGGCGGAGTATAAGGCTGCGCTGGACGCCCTTGCCGCCGATGAAGCGCTGGGTGGTGGCATCGCCGTAGCGGATATCACCGGCATGCAGGCCGCCCTGCACAGTCGCAAACGCTTTTTGGATACCACCGGCAACCACGTCAATCATCCGGACGACTTTTTCCACCGGCTATATGCCCAGTATCTGATGGGCATGTTCCCCGCAAAGTAACCAATACGCAAAAAATCGGCCGCCCTGCCTATCCGCAAGGGCCGACCGATTTCTTTTTTCTGTATGAATCAATGCTTGCGGGCAAGCACCTTTTCCAGCGCGGTGGCAACCGCACTGCCCACCAGCGTATTCAAGGGAAGCTCCACCAATGCGTTAATGCCCACGAACGCCGCAAAGAAAGCGAAAACATTCATTCCGCTGGAGGCAAAACCAACTACATCCGCATTACCGAACAGCGCGATGAGCACCCCCACAAACAACAGGGTATTCAACAGGCTACCTGCAAAGCAGGACAGTGCCTTTGTCCAGGCAGTAGCCTTGCCCCTTTTTTGCAGCAGCCGGTAAAGCAGCGCCGCCCCCCAACCTGCCAGAATTCGGGTGGGCACACACACAATAAAGGTGCCGATACCGCTGATGCCCAGCAGCGCTGCGCCAAAGGCGCTGGTGCCAAAGCACTGAAAAAAGCTGGTCAACCCGAACACACCGCCCAAAAAGGCACCGGCACCCGGCCCCAGCAGAATTCCCCCCACCGTAACCGGCAGCATCAGGAGGCTGATTTCGATCACACCTGCCTTCAAATAACCCAGCGGTGTCAGTGCCAACAAAATCTCCAGCGCAACCAGCAGGGCAAGCCGTACCATGGTTTGGTTGTTTTTGTTTCTCATTATAACAGATAGCCCCTTTCTGTCAGAATACGACCCACGTTTATCGTGATCGGGTGTTGTTGAATAATTTTTCTAAGTATACTCTGTTCTAACGGAAAATGCAAATGAAATATCGCCCCTTTGTCGCCATGCCCCCGGTCATTTCCTGCCTTTTGACCAAATAAACCGTTTTCCACCTGCTCTATCCCTTCTTTGTATAACTTTTTCGCGGAAAATGTGGATTTTTCCCCGATTTGTGGTATAATGATATTCAGTGTTATTAAGCCATTAAAAAGGAGGAGTTCCCCTTGCTGGAAGTAAAAAACCTGACCTTTTCCGTAGAAGACGATAAAGGCCGACAGAATATTTTAAACGATTTGTCCCTACAGATACCCACCGGTAAGCTGGTGGTCATTACCGGGCCCAACGGCGGAGGAAAGACCACCCTTGCCAAAGCCATTATGGGTCTGATCCCCGTCTCCGGCGGTCAGGTGCTGCTGGACGGACAGGATATCACCGCTCTTTCCATAACCGAGCGTGCCAGACTTGGCATCGGCTACGGTTTTCAGCAGCCTCCCCGTTTTAAGGGCATCCGCGTGCGAGATCTGATGGATCTTGCCGCAGGGCGTAAGCTGAACCAGGGCGAGTGCTGCAACTATCTGACCGAAGTAGGCCTTTGCGCCAAGGATTACCTTGACCGGGAGGTGGATACCGGTCTTTCGGGGGGCGAAGTCAAGCGAATTGAAATCGCAAGCGTGCTGGCACGCCGCTGCGGCGTCATGATTTTTGACGAGCCGGAGGCAGGTATTGACCTATGGAGCTTTTCCCGCCTGACCGAGACCTTCCAGGATCTGCACAAAAACAGCGATGCCACCTTGATTATCATCTCTCATCAGGAGCGGATTATTAAGCTGGCGGACGAGATTGTGCTGGTCGCCGAGGGCAAGGTACAAAAGAAAGGTCCCTGTCAGGAGATGCTGCCTTGCATTTTGCAGGATACCGTCACCACCTGCAGTCGCATTACCGAATAAGAGTCTTTCCCTTGGATCATCGACTTTCCCGAAAGGATTTTTTAAGATATGGATAAAATTCAGCAGGAGCTTTTAAGCCAGGTCGCCGACCTGCACGAGGTACCTGAGGGCGCCTATAACATCCGTGCCAACGGTGTCAGTGCCGGTCGCCGCAGCACCGAGCATATTGAGATCATCACCAAGGAGGACAAGCCCGGCATTGATGTCCGGATTGCCCCCTTTACCCAAAATGAGAGCGTGCATATTCCTGTTTTGCTGACCCAAACCGGCTTGAATGAGCTGGTCTATAACGATTTTTATATCGGCGAAGGCAGCGACATTACCATTGTCGCTGGCTGCGGCATTCACAATGACGGCAACGAGCGCAGCGAACACAGCGGCGTTCACACCTTCTATATTGGCAAAAATGCCCGAGTCCGGTATGTGGAAAAGCACTACGGTGAGGGCGAGGGCACCGGTGAAAGGGTGATGAATCCCCAAACGGTGGCCTATCTGGATGAAGGCGCCGTCTGCCGGATGGAGACTACCCAGATCCGCGGCGTGGATTCCACCAAGCGCACCACCCGGGTAGAGGGCAAGGCCGGCAGCGAGCTGATTATTGTAGAAAAACTGCTGACCCACGGCAAGCAGCACGCCGAAAGCCGGATGGAGGTGGTCATGAACGGCGAAAATGCCAAAGCACAGATCACCAGCCGCAGTGTGGCACAGGATGAATCCGTGCAGGTATTCTACCCCAGCATGGAGGGCAACGCCGCCTGCTTCGGTCATGTGCAGTGTGATTCTATCATCATGGACCGTGCGCGGGTACGCTCTATCCCCGAGATCAGCGCCAACTGTCTGGATGCACAGCTGATTCACGAGGCCGCAATCGGCAAGATCGCCGGCGACCAGATTTTAAAGCTGATGACCCTGGGCTTGACTGAGGAAGAGGCCGAGCAGGAGATTCTGAACGGTTTTCTGAAATAATTTTTACAGTACAAAAGGCTTGCAGACAAAATCTGCAAGCCTTATTTCTGACTTAAAAACGAATTACCGCACGGTACCGGGGTGAAAGCCGCAGCAGCGTATAGCCCGTTTTTTGTCCTTCGCCGCTGACCGGCCGGTAGGTAATGCCGTCAAAGGTCATAGCTGTTTTGCCCTCGGTACAGGGCAACAAACGTATGGCAAGGCCGTCCTTTTCCGTCACCTGCCGGAACAGATGTCGCAGACTGATACGCCAGGTCCTGCCATCATTCAGCCGATCTGCCACCATCATACCGTCGGCAAATACCCGGGCAATGTCGCCATCAAAACACAGCTCCAAAAAGATATCCTCCAGCCCGTGAAAATCCTGTTTTTTCAGCTTGCAGGTGGCCCAGATATCATCCAGAACCCGTAGCCGTGTGCCATCCGGCTGCACCGGCTGTGCGTGACGGGCAAAGGCTTTTCGGCGTCCGTTTTGCCATAGTTCAGCGGTCATATCAGGGGTAAAGGCTGTCAGCACTGCTTTCCCGTTTTCATAGACACAGTCTGCCCGGGTATAAAGCAGTGCCTCGCTGCCATCCAACAAAACCACCTTTTGTGTATGCAGTACCCTTTCTTCCGCCAATGTCAGCAGCTGTACACCATCCACCTCAAACCAGGCATCCGGCTCTGCCGTTACGGCATACTCTCCGGTAGAGATCCTCTCTGAGCTGACCTTCTGTCCTTTAGGGACAGTAATCTTCGCGTCCGTGCCGAACAGGTAACAGGCTTTGTTTTTGCGGGTCTTGCGAAATACATAGGTAGCTGCCTTTTGGTTTTTCAAAATACAAAACGGGGTGGCGACCGCCTGCAGCAGCTCTGCAGTGCCGATTTTCATGCCAAATGGCAGCATCAGCATCTCGTTTTCGGCAAGAGTCATACCGTCCGGCAGCAGCTGCTTTGACGGCAGCTGCACAAGGGTATCGGGCAGAGTCACCGTCACCGTGACATGCTCTCTCTCGGGCAGCTGCAGCTTATCCTGAAAGTTGTTCAAAAACAGATAACCCCGATTGCCATCCACCCGTACCATATACCGCAGATGCTCTGCATCCTCCGGGGTCACGGTTTTTTCCGGCCAGACCGGCTTTGTGAGAAGAAAACTTTCAGCAGCATCCTGCAGATAGCTCAGCCAGGGGCGCAGATGGCGGTAGGTGTCATTGACCAGACCGTACTCGCCAATGGGGGCGGAAAAATCGTAAGAGATCAGGCTCATACACAGGTACTGCTGATCGGACACAAAAAAACGCTGACGGGTGACCGGGTTGGAGCCACCAGCATACATATAAAAACCGCAGCCGTTACTGCCCTGCGCTAAAGTCGTAAACAGTACCACCTCTGCCCCCTCGGGGGGGATATGGGGCCGCCATGGGCTATGCGCATCGCAGCCGGTACCCGCTTCGCAGGTGGTAAACGGCACGGTTCTGGGAGTGTGCGGCTCCATAAAACAGCTGCCCTCGGTCGGGCCGCCCTGCCCCAAATAGGTATATGCTCCCGACATAGGCAGAAACTCTCCTGCCGGCACAGGTGAGCCATCCCAGGCGGTCGCAGTCCAGAACGGCACATCAAAGCCGGTCTTTTGGGCCAAAGCTTTCAGCTTTAGCATGTGGCTTTCCCCGTCGTGGCCGTTGCTGACCAGACCGTCGCCGCCATAAGGGTAAAAGCCGCTCCACAGTGCCGGGGCGTGGCCGTACTCATTTTCTACCTGAATGGCAATAATGGGGCCGCCATCCTTCCAGAAAAGCCCCTGTAGCTGCCCGGCCAGTTCGCCGTACATCCTCTCTACCAGGGCAAGATAAGCCGGGTCGTTGCTGCGCTCCCGACAGGGTGTACCATACAGCCAGCTGGGCAGACCGCCGTGAGCAACCTCCGCATTGCAAAACGGCCCGATACGGGGTATGGCATACATCCCTTGCTTTTGACAAAGTTGCACAAAGCGACGGATGTTGTTGCGGCCGGTAAAGTCAAATACGCCAGGGGCAGGCTCGATAAAAATCCAGAAAACATAAAATGAAACGGTATTCAGTCCGCCGTTTTTGGCCTTCAGAATAACATCCTCCCAAAACTGCGGATCAATCCGCATCGGGTGAATTTCGCCCATAGCAGGGTAAAAGGGCTTACCATTTTTCAAATAGTAATAGTTATTGCAGGCAAGGGTATCTCCCTCTGGGTTGCTTCCGCTGAATAAGACAACTTCTTCAATCTGTTGGTCCGGTTTTTGCGCTTTGATTGCTTCCTGCATCATGGTCCTCCTTCCGAGCACGTCTGTGATTTTTTGCCGTGGGCAGAGCCACCATCCGGCACTACAGTTTTAACATAATCCGGTTGTGAAATCAATGCCATGATATCATGGTGCGCAGATTTCGGAAATATACGAGGCGCCCTTCATTATCTTTGATTTGTGTGGCCGGCACACTGATGGTATTGGACTGGATCGGCGTACTCGATTCTTTGCCCAGTGAAATCATGGGCTTTATTACCATCACACTGAGTTACTTTGTATCCTTCTTGAAAGACAGGTTTAAAGCGCCTGCACTGTTTTCTGTGTTGCTGATCATCGCAACGCCCGCCACTTTGTATGCCTCATTATTCTCCCGTATCGAAGTCATCTCTTTTGTAATTGTTTTTCTTTTCAGCCCTGTTATTTCCATTGTGGGACTCAATCTCGAAATCAGCCAGGTTTTTCTGAACTGTCTTATCTCCAAACTCAGCCTTTGGTTCTATATCTTTCAGGAAATTCCCCGAAGTCTGTGCGTATTATACGATCTATCACATATGCGCGGGTTCCATATCACTCTGATAGTAGTTTTATTCTGCACAGTACTCCACCCGGCGGATTATTATGATAAAAAGTACAAAGCCGCCATACTGAACGGATAAACAGTCGATTTCCGTTAGTCACCGATTTCTGACACATGCTAAAAAAGACCTCTTTCAAAACGAAAGAGGTCTTTTGGTTGCGGAACTAGGATTCGAACCCAGACAAACAGAGTCAGAGTCTGTCGTGCTACCCTTACACAATTCCGCAATATTCTTGAACGCTTGATTAGTATACTTCTTTTTATCCGATTTGTCAAGAAAAACTTTTGCTCCTTTTGGTTTTTGGGTCAAAAGGATCCCCGGCCTGGTTTTGAAGGGCCGGGGAGTACTTGAAAAAACATCATCGGTTTTGTCGGAAACCGGCTTACCGCAGCAGTAACATTTCCGGGGTCAGGGTCAGGCAGGGCATATCCAGGTACAGCACGCCGTCCTTTTGGGTAAAGGATACCGGCTGCTCGCTGCCGTCTGAGGCAATGCGGGTAATTTCGGTCACCGGTTTTTCCGCCACCAGGGTCAGCTGCTCAATGGGGTCCAGACCGATATTGAATGCCGCGCAGAAAAGCGTACCTGTCGGCTTGCCCGCCTCATCGGTCACATCGGCGCTGCGCAGGTACATCTCGGCATCGCCCGGGTAGTACACCGGCATACGACCGGCAGCTTTGACCATGGCAACCAGCTGCTGCTTACGGGACCAGGTCAAAAAGCTAAACGCCTCGATCAGATTATAGACACTTTTGGGAGTGCCGCTGAACACAAAGATCTTGCCACCCAGCTTGTTATGGTAACAGGTAACGCCCGGGAACAGATACTCCCTGCTTGCCTCACTGACGGAATGATACACCGCCGAAAGCTCCTGCGTGGCGGCGTCGGTTGGTACCAGCTGCATGATCTTCTGCTGATACTTGACACGGTTATGCTGCTCGGGCAGATATTCATAGCTGGGCTGGGCGCCGTTCCATGGAAGCACATCCACCCCCAGATACTCGCCAAAGCCCCGCTCGATCAGGTGCTTTGCCGTATCGGAGGCCAAAAACATCGGTCCTGACAAAAGCTGCAGCAGCTCTTCATCGGTAAACTGCAGGTCGCCCTCGCCCTCCAGGCAGGTAATACCGCCCTGCCGGGCGGAAAAATAGATGGGCAGACCCAACCGCTCCAGTACGCAGCTGCTCCAAGCACTCATGCCGGAGATATCCCGGCGGAAGTCAAAGCAGGGCTTTGCCGAAACCGGAATACGCAGACCCTGCCATGCAAGGCGGGGCACCAAATCCGCAATTTTGCGGTAGAATCCGGCATACCGTGCCAGGATGGTGCGGTAGTATTCACCGCTTTGGGGTTCGTAGCTGCTCAGACGGGTGATCCAGTGCTTAGCGCCCTGCGCGCCCTCCAGCAAAGTGCCGGTAAAGTGGGTGTGCAGCGACATGGCACCGGTACTGTACCGGTTTTGGGGACAGGTGTCGGTCTCTGCCAGAATAACATCTACTTGATCCCGCAGCTTGGCAATAGGCTGAGCCGCTCGCAGAAAAACATCGCTGAAAAAGCGAGCTCCCGCCGGGGTATAGTTGCCGTTGTTGATGCGCACCACCACCGGGTTGCCATTGCCCGCCATAATTTTGGCAATTTCAGCGCCGTTTTCCGCATTGTTGCCCACGCAGCAGAACGAGCCGGGAATAGTGGGGTCGACCTCATCAATTCCCTTGCGCATTTCCCGAGCACAGTCCAGCAGTGCCTCCTGCTGGGTTTTCAGCAAAATCTCGTTATAGCGATCACCCTCCGATCCGGGCAGATGGACTGCCTCCCAGATCTGCTGCCGGGTAAAATCTGTCCCGGCCTGCTTGTTGAAGGCCGCCACATGCAGCGGACAGCCGCACGCGCCGCCGTCGCGGGCGAACATCAACCGGAAATCGTCATCCAGCATAATGGTATCGGGGTGCTGCGCCGCTATGGTAGAAAACACATTTTTGATATAGCTACGGAACCCCCGGTCATAGGGGCAGACGATGGTATACTCTTTACCCTGATCCAACGAAACATAGGGCTGGTAGGGAAACATCTCGCTCAATACCCAGCCGTGACCGATGCTGGCCTGTACCAAAACGCCGCTGGGCATCCCCAGTTCCTTAAGCCGTTTTTGAAATTTGCCGAACCTTGCGCACATCTCCCCCGCTTTATCTACCGGGGGGGTGCCCTCCGGCACCAGGGTCATCTCAAACAGGGGGCAGCTTGCCACGCCGGTCTCGACCTGACGCTTGATATCCTGACAAATCTCCTCCAAATGGTCGGTATCCGGCATCATAATACTGTACAAATGCAGATCCATTTCCCCATATCCTTCCTTTTTTCACCTTTGCGGAGCGGACTCCGTCTTTTTCATAATAACAAATAGCCGATGGCAGCGATCCCCAACGCCAACGCAGCACCCAAAACGATATCCCTTAGATGATGAATGCCGCCAATCACCCGCACCGCGCATACCAGCACTGCCAACGGAATAAAAAAGCTGCCCAGGTTCGGGTTGATATACAAAAAGGTCCATGTCAAAACCGTCACACTGGCCGCATGGCGGCTAGGGCAGCTTTCGCCCTTGGTGCGGACTGGCAAAACCGCATCAAACCCCGGCTGCTCATAGGGGCGCGGGGCATTGATCACCCGCCGCAGCAGACTGCAGAGGACCAGCACCGCCGCCGGGACCGTCAGTACATGCCAAAACCCCCACCGGTTTTGTTGCCACAACAGTACCAGTACAATGGGGTAGGCAAACATAAACGGCATGGAGACAAAACTGTAGATAAATTTCAGCAGCACCAACCGACGGCTACCGTCTGGAAAAGCCTGCCGGATTTTTTGGTAGTTTTCAGGGGTGGAAAGCCAAAACTGTTTCACAATATGTTACTGACCTTTCGTATGTAGTAAGAACGGCTTATTTCACCGTGAAGGCATAGACGGTGTGAGCACGCCACATTTTATGTGCCGGTAAAACAACTGAGGGGAATGCCGGACAGTTGACTGCGTCCGGGTACCACTGGGTCTCGATACAAATGCCGTCATGCCGGGTATAGGGCGTACCCAGCTTACCGGGTGTGGTATCCAGATAGTTGCCGCTATACACCTGTGCACAGGGTAAATCGGTGTAGCAGGTCATCTTGATACCATTAGCGGGGTTATGTAAAACTGCCACCGGCACAAGGCCTGTACAGTCGGTGACAAAGTTGTTGTCCAACCCGCAGGCAGCCTGTAGAGCAGCTGCCATGGGGTTGAGAATATTCCCCAGCCGCACCGGCTTACGCAGATCAAACACAGTATCCGACACGGTATCCATGGTTCCCAGCGGCAGCAGTGCTTCGTCCACCGGGGTAATACGGCTTGCGTTCATCTGCAGGGTATGATCATAGATCTTGCCCTTGCCCGCAAGGTTAAAGTAGGCGTGGTTGGTCAGGTTGACCGGGGTATCCTCCTCCCCACTTGCGGTATAGGTGATCTTCAGCTCGTTGGTGCTGGTCAGTTCAAAATTGACGGTGACCCGCAGCAGTCCGGGGAAGCCCTCCTCCATATGGGGAGAAGTGCGGTAAAAGGAGATCAGCTGTTCCTGCATGACCGCATTCCAGATATGGGCGTCAAAACCCACGATGCCGCCGTGGCACTGATTGGGACCCTCGTTGGGCGAAAGGGTATACACAATATTGTTCAGGGTGAATTTCGCCCCTCGGATGCGGTTGGCGTTGCGTCCCACAGTCGCGCCCATATAGGTGCCTGCGTTCTGCTCATACCCTTCCATATCGTCAAAGCCCAGGCAAACATCCACAATATTGCCGTCCTTATCCGGCACACCCAACGCGCGGATATGGGCGCCCCAATCCAACAGCTCCACATAGGCTCCGGCGTGGTTCTCCATGCGGTACAGGGTAACTGCCTGTCCGTCCCGGGTAGTCCCGAAGGGTCTTTTTTCCATCTTCATCTTGTTTATTTCCTTTCTCCTGTTTGCTTTATCGGCTTTTTTCCGCAGGGTGTCATTCTTCTCTATCCGATTTTGCCATCATACGGGCGGCCTTGTAGATATCACCGCAGCCCAGGGTCATGACCAGATCTCCCGGTTGGGCATGCTGCATGGTGTAGTCCGCTGCCTCCTGCTGAGTGGCAAACCACACACAGCCCGGTATTTTAACGGCAAGGTCAGCGGCATAAATATGATAACCCTCGTTGCTCTCCCGGCCGCCCATAATCTCGGTCAATACCACATGGTCGGCCTCCTGCAGCACCTCGCTGAACTCCTGCAAAAACATTTTGGTACGGCTGTAGGTAAAGGGCTGATGCACAGCCCACACCTTGCGATAGCCCAGCTTTTTGGCAGCCCGTAAGGTCACGCCGATCTCGGTAGGGTTGTGGGCGTAGTCATCTGCCACAGTGACCCCGTTTTTCTCCCCTACAATCTCAAATCGACGACCTGCGCCATGAAAGGCGGCAATACCATCGGCAGCCTGGTCGGAGGTACAACCTGCCCGGTGAGCTGCGGCAAAAGCTGCCAGGGAGTTATCCACATGGTGACGGCCGGGCACACCCAGCTTTACCTGCGTAAGAGGCTTACCCTCATACACAACGGTATAGGCGTAAAAGCCGGGACGATGTTCGGTGATATTCATCGCGCGATAGCAGCTTTCCTCCCCGGTACCGAAGGAGATGTAATGCAATCCGGGCGCCGCTGTTTTTGCCAGAGCAACGGTTTCCACCGTGTTGGTATCGTCTGCGTTATAGATGACTGTGTCGGTGGCTGCTGCGCAGAATTTGGCAAAGGCAGCCTTCAGATTCTCCATATTGCCGAAAAACTCCAGATGGTCGGCATCCACATTCAAAAGCACAGCGGTGTGAGGGATCAGCTGCAAAAAGGTATTGTGGTATTCACAGCTCTCCACCACTATATTATTTCCTTCTCCGCTGCGGCCATAGCCGTTGATATAGGGCAGCTTGCCACCGATTACCGCAGCAGGGTCCTTACCTGCCATCATCAGGGTCTGGGTCAGCATAGAGCTGGTGCTGGTCTTGCCATTGGTGCCCGCCACACAGATGGGGGCCGCATACATTGCAGTCACATAGCCCAGCATCACACTGCGCTCTATGCAGGGAATACCCAACCGCTCTGCCTCTCTGCGCTCCGGATTGTCCGGATGAATGGCTGCGGAATACACCACCAGATCCGCCCCGTGTACCTGCGGAGCACTGTGAGGCATACCCACCCGGACACCCATCTTACGCTCGTAGTTGATGATATCGCCCTCGTTGACATCGCTGCCGGTAATGGTGTAACCGGCTGCGTGCAGTATCTGAATAATGGGGTACATACCGCTGCCGCCGCAGCCGATAAAGTGCAGTACCTTTTTTCCGTTCAGCAAATTGTTATCCCAATCCATAGCTTTCTCCTTCTGACACCGTGCAGGGACTGTATTCCTGCACGCAATATCAAAATATAATCTATTATATTATAGCTTGTTTCATCGGGAAAAGAAACAGTTTTATTTATTTTTTTACTGTTTTGCGGTTTGTTATTTCGTTTTTGGAGGATGACTTTGTCTTTTCATTTTCTTAAAAAAATAGTATAATTGGTAAAAGAGCTTTTACCGTAACCAAAAGGAAAACGAGGATATCATGCAAGAGCTTTGGAACAAAGATGTCATTGCCCTGCAGCAGCGACTGCGCCGGGCAGGGGTATACAGTGTGCTGATTGGCGGCGCTGTTCGGGACGCTTTGATGGGCAGGGTGCCCACCGATTATGATATGGCAGCCGCTGCCTCGCCGGAGCAGCTGCGCAGCCTGCTGCCGGACGCTCTGCCCACCGGCGACACCACCCAAGGAGAGAGGGGGTTCAATTACGGTACCCTGACCCTGCGCTGCGGTGAGGTGAGCTGTGAGATCACCCCTTTTCGGACAGAGGGCGCGTACGGTGATGCACGCCACCCGGATGCCGTCACCTTTGGGGTAACGCTGGAGCAGGACCTGGCCCGCAGAGATTTTACCGTCAATGCCATAGCCTGGGATGGAGAAAAGCTGATCGACCCCTACGGTGTACAGGCAGACCTTGCCGCCCGCACCCTGTGCACGGTCGGTGAGGCGAAGCGCCGTTTCCGCGAAGACGGGCTGCGTATGCTGCGCGCTGTCCGGTTTGCCTCCGTGTTGAATTTTCGGCTGCAGCAGGATATTGTCCCTGCCATAGCCGCCTGTCGCAGACAGCTCAGAGGGGTCAGTATGCCCCGTCTGCGCGGCGAGCTGCAGGCAGCCCTTTTGGGTCAAAACCCAGCTGCGCTTGCGGCGCTGCTGGCTCCCGATGCCCTGCGTTTTATCGGTCTGCGTCCGCCCCGCACCTGGGAGGAGGACTACGATACCCGGGTTCTCGCTGCCGAGGTCGAACCTGCCGATTTTGATACTGACTCCATCGCGCGGCTGCTGCAGCCCCTTTCGGCGGTGCCCTGCCGTATGCTGCCCCGTTGGTGGGCTCTGCTTACCCTGCTGGAGGCGGATAAAAAGTATGTCTGCAGTACGCTGGGCTTTTCTAAAGATTTTTACCGGGATATGGTACTGATGGATGCTTTTTACACTGCTCCCATCGGAAAAACCGCTCTGAAGCACCGGGCTGCCGGTACCGACGGCAGAATGCCTCTTTCCATGTCTGTGATATTACAATGCTTTACAGCGCTCGATGACCGATTTGCCGCCGACCTGGCCGACTGGCAACAGGTCGAGGCCGCAAATGAGCCCTACACCTTCTCCGCTTTGGCAATTACCGGCAGCGAACTGCTCCGGCTGGGCTTTCGTGGGGAACAGCTGGGCAAGGTGTTGCGACTGCTGCTGGATGCGGTCATCGCCGCGCCGGAGCTGAACCGACCGGAAACGCTGCTCTCTCTTGCCGGGGCAGCCCGACAGGGCAATCTACTATAACCGTTTTTCTCCCTATGCCGCCATCGCCAAAAACGATGGCGGCTTTTTTGCAGAAAAAAGCGAGACTTTCTTTTCGGCGCGTGTTGATAAGGAAGTATTTTGGAGCATTTCCGTCACGCGCCTAAACATTATCGGGGCGCAAGCCCTGACATCATTCGGAAATTATATATAATTTCCCTGCTTGCTATGGTATGAGACAAAGATACCCGCTGAAAAAGAGTTTCCTTTTCAGCGGGTTGTTTCTTTTAGCTCGACAAACCGGGATTTGTCTATATAACATTTTTTCAGAGAATATAATCGGTTATACAGTCATACCAATGGACGTATGTTTCGCCGTTTACAGTCACTCTTTCATTATTGGGCAGTTGTTCGCTCCATTTCTTCTTATAACGGTCAATTGCCCAATCATCACGGTTGAATCTGCGCCACAGTATGGTTCGTCCGTTTTGATCGAGATAGTGCTCGGTCATGACGTATTCCTTCCTATAGGAATCCAGACAAACAAGCCGTACAGTATCATATACAGTACCGTTGATTTGGACAGTGTAGCGTCCTACGATGTCAAACAGTTGATTTGTGTTTTCTGCGTGGATACCGTCTTCACTTACCTGAAAAATGCCTTTGGGAACAATATTGGTTTCTTTACCGCAGTTGTTGTCACCATACCCCCATTCTTCGAGAAAATCGTCGCCGTCCAAAAACGTCAAAGTTTTGCGGATTCCGTCCCGTTCATATTCTTCCGCTAACATACGGCAGTGCGTATCCGTGAGCTGAATAATATACTGGAACATTCGGCTTTCCCCGGATTCTTCTTTTCTCGTTTCATGGATCTCAACGCCGGGGACACCGTGGATCTCCGCACGGGATGTTACTTCTAAAGCACCACTTTCGCCAAGGGTATGAGCAGGGGCATCATAGCTTCCCCACTGCACTTTTTCGTCGAGCTTCGGTACAATAAACAATCCCCAATACTCTTCCCATTTGACGGAAAAAGGTTCTTCGTCTGATTTTTTGATTGTATATTCGGGCAGAATCGCGGGTAATTTTTTCATTTCATTTACTCCTTTCGGTGACGGATACATTTCTTTGAAATTATTCTTTGCGGTGTGAAGCCGACTTTTTACAGTGCCTATCGGGATATTCAGTATTTTTGCTATTTCCGTCTGCGGAAGTTCTTTCCAGAAGTAAAGGTACAATATTTGCTTGTCTTTATCACCAAGCAGATTCAATGTTTCTCTAACAGTGCTTACTGCGGAAATACCGCACCTGCTGAGTGAAAATGTCCCTATGGTCAATTCGCCTATCGGAATTTCAAGCTGACGTGCTTTCATACGGAAATAATCGTTGCATTTGTTTTTTGCAATGCTGATAAGCCACGCCTTGAAGAATTCCTTGTTTTTTAATTGAGAAAACTTCTGAAATGCGGTAAGGCAGACCTCTTGCAAAACGTCATCAGCATCAGCTTTTGACGCGATACGAAACTTCACATAACGCTCGGCATACTTTCTTTCTGCTTCTAATAATTCATCAAAGCCATCCATATTCTCACCCCCCTTGTTTCATCGTTTTTTGAAACCGGTTTCACTTTATTAAGACGGATAAAATCACCGAAAGGTTCATTTTTCGCAATATTTTTTTCTGATTTTCAGGCTCCTGAAAAGAGTATGCCGCCGATAAAACGGCGGCATACTGAAATTTACTATTCAACCATCTCTGCGGGGAATCTGCTGTTTACTTCATCAAATTCTGATTTGTCGATATATCGGCATATTGAATCTTACTGAACAAACCCAAAAACATCCTTATCCACCGGTCGCCTTCCGAAAGCCCCGCTTTGTTTTCTATCTGAGGCAACCCGCGGTGCCTCTGTCCGCCAATTATTCTTATTTGTTGTCTGACTTTCCCTTTGCGGAAGTCATGATTTCCACCAGATCTTCTCTCATACGGTATTTCAGAACCTTTCCCGCCGCATTCATCGGGAAGCTGTCCATAAAGAAAATGTACCGCGGGACCTTGTGCCGTGCGATATTGGCGACCATGTATTCGCGCATCTGTGCCTCAGTCAGCGTTCTGCCCTCTTTGAGGATAATGCAGGCGGCGGCCTCCTCCCCGTACCTTTCATCCGGAACACCGACCACCTGAACGTCCTTTACATCCGGATGGGTATAAACAAACTCCTCGATTTCCTTGGGGTAAATGTTTTCACCGCCCCGGATGATCATATCCTTCAGCCGTCCCGTTATCCGGAAATTGCCGTCCTGATCCCGCATGGCGATATCGCCGGAATGCAGCCAGCCGTCGGCGTCAACGGTGTGCTTGGTTGCTTCGGGCATTTTGTAATACCCCTTCATGGTGTTGTAGCCCTTTGAGCAGAACTCGCCGTTCTGACCGTCCGGCAGCTCTTCACCGGTTTCGGGGTCGACGACCTTACATAAGACATGGGGAAAATGATAGCCCACCGTGTCGCACCGCAAATCCAGCGGATCCGTCCAGGCAGACATCGTGCTGCCGGGGGAGGACTCGGTCTGACCGTAAACGCTGACAATGCCCGTCATATTCATCTCGTCCGGTCTAGCGGCGCGGCGCATCAAATCCGGTGGGCAGCCCGCCCCTGCCATAATGCCGGTCCTCATATACGAAAAATCCGTCTTTCTGTAATCAGGATGGTTAAACATCGCGATAAACATGGTTGGAACACCGTTGAAGCAGGTGATCTTTTCCTGATTGATGCAGTCCAGGGATGCCTTTGCGGAAAAATACGGCATGGGATAGATGGTCACGCCGTGAGTAAACGACGCCGTCATGGAAAGAACCATGCCGAAGCAATGGAACATCGGCACCTGTATCATCATACGGTCGGCGGTGGATAGTCCCATTCTGTCTCCGATACATTTGCCGTTGTTGACAACACTGTAATGTGTCAGCATGACCCCCTTTGGAAAGCCCGTGGTGCCCGATGTGTATTGCATATTGCACACATCGGTAGGCTTGACCTCCGACGCCATTTTGAGAACGCGTCCCAGCGTCACCCCTTCCTTTTTGACAACAGCCTCTTTGAAGGTCAAGCATCCGGGAAGCCGGAAGCCGACGGTGATGATGTTTCTCAAAAATGGCAGTCTTTTACAGTGAAGCGGTTTCCCCGGCTGCGTCTCCTGGGTTTCCGGGCAGAGCTGTCTGATTATTTCCTTATAATTGGAATCCTTTGTGGACTCGATCATAATCAGCGTGTGGGTATCCGACTGCCGCAACAGATACTCAATTTCGTGTGTCTTATAGGCGGTGTTGACCGAGACAAAAACAGCGCCGATCTTAGTAACGGACCAAAACGCAATAAACCATTCCGCCACATTTGTCGCCCATATTGCCACCTTATGCCCCGGTCTGACCCCCAGCGCCACCAGCGCACGGGCAAAATCGTTGACATCGTTCCGAAATTCCTCGTAGGTCCGCGTGTAGTCCAGCGTGGTGTATTTTACGGCAAGCTGATCCGGAAATTCCTCAACAAGCCGGTCCAGAACATCGGAAAAGGTGCAGTCGATCAGCTCATCCTTTTTCCAGATGTACTTGCCGGTTCCGTCGTGGTTCAGATAGAGACGTTTTGCGTTTTCCTCCTGGTCAAATCGGCTCATATATGCCACATAATGGGCAAAAATCACATCGCAATCCGAAATATTCTGCCAGTCCGGCTTCCATTCCAGCGACAGATACCCGTCGTAGTCCACCGAGGAAAGGGCACGCATAATGTCGTCAATGGGTAAGACGCCCTCTCCTACGGCGGTGTAATCGCCGCCTTTGTCAGCGTCACGGACATGCACATGCCTGATATACGCACCAAGGTGATCCACCGTTGCGGCAGGCGATTCCTGTCCGTCGGCAAAGGTATGATAGATATCCCACAGTGCCGCAAGACCGTCGTCCGCAAAGGTATCCAACAGACGGCATAGTTTTTCGGTGTCGGAATACGCTCCGTTTGTCTTCACAAGCAGTGCTGTCCCGCAGTTTTCCGCTTTTTCCATCAGCCGTTTCAGCGTTTCGCGCTCTGTATCCTCTGCTTCGCGGCTGAAACGGAACGAAACATACGGAATACGGAAGCACTCCGCATACTCTATGTACTGTGCCAGCTTCTCCCCGCCGCCGCTTTCCGACAGGTCAACCGAGGTATCCGCGCAGCAGAGGTTCAGCTTGTTTTCGTTAAGCCAACGGCAGGCAGCATTTGCGTTTTCCATCCGCAGCTCGGGGTTTTTCCGGGTATAGTTCCCATCCTCCAGCACATTGTAAAGCTCTATGCCGGATAAATTGTTTTCCACAGAGGTGTTTGCCATCCGGGCAAAGGGGACATCCAGCCATCCGCGCAATGAAAGCGAGAGATTCATGTTCTCTCCTCCTCATAAACAATCTTATTCAGCGCGTTGATATAGGCATTTACAGCGGAAGTGACAATATCCGTGGAAACACCCCTGCCGGAATAGACCTTGCCGTGAGAGCGAAGCTTAACGACAGTCTGCCCCATTGCCTCCTTGCCCTCCGTGATGGCCTGAATTTGAAAATCATCCAGCTCATAGTGACAACCCAAGATCTTCTCAATGGCCAGGAAGGACGCGTCAACGGAACCATTACCCAACGAAACGCCGTCAAGCGGTTTGCCGTCCCTTTCCAGCTTGATATGCGCAACAGTATCCACCGTATTGCCTGTCGTCACGGTAAAGCTATTCAACTTGTAAGCCTGGGGCACCTGCATAGACTCGGATGCGACAATGACCTCCAGCTCGTGTAGATCGATCTGCTTTTTCTTGGAGACGATCTGACTGAATGCCGCAAAAACAGTGGCCTTATCCTGTTCGGAAAGGTCGTAGCCCAATCCTTCTATCTCACGGATGACGGTTTCCTCGGTGTCTTTTTCGGTAAAGACGGTTTCCGAACCGGAGTCTCTGACACCGTTTTCAAACGGCGTTTTGGCGTCGCCCGTCAGATTGCACAGCTTCTTGACCAGCTTTTCGTTGTGAGAAAAATTCTCCGAACCGATATCCGATCTCACCTCAAGGAAATCCGCCTTTGCGTTGAGAATGCCGACCATACCCGACAGGGAAACGGTATTGGAAAACCCGGCGGAAACCTTGATTTCGGATGCGCCGCTGCGGATTGCCTCCACCGCTGCCGCGTCCGCAAGGCCAAAGCCGTTGTTGCATCTGACCCCAAGCGAGACCCCATCGATTCCGGTAACCTTCTCACGTATGTCGGCGATGAAACGGGCGAACTCCGTCGGCAGCATATTGCCGGATGTGTCAGATACGGTAATGATACCGGCGCCCGCCTGTATGGCTGCCTCCAGCACCCCTTTGACAAAGCCAAAATCGGCTCTCGTCGCGTCATCTGCACAAAATTCGACCTGGTCAGATAGCGAACGGCACCTGGCAACGGTATCCGCAATCAGCGGCAGCATATCCGCCGCCTTTTTGTGATACACATACTCCATTCGGGAGGTACTGAGCGAGGCCGTTACCTGTAATCTCGGATGCGCAGCCGTTTTCAGTGCGTCCCATATGTAGTCGACATTTTTGCTGTCAAAACCGACACAAACGCTGACAGTGCTCTGTTTTACCGCAGAGGCAACCGCCTTAATCAGCAGCTTTCCTTCCGTTGTCGGGGGTATCTCACCCAGCTCGATCACCGGTATCTGCATTCTGTCAAGCAGCGACGCGATATCCAGTTTTTTTCTGAAGGTCAGGCTAACCGACGCCTCATCCGTATCTTCCGCAAGGGTAACATCACATAATTTTACTTTTCTCATATTAAAAATCTCTGCCTGTTTCCAGCGCCTTCCTGTTGCTTTCCAGCATATCGGCATGGCGGGCGGAAATGCACTTTCCCAACGCTTTTTCAATGGATTCCGCATTGAACTCACCAAAATCTCCCAAAACCTTGCCCACGATAATCATATTGGCAAGCCCCTTCAGCCCGTATTCCTGCGCCATTTTCGTGGCAGGAATATAACATACCCTCACATCAGTCCTTGTGACTTTTCTTTCAATCAGCGTAGAATCCACATAGATCGCCCCACCGGGGACCACATCGTTTTCGTATTTATCCAGGGACGGTAGGTTCATGGCAATCAGGACATCCGGCTCCAGTACGATGGGCGCACCGATGGGTTCGTCGCTGATAATCACACTGCAGTTGGCAGTGCCGCCCCTCATCTCCGGGCCATAAGAAGGCAGCCAGCTGACATTTTTTCCCTCTTTCAGACCGATATAGGCAAGGATTTTCCCCGAAAACAGAATGCCCTGCCCTCCGAATCCGGCAAACAGATAATTTCTTGTCATGACTCCTTCTCCTTTTCAGCTGTTCTGTCTTTGTAAACGCCAAGCGGATAATAAGGAATCATATCCGTTTCAATCCACTGCAAAGCTTTTTCGGGTGTCATACCCCAGTTTGTCGGGCAGGAGGAGATCACCTCTACAAGAGAAAATCCCTTGCCGTCTATCTGGTTCTGAAACGCCTTTTTAATGGCTTTCTTTGCATTTTTAACACGGGCAGGTGTATTGACGGTAACTCTTTCGATATACTCCGCGCCGTCCAATTGAGAGAGCATTTCACTGACCTTGATAGGAAACCCGCAGTGCTTTACATCCCGCCCGTAGGGAGAGGTCTGTGTCACCTGACCCGGAAGAGAGGTGGGCGCCATCTGACCGCCCGTCATACCGTAAATAGCGTTGTTGATGAAAATGACGGTGATGTTTTCGTTTCTTGCCGCGGCGTGAACAATCTCGGCAGCACCAATGGAGGCCAGGTCGCCGTCGCCCTGATAGGTAAATACGATGTTGTCCGGCACAGAGCGCTTCACACCGGTGGCAATCGCCGGTGCGCGGCCGTGCGCTGCCTCGATCATATCACAGGTAAAATAATCGTAAGCCATGACCGAGCATCCGACCGGGGCAATACCCACCGTTCTGCCTTCGATCCCCAGCTCATCGATCACCTCTGCCACCAGTCTATGGATAATGCCGTGGGTACATCCCGGGCAATAGTGGAACGGAATTTCGGCTAAAGTCTTGGGTTTATCAAATACTACCATTACTGTTTACCTCCCTTTGCGGCCTCTCTGATGGATTCCAGCACCTGCTTAGGAGTTGGAATCATACCGCCGACACGGCTGCAAAGCGATACCGGCACGCGGCATTCGGCGGCAAGCTTTACGTCGTCGATCATCTGCCCCATGGACAGCTCCACACAGACCAGCTTCTGCCCTTTATCGGCAGCCTGAGCAATGGGCTTTTTAGGGAACGGCCAAACCGTGATGGGACGGATCAGCCCCGCCTTGATACCCTCACGCCTTGCCTCATTGACTGCATTTTTGGAAACGCGGGCGGCAATACCGAACGCAACCACCACAACATCGGCGTCATCCGTCAGATAGCTTTCCCACATGGTCTCTTTTTCTTGGATCTCGGCGTAGCGCTGATACCTTTCCAGATTGGTCCTTTCCAACTCCGCCGGGCTGAGATACAGCGAGTTCACGATATTGTGCTTTCTCTGCATTTTCGTGCCGGTCGTTGCCCACGGCTTTTCCGGCGGGTCCTTCACGACCAGATCCAGCGAGACCGGCTCCATCATCTGACCGATGGTGCCGTCAGTCAAAATCATCACGGGCATTCTGTATGCGTCGGCAAGGTCAAAGGCCTTGACCGTCAGCTCTGCCATTTCCTGGACAGAAGCCGGCGTTAAAACGATCAGGTGATAGTCACCGTGACCGCCGCCCTTTGTTGCCTGAAAATAGTCAGACTGGCTGGGCTGAATGCCACCCAAACCGGGACCGCCCCGCTGTGCGTTGATAATGACCGCCGGCAGATCGGCGCCTGCAAGATAAGAGATGCCCTCCTGCTTCAGGGAAATACCCGGGCTGGAGGAGGAAGTCATAGCGCGAACACCTGCAGCGGCAGCGCCATAAACCATATTGATCGCAGCGACCTCGCTTTCTGCCTGCAGAAAGATTCCGCCGATTTTCGGCATTCTCTTGGCAAGATATGCCGCAATTTCCGTCTGCGGTGTAATGGGATAACCGAAATAATGTCTGCATCCGGCGATAATTGCCGCCTCCGCGATAGCTTCATTGCCCTTCATAAGTACTTTTTCCGACATGTTTTTCACTCCCTTTCCACCTTGATAACACAATCAGGACACATCACGGCGCAGGATGCACATCCGACGCATTGGTCCTCATTGGTCAATTCCACCACATAGTGTCCTTTTTTATTGATGGTCTCCTCCGAGATCTTCAATAGTTTTTTAGGGCAGGTATTGACACACAGCCCGCATCCCTTGCATAGATCAATTGTGAATGTAAGCTTCCCTCTCATAATTCCCTCCGTTATACCGGTCTCGGTTGCAGGTCCATTGCAATCAGTTCACCGGGGTAATCCTTTATTTTTTCTGTTGTTGCTCTGTCGGCGAAGGCCGCCACCACAGGGATGCCCGTAAGGCGCGAAAGCTCCTGCGCATATCCGACGGACGAAAGCACCACGACCTCATCCGTTTCGGCCCCGAGATTCGAGTTGTTTAAGATCCCCGTAAACCCGATTCCTGCGGCGTCCTCGATTTCGCGCATGATCTCTACGGCGTCCTCCGGCGTTGCTGTCAGGGGTCGGAAGCGATTGACCACCATGTACATTTCGTAATCGTTTTCGGCGAGGATCCTGTCGCGAAGCCGCCCCAAAGCCAACGCGCCTCTGTCATCGCCTCCCACATCGATAACAACGTGGGACGATTTATCATCCACCAGCGCGTACATCTCCTGCGGCAAAGCCGGAGCATCCAGATTGGTGTTGGCGTATTCGGAGCAGATCACGCGTATCCCGTTTTGCTGCAGCAATTCTCGGCTGTCCACCGACCTAAAATAGGGATTGACGATATCCAGATCTGCAACGGTGACCTTGGGGTACCTTCGCTTTGCATCCAGCGCCATATTCACGGCTATATTGGTTTTTCCGCTTCCGTAATGACCGCATAAAAGGGTTATTCTTTTATAATCCATCTGCCCACCCCGCTTAAAGCCTGGAACGGATGATTTTACCGCTGGAGGTCTTGGGCAGGCTCTCCTTAAACTCGATGATCCTGGGATATTTGTACGGCGCGGTATTTTCTTTGACATAATCCTGAATCTGTTTTTTCAGTTCCTCACTGGGTTGCGTACCTTCCACAAGGACAATGGATGCCTTTACCGCCTGACCCCGGATCGGGTCGGGAGCGGCTGAAACACCGCATTCCAAAACATAAGGCAGCTCAATGATAATGTTTTCAATCTCGAACGGTCCTATTCTGTATCCGGACGATTTGATCACATCATCCGCGCGGCCGACATACCAATAGTAGCCGCTTTCATCCATCCAGGCGATATCGCCCGTATGGTACCAACCGTCGTGGAAGGCTCTCGCATTCTCTTCAGGATTGTTATAATACTCTTTCAGCAATCCGCAGGGCCAACCGTTCCTGGTGCTGATGACGATCTCTCCGTTCTCACCGGGCGGGACGATATTTCCCTCGCTGTCAACCAGCGCGACCTCATAGATCGGCACAGGCTTACCCATAGAGCCGATTTTGTGGGGCGCGCCCACCAGATTACCGATTACCATTGTGGTTTCGGACTGGCCGAAACCCTCGTGGATCTGCAGGCCGGTTGCCTTTTCAAACTGTCTGTAGACCTCGGGGTTCAGCGCTTCGCCTGCGGTGGAAATGTGCTGGATGGAGGACAGGTCGTATTTCGAAATATCCTGCTTTACCATCATACGCAGCATCGTAGGAGGCGCGCAGAAGGTGGTAATCTGATACTTGGCAAACAAGGGGATAATGTCAGCGGAATCAAACCGGTCAAAATCGTAGACGAACAGAGCCGCCTCGCACAACCACTGGCCGAACATCTTGCCCCACATTGCCTTTGCCCAGCCGGTATCCGAAATGGTCAGATGCAGCCCGTCCGGGTTGACGTTGTGCCAGTACTTGGCGGTATGGAAATGTCCCAGTGCGTATTTATATGAATGCAGCGCAATTTTGGGATAACCGGAGGTACCCGAGGTAAAGAACGCCATCATTGGGTCGTCACCGCAGGGCGAATCCTCTTTCCTCTCAAATTTAGAGCTATAAAGCAGATACTCCTCGTCAAAGCTGCGCCAGCCGTCACGGTCTCCGCCGACGATCAGCTTGTTCTTCAGCCCATTGTAGCTTTCACACGCGATATCTGCCTGATGGGCGGTATCCCCATCTGCCGTGCAGATAATCGTGCTGACCTGGGCCGCGTTGAATCTGTATTCAAAGTCATGTTTCACCAGCTGGTTGGTCGCCGGAATGGCGATGGCACCGATTTTTTCAAGGCCCAGCATAGCAAACCAGAACTGGTAGTGGCGCTTGAGAACCAGCATCACTCTGTCGCCGCGCTTGATACCCAGCGACCTGAAATAGTTTGCGCAGCGGTTGGAGGCATCCATGATCTCCTTAAAGGTAAAGCTGCGCTCATTTTTATGTTTATCCAGATAGAGCATCGCGCGTTTATCCGGCGTGGTCCTCGCGATCTTATCCATAATATCGAACGCAAAATTGAAACGCTCGGTATTCTTAAAGGTGATCCTGGTAGGTGTTCCCTTCTCGTTTTCTTCAACCTCAATAAACTCCTGATGAATTCTCGGGGTATCGTCCCGCTGGATGACGGAAGTATCCGCAATGGCCGGTGCATCCGCAAGCTCGGGAATAGGCTCTCCGGTGGGGTTTAAAACGATGGCGTAGAAGATACAATCCTTCCCGTTAACAGCAATCATACCGTGGGGGGTACCGCTGTCATAGTAGATGCTGTCGCCCGGTCCGAGAAGCTCTCTGTGCGAACCGACCTGAACCAGCAGATAACCATCAACGACAAGATCGCACTCCTGTCCCTCATGGCTTGTCACCTCAATGGGTTTGTCCTGAATATCCGGGTCGTAAACGCTTCGGACATACAGGGGTTCGGCAATTCTGTTCTGAAAGGAATACGCAAGGTTGTAGTAGGTCATCCCGTGCGCCTGAGAAATTTTTTGGCCCGAACCGGCACGGGTGACGGTGTAGGAACGAAGCGTCGGACTGTAGCCCTCGATGATATCCGTCACATTGACCTTAAAATAGTTGGCACATTGATAAATGAAGGTGAATGTCAGATCCATCCGGCCGTTTTCGCAGGCAAGATATTCATCTACCGTACACCCGGTTATTCCGGCCATGGTATCCGCCGGAATGCCGAGCAGTTCGCGCAGGTCCTTGATACGCTTTGCCATATCAATAATCTTTTGACTGAGTTCCGCTTTCTGCATTCTGATACGCTCCTTTCAAGCAAAATCACAGCTGATTTCGGATGATTTTTCCGCTGATCGTCTTGGGAAGGCTATCTCTGAATTCCACAATGCGGGGGTATTTATACGGTGCCGTGTTCTGTTTTACATGGTTTTGAATCTCGGCTTTCAGCTCCTCTGACGGCTCTTTGCCGGAAACCAATACGATGCTTGCCTTGACCACCTGCCCTCTGATCGGGTCGGGTGCGGCAGACACGCCGCACTCCAGTACATAAGGCAGCTCCATAATAACATTTTCGATCTCAAACGGTCCGATTCTGTAACCGGACGATTTGATCACATCATCCACCCGCCCGACATACCAGAAAAAGCCGTCCTCGTCCTTCCATGCAAGGTCGCCGGTGTGATAATAACCATCGTGCCAAACCTCGGCTGTTGCCTCGGGATTATTGTAGTAACCCAGGAACAGACCGCAGGGAATATGATCAGAGGTCTTGACGACAATTTCACCGGTTTCGCCGATGTCGGCAGGGGTTCCGTCGCTCTTCATCAGTGATATGTCATACAGCGGTGAAGCCTTGCCCATGGAGCCTACCTTCACCGTGTCCCCGATCAGGTTCCCTATGGCAAGGGTCAGCTCCGTCTGCCCAAACCCTTCGCAGATTCTCAACCCGGTGGCATCAAAGAACAGCTTGTAAACCTCGGGGTTCAGCGCCTCGCCTGCCGTTGTCATGTGAACGACAGATGAGAAATCGTATCCGGACAGATCCTCCCGCACCATCATTCGCAGCATGGTCGGCGGTGCGCAGAAGGTTTTGATCTGATACTTGGCAAACATAGGCAGGATCTTTGCCGCATTGAAGCGCTCAAAATCGTAGGTGAACACCGCACCCTCACTGAGCCACTGGCCGTAAAGCTTGCCCCACAGCGCTTTGCCCCATCCGGTGTCCGATATGGTAAAGTGCAGGCCGTCCTGACCGACGCCGTGCCAATATTTCGCGGTTATGTAGTGACCAAGGGCATATTTATAAGAATGGAGCGCCATTTTGGGGTAACCGGTCGTTCCCGAAGTAAAGAACATGATCATCGGGTCGCTGCCGCAGGGGGTCTGCGCATTTCTGTAAAAATGGACGTTGAAAAGCTTGCACTCCTCATCGTAGTTCTTCCAACCGGGTCTGTCTCCGCCGACAAACAGTTTGGTAAGCGGCTTGTCATACTGCTGCTCGGCGATTTCGACCTGCTGGGCAATCCGGTCATCCGTGCAGAGAATATAGCCCACGTCGGCAGTCTTAAACCGATACAAGAAATCTTCTGCCTGCAGCTGACCGGTCGCAGGTATGGCAATTGCACCGATTTTGTGAAGTCCCAGAATGGCGAACCAGAACTGATACCGGCGTTTGAGAACCAGCATCACCCGATCACCCGCCTTGATACCCAACGCTTTAAAGTAGTTTGCAGCCTGTGCCGAGCCCCTCTTGATGTCCCGGAAGGTAAACCGTCTTTCGGTCATGTCGTCCGAGATATGGATCATCGCAAGCTTATCCGGCTTTGTGCGGCCCAGTTCGTCCACAATATCAAACGCAAAGTTAAAGCTGTCCTCATCTTTAAAACGGATCGACTTCAAAAGGCCGTTGCCGTCTTCCTCGGTTTCAACAAACCGGGAGGTAACCGCGGGCTCTTTTCTCTGACTGTACGAGGGCATCAGGGTATTGCGGATGTGATCCTCCTGCTGCTTTTCGCCGGGGAGCACCAAGGCCAGGAACAGACAGTCATCGCCGTCAACCGCTATCATACCGTGAGGAGCCGAGCTGTTATAGTAGATACTATCGCCCTCGCTCAGGTATTCGATATTGTCGCCGACCTGAATTTTCAGTCTTCCCTTCAGAACATAGTCAAATTCCTGACCGGAGTGGGTAACGGTGTGGATCGGCTTGTTCTGAAGCTCCTGCTTATACTCGTATTTTACGTAATACGGTTCCGAAATCTTTTTCAGAAACATCGGAGCCAGATTCTTGATCTCAATACCGTCTTCCTTAGCAGTTTCCTGACCGTTGCCCTTTCTGGTAACGGTATAGGAGGAAAGGTGCGCGGCGCGCCCCTCCAGCAAATCGGTTATCCCTACACCGAATGCCAGAGAACACTTGTGAATAAAGGTAAAGGGAAAATCCTCTTTACCCGATTCATACAAGCGGTATTTCTCCGCTGACACCTCGGTTTTTGTCGCCATTTCGTCTTCTGAAAATCCGCAGATTTCCCGCATGGTACGAATACGAAGCGCAACATCCAGCAGCCGTGCATTATCCAGATCTGACATATCCGTGAACCGTGGCTTTCGCGTGAGCGAAAGCTCCCTTCTTTAGAGATTTGAACCGTTAAAAAATAAAAACAGGTCCCTTCAAAAGGAACCTGCTCATCATTTCAACGGATCAACCGTTATTTGAAAATCTGATGTCCTTTTTTCAGGGGGATACGCTGCATATCATCATAATCATCATACAAATGATCATCGTGTTAATAATAATCACATCAGGAAGTCGAAGGATAGACAAAATAAAAGCGGATACCGCTTTTACGGTATCCGCAGCAATAGCAGCAAAACGCGCAGAACGAGCAGACACAAAACCGGAAGCGCACGCAGAAAAAGCCCCAGCGCTTGTCGCGTCAGGCACAGCACCGGCAAATCTTTTCGCGTACATACCCTTTTCCCTCCAGTTTCATTTTTAAATAAATATACACTTCAATTTTATGTTTGTCAAGTATTTTTTATAATATTTCTTTTCAAACGGACAGTATTGACGATAATTATTAGAATAAGCAAAAAGTGACAACAATTAAATAGATAAAAATTCTATATCAGCCAAAAAGTTTTTCTATCTTGTCAAAGTTTTCACAAAAACGCAGGTCGAAAAATCGGTGCGGACAGCATATTCACACAAAATGTCTTTTCGGAATCTTTTCCCTCTGTCGCTCTGAATATTCATTATCAGTGAATAATATTCATCAAAAGTCAAGTAATTATTCCGCCCGCTTTTCTTCTTGCGGTTTTCAAAGCGTAAAAAAAGACGAGATTTCCTTTTACCTGAAAATCTCGCCTTATCTGCAGTATCAAGTGACAGAAAGCCTATCGCCGAAATCGCACATAAGAAAACCGCCTGTATCACTCTTCTTTGGATATGACCACATTGACGCCGTTGACCTCGACTCCCTCCTCGGCGCGAATCAGGATGTATCGGGTGCCATCCAGCACACGGGTCTCCACCAGGTCCGGACGCTGGGAGTTGACCTGTATGACGACATCGGGAGTGCGCAGCTCAAACCTTGCGGTATCCACCAGATTTTTCGCGGGGATGTCTGTTGCCGCACCAAACTGCTTTTCGTATTCTTCCTCAAAGGCGGCACGCTTGGTTTGAGACACGCCGCAGTCATCCAGCATACGGCTGACCTCGCCCCGGGATACGGTCAAGGTTTCCGGGTTTTTCTCCGCCTTGTGCAGAGCAATATTCTCCGCAATGCGATCGTGAACCGTCTGCATGACCTCTAAACTGCACTCCTCTGCCAGTGTTTCCCCCAGCATGGCATGAAAGCTTTGGTTTTGCACTGCGGCAGGCATAGGCAGCGGGGTGTGGAAAACTCTGTCCACAAAGCTGTCATGACAGGTGGCGGTATCCTTGCAGTAGTACAAAGCGTTGTAGATATTGGTTGCCCGGTCATCAAAGGCGGGAAAAAGAAAGCCCAGCTCCGGGGCGGCGACGGTGTGCATCAGCTCACCGGCGTGAAACTCGTTTTTAGAGGGCTGGTAGCACAGCGCCGGGGGCTGCTCCTTTACCGGACAGATGCTGCAGACAAAATACCGGAAGGTCTGGTCGGAAGCATCCGCCACCGCCTCGCCAAAGCCGCTGCGGTAAGGCACATCATAGATATCCGCCCCCATTAGGATAAGGTACTGACCGGGCAGGTCGCAGCTTTCGATCACCCGCTGATAAAAAGTCTCCAGCGCGCCGGTATCCTTCAGTCCGCTCTCCCACAGGGTGCGCAAAAGCCGGTGTTCGTCACTGTCCATCACCTGCCGGGTACCAAATGTGATATCAATCAGGTTTTTACCCAGGGCACCGGTCAGGCTTTTTTTCAGCAGGCTTAAAAACTTTTCACTCTCCTGCGTATCCATCATGGTCAGGGATTCGTCAAATAGGGCAATAACCTCTTTTTGCTCGTTGACATAGCACCCACAGATTTTGGATATGTTGTTTTTTTCCGGTTTAAAGCGGCGGCGCAGCTCTGATACTTCTTTTTCGTTCACAGTCAGATCCTCTTTTCCTTTCTGAAGTCACTGCTATACAGGGCTTTTCTATTTAGAAAACATAAGATGGAGCGACCGGTGCCGTCCGGGTAGCCGGACTTTGCCGTGCTCCATCCTGTTTCCTGTCAAACGCTGATACGGTTATTTTTTACGGTAGAGCTTTTTGTGCTTTGCCTTGCGCACGGCGTCGCCTACTGCCACGCCCACCAGCGACAGCACCACAAACCCCACACCGGCAAGAGCAAGCACCGTAGCCAGTCTGCCCTGCAGACCGGTCCTGGCTTCACCCAGGGTAAACACCAGCTCTTCCGGCTCGGTTTCACCTGTCAGTACGATGGTTCTGGTCTGCACATTACCGGCGGCGTCGGTCATCTCCACTGTATAGCTGCCGCTTAGGATGCTCTCAAAAATATACTGCCCTTCGCTGATCAGCTCGGCGGTGGAGACTGTCTTATCCGAGGCGCTTTTCAGCACCAGCTGGGCATCGTTGACCGGATCGCCGTTCTTATCCCGAACCGTCACCGCAAAGGATGTGGTTCCGATTCCGGCAACCTTTTTACGGGTGTCCTTCTCCATACCGGGCAGATAGGCATCCGGGTCAAGCTCTGTCTGCTCCTGTTGAGGTATCTCTCCCAATAGCAGTCCGTCAGTTAAAGCGTCCTGCGCCTCGGCTGCGGCAATGGCCTCCTTCAAAGAAGCGATAGTCTGCTTCAGGCTGGCCACATCGGTATCCAGATCCACAATACCGGTGGGAATATCATCCGGCTCCTCAATGACAGGGGCGCTGACCGTGACCGTACAGGTCGCGTAGACATTGCCGTCCGCACTGGTCGCCCGGATCAGGGTGCTGCCGCCACCCACGCCCTGTACCGTACCGCCTGCGCCTACGGTGGCGACCGACTCGTTATCGGTTGCCCAGGTCAGGGTCTTCACGGTGGCGTCCTGCGGGAAAATCTGCGCTGCCAGCTGGAAGGTCTCCCCCGCCGACAGGGTCAGGCTTTCCGCGTTCAAAGAAAGCTCGGTCACAGGGATAATCTGACTGACCTCACCCGGGGCGACCAGTAGGCAGTAGATGGCGCGGGCGCCGTTGTTCAGCGTTGCGGTAATATAGGCAAGGCCGGTGTTCTGGCAGACGATCTGTCCGTTGCCGTTGACCGCCGCCACAGCGGAATCTGAACTGCTGACCGACGGCACCTCGGTGGCGTCAGTGGGTATCAGGGACAGGGACAGACTTTGTACGCTGCCTGCCGTAGCCGGATTCTGGCTGTAGCTGACATTGATATAATCGGCGCAGACATAGCCTTCGCCCCCGTTGTAGGAGATATGATACCAGTAGGGATACTTTAGAAAATCGGTGCCGCAGCTGCGCAGCTGTTCCAAGATGGTGACCGCCGTCCCCTCTGCCAGCACCTGACCGGATTTATTGGAAGCGCTGGTGGTGGGGGTGGTGCGCAGATTGACGCTGGCATTGGCCGCGCCGGTGCTGACAATACCAGTCACACCGATATTGTCTGCCAGCTTTGCGGAGGATTGGGGCATATTTTCATATACCGGAATGACAAAGGTACGGGCAGCGCTCAGTGCGGTACTGCTCAGTGCCTTGTAGCTGTTCAGCGCCTCCTCAGCTGCACCGCGGATGGCTGTCATATATTGGTGGTTATAGTAGGGGCTGCTGACCACATTGAACCGCTGAAAATAGCTGGTGGTCTGCCCCCGGTTGATATAGCCTTCGGCGATATACTCCGCCCCACCGTAGATCGAGCGCACCGGGGTGGTCCAGGGACGGGAGTAAGTAGTCCCGCTGCCTGCCCAGGCAAGGGATTGCGCAATACTGTTGGAACCGTAGGCGTAGATGTTGTAAAAATTGTACAAACCCTCATACCCGGCGACCGTGCCGGAGATGGTCTGACCGCCGCTGCCCACCTCATCCCTTATCTTGGACGCCAAAAAGAACGGGTTGACCCCATAGGTCTGACCGGCCTGCAGAATTGCCTCGGCGTAAGAGATGTCAATGGTATTGGTAGCGCCGGTGCTGGTCTTATAAGATATGGTATCTCCGGTGAGCACCGTACCGGACAAAATGTTCTGAATGACCTGCAACTCATTATCTGAGGCATGGTATACCAGGGATTCAAACTGCAGAATGTACTCCTCCCGCAAAAAATTACGGGGGTCCATAAAGTAGGATACGGCAAATTCGCTTGCCGTCACATAGCCGCTTTCCACAAAGGTGTAGGCGCCGGTGGAAGCATCGTAACAGCCCTCCGCTTTGCTTTTAAACACCTCGTTAGCCGCGCTGACCACCAGACTGCGCCCGCCGGAGCATTCTGCCGACACCGACGAAGCCCAATTCAGACCGGTGTGGTATGGGGTAAAGGTCCAGTTCGGGTATTTGTTATGTAACGTGTTCAGGTACGGCACATAGCTTTCGGGAAAACCTGCAGCGATCAGACTTTGCTCATAGGCACTCCAGCTGCTGACCGCCCGGGTACGAAACCCGGCAAAAGGGATACTGGCGATCAGCAGTGCCAGTAACAACACCCCAACCAAACAGACTCTCCATGGGAATTTTCGACTCATCCTCCCAGCTCCCTCCTTTTTTCGACCGCTTTTTATCAGAAACAGATAGATATATTATAAAAGAATCGGTTTCGGATTGCAACCGGCTTTTTCTCTGTTTTTTGTAAAGCTTTTGCAAATTATGTTCTGACAGCCGCACCGCGCCGGGCAATAGCCCTGCCCAAAAAATCCGCAAAAAGTCTACAAAAAGTCCGGTACTTTTTGCAAAAAATGCTTGACAAGCCCTGCCTTATCGCTTATAATAAATAGGCGTTGTAGAGGGATTTGTTCCCTTTAGCATTGATGCGGAATTGTGTAAAGGTAGCACG
>DCHC01000036.1:267-79723 GCA_002314755.1 Faecalibacterium sp. UBA1762 | reverse complement strand
GGTTCGAATCCTAGTTCCGCAACCATCGAAGCAGTAGCGCTTTGTTGCTGCTTCTTTTTTTCCGGGGTGTAGCGCAGCTGGTAGCGTGCTTGGTTCGGGACCAAGAGGCCGCGGGTTCAAATCCCGCCACTCCGACCATGATGAGTATTCATAACGGACTTGAGTTATGAATACTCATTTTTCTTTTGTTTTTCGCACAGTTTTATGTATCGGGGCTGTAGCAAAAAGCAGCCCATAAACGACAGTGTGCGGCTCTTAGATGGAATCGTAAAGGAGATGGATTTGAGCGCGTTGTACAGAGCATATGAACGCCACGGTCGTCCGGCTGCGACAGCTCCATCCACAATGTTGAAAGTGTTATTGTATGCAGGAATGGAAAAAATCCATAGTGCCGGAGAGATAGAAACGGCATGCAGACGCGATATAAACTTTATCTGGCTGCTAAACGGAGCAAAGGCTCCGAATTACCATGAGATAGCAAGATTCAGTCCGAAGGAGCTTTTGGCGTTATCAAACAGGACTCCAATTTCAGACAGTTTTTGCTGCGTGGAAACAGAAAAGTAACTGCAGAAATCATGTTGGTTAAATCTTATTCAAACAGTAAAAATTCGTGTAAAAAGGGCTGTAGCAAAATTTTTCATTTTGCTACAGCCCCTTATTCACCCATGCTCAATACTCAAGACGAAAATTTTCACCGGAAAGCCCGATATATGCGCCCTCCCGCACCAGCTCGGTGGCGTCCGGGTGGGCGATCAGCCACTTATTTTTTGCAATAAGCTTACGGTCGGTATGGCGCTGGGCAAGGTCGGTATTGGTCCCCTTAGGCAGTGCCACCACCGTGGCAAAGCCCTCTGCCCGCTGCTGACAGGGACAGTAGTGCAATGTATCGGCGTACACCTCTACCGCCACGCCGCGGGGCAGTAAAAACGCCTTACATACGGCAGTATCCATCCGAAACTTGTCATCCAGATCGGCGCGCTTGGCAAGAATAAGGACACAGTCCTTTATACCGATATTGATCTCGTTGCAGTTGTGCCATTCCAGCGCATTCAGCAAGCTGTTTTGTCCGGCACAGTAGCCGATCTGACAGGGCAGCTCTCCGTAGTAATCCGCCTGCAGCTGTGCGGCATCCGGCAGGGCCTCAAAAACAGGCTCGCTTGCGTGATAGACAACACCCACCTTAGGTACGGGCAGGGCGTCCCCCGCCTGTAAAAAAGCGGAGACATCCAGGTTTTTCAGAACAGTGCCGTAGGGCTTAAAGGCATCCTCCAGAACGCTGCTAATCGGTAAAGAGACAGGGGATTTTGCTGTTTGGGACATGCTGTTGCTCACCTTTCCGGGCGCCGGGCGCCCACTTGTTTCGCACACCACCTGTGGTGTAGCAGATGTCTGCTGCACCGCTATCTATTGTATTTTCTCTCCTCTTGTCTTATACCACAACTCACGCATTTTATCAAGCGAAATTTGTAAACACTCTAAAAATTCACAATTCTGCAATGTATTTTTTCGCCTGTCCCCGCATTGGTTATTTTCTTTCTTATTTTCTTTCGGATATGATACAGTTTCTTTCTGCTTGACAAAGCAGAGACAGATAGCGTATAATAAGCAAAACTTAAAGCTCGGTATTCCTGCGGAATATCGGCACACAAAAGGCCTACCGGGAACAAGTAGCCTTTTGCCGACCGGCACAAGAGACGAAGCGGACGGTGCAAGCTTCGGGGCGGCAGATGCGCGAAGCGGTCACGGGTTGTCTTTTTCCCGAAGGGCAGCGGCTCAGAACGGCGCCTGGGTAGGGAAAAGCGGTTCGCCCTCCGTTATCGGGGCATCGGCCTGCGGGCCGTGATAAGCGCAAGGGGCTTTTGTACCCTTGAAGCCGGGTGGTACCACGGATTCTTTTTCGTCCCGGATGCAGTGAGCATATACTCGCTGCGTCCGGGACTTTTTTGTCGGCACCGGGGTTTGCCCGTCAAAAACGGGTTTCCCTTGCAAATACACACAAATCCGTTTTGCACAGGAGGTTTGAGACAATGGATAAGAAAATATTAAAGCTGCTGGCCAAGGACAGCCGTACTACCGCAGCACAGATCGCCACTATGCTGGGCCGTACCGAAGAAGAAGTACGCGCCGAAATAGCCGAGATGGAGGCTGCAGGCATTATTCGCGGCTACAAGGCACTGATTGACTGGGAAAAGCTGGACAGTGCCGCCGTCACCGCTATGATAGAGTTGAAGGTCACCCCCAAGGCAGGCTTTGGCTTTGAGGAGGTCGCCGAGCGGGTCGCCAAGTACCCGGAGGTAGAGGCGGTTTACCTGATGAGCGGCGTATACGACCTGAGCGTTATGGTTCGGGGCAAAACCTTTCAGGAGGTAGCCATGTTTGTGGCCAAGGAGCTTTCCACCTTAGATTCCGTCACCCAAACCGCAACCCATTTTGTGCTGCGCCGTTACAAAGAGATGGATGTGGAGCTGATCGACCGCAATACCGATGACCGAGGGAATATTCTGCTATGATAGATTACGAAAAGCTCATGAACCCCACTGTGTGTGCTTTAAAGCCCAGCGGCATACGCAAGTTTTTTGATATCGCCAACACCATGGACAATGTGATCTCGTTGGGCGTAGGCGAGCCGGATTTTCCCACTCCCTGGCAGATCCGCAACACGGGTATCCGCTCGCTAGAGCGGGGGCGCACCCGTTACACCGCCAACCGGGGTCTTGCCCAGCTGCGTGAGGAAATCGCCGCCTACCTGCAGCGCAAATACGGTCTTGCCTATGACGCCGCCACCCAGCTGCTGGTCACCGTAGGCGGCAGCGAAGCGATTGACGCTGCTATCCGGGTGCTGGTGCAGCCGGGGGATGAGGTCATTATCCCCCAGCCCAGCTATGTCTGCTACGAGCCCATCACTCAGCTTGCCGGAGGCGTGCCGGTTATTTTTGAGACCACCGCCCAAGAGGATTTTAAAGTGACGCCTGAGCGGCTGCGGGCACTGATCACCCCCCGCACCAAGGCGCTGATTTTGCCCTACCCCTGTAACCCCACCGGCGCCGTGATGGAGCGGGCTGACCTGGAGGCCCTTGCCGAAGTGCTGAAGGATACCGATATCATGGTGATCTCGGATGAGATTTACTCCGAGCTGACCTTTGGCGGTCTGCGGCACTGCAGTGCGGCGTCTATCCCTGCGCTGTATGATCGTACCGTCACCATCAACGGTTTTTCCAAGGCGTTTTCCATGACCGGATGGCGGCTGGGCTACGCCTGCGGGCCCGCCCCTATCATGACCCAGATGACCAAGGTACACCAGTTTGCCATTATGTGCGCCCCGACCGCCAGTCAGTACGCAGCCATCGAGGCGCTGAAAAATTGTGACGAGGATGTGCGGAAAATGGTGGAGGAGTATGATATGCGCCGCCGCCTGATCGTACAGGGCTTTAACGAGCTGGGTCTGACCTGCCGGGAACCCAAGGGCGCGTTTTACGCTTTTCCCTGCATTCGCAGCACCGGTATGGACAGCGAGACCTTCTGCGAAAAGCTGCTGCGCAGCCAGCGAGTGGCGCTGGTGCCAGGCAGTGCCTTCGGTCAGGGCGGTGACGGCTTTGTCCGCGCCAGCTACTGCTATTCCACCGAGCATATCTTAGAAGCCCTGCGCCGCACCAAGCTGTTTTTGCAGCAGGAGGGGCTTTTGTAAGCCTTTCCCCTGTTCTTTTCCGGCAAAAGCCGGATGCCCCATAAAAAACACCGTTTCCGGGCAGAACCGGGAACGGTATTTTTTTACTGTATTTGGGATAGTCTCCGACTTACTCCAGCTCAAACGCGCCGGTGTACAAACGGTAGTACTGCCCCTTTTGCGCGATCAGCTCTTTATGGGTGCCGCGCTCGATAATATGACCCCGATCCAGCACCATGATGCTGTCGGAATTGCGCACAGTGGAAAGGCGGTGGGCAATGACAAACACGGTACGGCCCTTCATCAACGCATCCATGCCCCGCTGCACCAGCGCTTCGGTACGGGTGTCAATGGAAGAGGTCGCCTCGTCCAGAATCATAACCGGGGGATCCGCCACGGCAGCACGGGCGATGGAAAGCAGCTGACGCTGACCCTGGGACAGATTGGCGCCGTTGTTTTCCAGCAGGGTGTTGTAGCCGTCCGGCAGACGGGTGATAAAATCATCCGCATTTGCCAGCTTTGCAGCGGCGATACACTCCTCATCCGAGGCGTCCAGCCGACCGTAACGGATGTTTTCCATCACGGTACCGGTGAACAGGTTGACATCCTGCAGCACCACGCCCAGGGAACGACGCAGATCCTCCTTGCGGATTTTGGTGATATTGATGCCGTCGTATCGGATCTTGCCGTCCGTCAGATCGTAGAACCGGTTGATCAGATTGGTGATGGTGGTCTTGCCCGCGCCGGTCGCGCCTACAAAGGCGACCTTCTGACCGGGCTGCGCCTCCAGGTCAATATCGTACAGCACCATTTTTTCCGGCACATAGGCAAAATCCACATTTTCCAGCTCCACATGGCCGGTCAACGGGGTATAGGTCAGGCTGCCGTCCCCGTGGGGATGCTTCCACGCCCACAGGCCGGTATGCTCTGCCGTCTCGGTCAGACTGCCATCCGCACTTTTTTTGGCGTTGACCAGGGTGACATAGCCCTCGTCCTGCTCGCTTTCGGCGTCGATCAGGGCAAAGATACGCTTTGCGCCCGCCATAGCCATGGCGACGGCGTTCAGCTGCTGCGCCATCTGACTGACCGGGTTGGTAAAGCTTTTGGAAAGGGTCAAAAAGTTAATCAGCCGACCGACTGTCAGCCCGCTGACGCCGGTGATGGCAAACACGCCGCCGATGACTGCCAGCACAACATACTGCAGATGGCCTAAGTTGTTCATGACCGGTCCCAAAATATTGGCGACCTCGTTGGCATTGGCGCAGTTAGCGCGCCACTCCTCGTTCAGCTGGTCAAACCGTTCCTTGGCGGCCTGCTCATGACAGAAGACCTTGACCACCTTTTGACCGGTGAGCATCTCCTCCACATAGCCGTTGACGGCTGCCAGAGAGGACTGCTGACCGGAGAAGAATTTCATACTTTTGCCGCCCAGTGAAGCGGTGATCGCAACCATGATAAAGATGGTCACCAGCACGGCCAGGGTCAGCCAAATGCTGATTCTGACCATGCCCACAAACACCGCCACAATGGTAATGATGGAGGAAAACACATTGGGCAGGGTCTGGCTGACCAACATACGCAGGGTATCGGTATCATTGGTATAGGTACTCATGATATCGCCGTGGGTGTTGGTATCAAAATACTTGATGGGCAGGGTCTGCATGTGGCCGAACATCTCATCGCGGATATCCTTTTGGATGCGCTGTGCCACAATCGCCTGCATCTGCCCCTGCAATGTGGCGCACAGCAGGCCGATCACCATGACCACCACGGTTTTCAGAATCATACCCAGCACACCGGAAAAATCCGGGTTGGAGACAGTCAACAGGGGGACAATGTACTGATCGATCAGATCACCGATAAAGGTGGAGATCTTGACCATGACAAGGGCACTGCCCACAATACATGCCATCATGACGGCAAGCAGAATACGGTAGGGTCCCTTAATATAGCTTAATACCCTGCCAAGAACCTTAAAGTCCATCTTCTGACCCGGCATTTTACCCGGCATACCGCGCATGCCGCCGGGACCACCGGGGCCGCGCATGGGGCCGCCTGCAGGTCTTGCGGGATTACTCATCGCCCTCGCCTCCCTTCATCTGAGATTCGTACACTTCGGTATAGATGCCGCCCTTGGCAAGCAGCTCTTCATGGGTGCCGCACTCCGCAATTTTACCGCCGTCCAGCACCACGATCACATCGGCGTCCTGCACCGAGCTGACACGCTGCGCAATAATAAACTTGGTGGTATCGGGAATTTCCTCCCGGAATGCCTTGCGGATAGAGGCGTCCGTAGCGGTATCCACCGCGCTGGTAGAGTCATCCAAAATCAAAATCTTCGGCTTTTTCAGCAGGGCGCGGGCAATACAAAGCCGCTGCTTTTGACCGCCGGAAACATTGGCTCCTCCCTGCTCAATAAAGGTGTCGTACCCGTCGGGACGCGCCACCACAAACTCATCGGCACAGGCAAGCTTACACGCGTGGATCATCTCATCCTCCGTCGCGTTTGCATCGCCCCAGCGCAGATTCTCCTTAATGGTACCGGAGAACAGCACATTCTTTTGCAGCACCATGGCGACGCTGTTGCGCAGGGTATCCAGATCGTACTGCCGCACATCGTGACCGCCCACCAGCAGCCTGCCGCTGTTGACGTCGTACAACCGGCAGATCAGCTGCACCAAAGAGGATTTGGAGGAGCCGGTACCGCCCAAAACGCCCACGGTCTGACCGCTCTTGATATCCAGATTGATATCGGAAAGCACCGGCTTATCCGCACGGGAGGCATAGCTGAAGCTGACGTTTTCAAACCGGACAGAGCCGTCCGCAACCTCGGTCAAGGCGTTTTCCGGGCTGGAAAGGGTGCTTTTTTCATCCAGCACCTCGCAGATGCGCTCGGCAGAGGCGCGGGAGATGACGATCATCAAAAAGACCATGGCCACCATCATCAGGCTGGACAGGATCTGCATAGCGTAGGCGATAAAGCTTTGCAGCTCGCCGGTGGTCAGCTCGGTACCGCCGGAAAGCACGATCATCCGGGCGCCGAACCACGCCACAAGACAGAGCATCAAAAAGATGCATAGCTGCATGGTGGGGCTGATCAAGCCGACGATCCGTTCGGCGGTGGAGGCCGTTTTGAAGATGGAGCCGGAGACCTCTTTGAACTTTTCGTCCTCATGGTCCTCACGCACAAAGCTCTTGACCACCCGCACACCGGCAAGGTTCTCCTGTACCACATTGTTCATTTTGTCGTACAGCTTAAACATCTTGCGGAACCTGGGGTGGGCGCTGCCCATGACCAGATATAAGCCCAGACACAGCAGCGGCATGACCGCAAAAAAGATCAAGGACAGTCTGGCGCTGATGGTGGTTGCCATAATAACGGCAAAGATGATCATCATCGGGGCGCGTACCGCAATGCGAATGATCATCTGGAATGACTGCTGCACATTGGTGACATCGGTGGTCAACCGGGTGATCAGGCTGGCGGTGGAAAACTTGTCAATGTTGGCAAAGGAAAAATCCTGTACCTTGTAGTACAGATCCTTACGCAGGTTATGGGCGTAGCCCGCAGAGGCGCGGGCGGCGTACCGGCCTGCCACAATGCCGAAAAACAGGCTGAGCAGGCAGCAGACCACCAGAATGCCGCCGATTTTCAGGATATATGCCATATCCCCTTTTTCTACGCCGTTATCGATCAGTTTTGCCATCAGCAGGGGGATGATCATCTCCATGACGACCTCCAGACTGACGGTGAGGGGGGACATCAGAGTATCTTTTTTATACTCTCTGATCGCCCCTGCCAGTTTTTTAATCATACTGTCTTTCTTCCTCCGTTCTGTTGGGGTTCGGGCCGGGCGCCCTCATCGGCAAACAGCCCTTTATCCAGGTTAGCGCGAATTTTACCCAGCACGGTGATTAAGGTTTCCAGCTCCTGCGGGGTCACCCCTGCCACCAGACGCTGCTCAATATCCTCTATGCCGGATACCAGCATACGGTAGACCTTTTCGGCCTTTTCCGTGGTCTGCAGCCGTTTCAGCCGCTGGTCGCCCGGCTCCGGCATCCGAATGATCAGCCCGTTCTTTTCCATCAGCTGCAGGGTCTCCGTTGCCGAGCTGCGCCGCAGCATCAGCTCTTTTTCAATATCTCTCTGATACACCGGCCCCTGCTTTTCGTGGTCAACCAACCAGCACAGCACATAGCCGTGGCTGCCGGTCATGGCCTCTATCTGCTCCGCCCCCGGAAAACGGATATTCTCCTGTCTGCAAAGCAGATTGTGCAGCCGATGGATCATACCGCCTACATGGTACATTCCGCACCCTCCTTCCCTGTTTTGTTCTGCCGAAGCCCCGGTTTAAAATAATTCGGTGCCTAATTGTTCGGCGTCTAACATTTTACTGCAAATCACCGGGAATGTCAATGTGTCACCCTGTAAAATAAATGTGAACAATATTTCAATATTTCATATCGGTCAAAGCCGCTTTCGGGGTGACCGCTCCGTAAAGGATTCATCCCCGCCCGTTATTTCTTTGCACACACAGTGGGTACGCATTTTGCTTGCGTTCCACTATCAGACCTCCATTTTTAAAAATATGCGGCCGCCTTACGGCGGAAGCATACCCCTCTGTCGCTTCGCGACATCTCCCCTTTTAGGGGAGAAAGATTGCGCCTGCGGCGCTGAGTGGAAGATGAAAGATTTGAAGATTTCCGATTACTGATTGATCCACAAAGCGGGACGAACACAGTCACGACCATTGCCGACAGGGATGCCACCGCAACTGACCGAGCCGTCATGGTCGACAAAGGCGGCACGGCGCCGAGTACTGCCGGGCGACCGCAGCCACCACCAGCAGGTGGCTGCGCCACCTTTGGTATACTTGTCACTGGTCCACGCCCCCTGTGCCTTTGCATACTCTGTGGGTACACACTTTCTGTCTTCGTCCGTTTTGAAAAACTGATTTGCTTCGTTGATACTGAGTAAAAATACTTTGTCGTTTGTACCTTTGCCGGGGTTGGTGCTGTATTCCGGATTCTTATCAGCAGTTACCCTTGCAGTTTGTATCCTTGTCTGCTCCTGCTGGGTGAACGCTTTGCTGATAAAGTCCCCGTTCAGCCATTGCCGCAAAGTACACTTCTTCCATGGTATGTCCACATAAGCCTCGTTATATTGCTTGCAATCTACGGCTTTATCGGTAATAAGCAGTGCCATGCCGTCCTTGACCTCCAGTACCTGCCAGTCGATGGGGGTGCTATCCTTGCCGTCGGCATTTTGCGGGTAATGGCCGAACTGGATAACCGAGCCGACCTTTATATTGGCAAAGGATGCAGCTACCTGCGGCATATTCACCGGGCTTTGCCCCGGCTGCGCCGCGCTGCTCTGCTTCGGCTTTTCGGGCGCAAACAGCTTATCAAAGGCGGCCTTGTCCCGTGCCTTTTCCCGCAGGGCTTTCTGGGTTGCCGTGTAGGTGCGCAAAATATCCTCGGCACTTTTCCCCGCCTGGTCTTTCAACAGCCGGGCAGAAAGCGCATTCGCTCTCTCTGCCCCTGCCCTTTGCAGCAGCAGGCTTAACGGCAAGGTGGAACCCTCCGCAATAGTTTTCAGGGCAGAGAGACGCTCAAAATCGGCACAATATGTCATGCCGTCAGCAAAATCTGCTGCCTCCTTTACCAAACTCTCCTGCTGGCTTTTCAGCTCCGTCGGGCACTGTTTCATTTTTTCTGCAGCTTCCGCAGAAGTGAAAACCGCGCAATAGTCCGGCCGGTCATTTTGCGCCTGCCGGATATCCTCTACCAGCTTTTCTGTTTTTTGCAGCACTGCGGCATACTCTGCCTGCAGCTCTTTCACCTGCCAGGAAAATAGTGTATCCATCTGTTGTTCCCTTTCTTTTGCAGCATCCGGTTTTTATGCTTGCAAGGCTTTACCCTTGCAAAAAGCATACGCCAACCCCGAAAATGTTCTTTCATCCACATTATATATAATGCTGCGATTGAAGTCAACAATATGTCACATATCACACGAAAACAATTTTCATTCTGCCGCGCCCGTTCCACGGCTTGACATTCCCCTGTTTCGGGGGTACAATAAGGGTAACTTCATCTCGGATAAAGCGCAGATGCGGACAACACCTGTACCGTTCCCGAACCCGATACCAGAGAGGGCTGCCCTTTTGCAAGCTTTTGCAAACCGTGCTGCAAGCAGCCTTATCGCCTTTTGGTACAGCTACCACCGCAGAGTGCAGGGGAGAACCCCTGCCGGGCAGGCCCGTTACAGCCGTCGAGAGGGTCGCCTGCCGCCATCGGCAGCGATCAATTCGGGTGGAACCGTGGAGCAACCGAACCTAAGGCCGCTTCATCCCGTAAAGTCATTTTTTGACGGGATGAGGGGCTTTTTATTTTATCCTGCAGGCAACCCTGTCAGCAAAAAAGGGTGAGCGCGACCCGCCCACCGTATTTTCCCTAAAAAGGGGAGGAAAGGCAACCGCTATGAAAATTCTTTACAACGACGGCCATGTAGCCGAATGTCCCGCAGAGGAAGAGGTGCACGTACTGCGCCACACCGCAGCCCACATTATGGCACAGGCCATCAAGCGTCTGTGGCCCCACGCCGATTTCGCTTTTGGTCCCGCTACCGAAAACGGCTTTTTCTACGATGTAGACCTGGGCGATGTCAAGCTGACCGATGAGGACCTTGCCAGGATCGAAGCCGAGATGCGCAAGATCTGCAAGGAGAATCTGCCCCTGAAAGCCTACATTCTGCCCCGTGCCGAGGCAATCGCCCTGATGGAAAAGCGGGGCGAAAAGTACAAGGTGGAGCATATCGGCGACCTGGCCGAGGACGCCCCCATCAGCTTTTATGAGCAGGGCAAGGATGCAAACGGCGAGGCCGAGTACATTGATATGTGCGTTGGCCCCCACCTGACCTACACCAAGGCTTTAAAGGCCTTTAAGGTTACCCAGCAGTCCGGCGCATACTGGAAAAACGACAGTGAGAACAAGATGCTGACCCGTATTAACGGCGTCGCTTTCCGCAGCCAGGAGGAGCTGGAGGCCTGGGAAAAGCAGCAGGAGGAAGCCCGCGCCCGTGACCACCGTAAGATCGGCAAGGATATGCGGCTGTTTATGACCGACGATCTGATCGGCCGCGGTCTGCCCATGTTCCTACCCAACGGCTACACAGTCTGGCAGGAGCTGGAAAACTACATCAAGGCCAAGGAGCGCAAGCTGGGCTATCTGCATGTGATGACCCCCTGTGTCGGCACGGTCGATCTGTACCGTACCTCCGGCCACTGGGATCACTACAAGGAGAATATGTTCCCCGCAATGGAGGTGGAGGGTGAAAGCTTTGTGCTGCGCCCCATGAACTGCCCCCACCACATGATGATCTACGCCAACCGTCCCCACAGCTACCGCGAGCTGCCCATCCGCATTGGTGAGATCGCCCACGATTTCCGCTTTGAATCCTCCGGCACCCTGAAGGGCATTGAGCGCGGCCGCCATTTCTGTCAGAATGACGCCCATCTGTTTGTCACCCCCGAGCAGATTAAGAACGAGGTCTCCGCTGTCTGCGACCTGATCTTTGACGTCTACAAGGATTTCAACATCACCGACTACCGCTGTGTCCTGTCTTTGCGTGACCCTGCCGATAAGAAAAAGTATCATCAGGATGACGAGATGTGGAACAGGGCCGAGGACGCTTTGCGCGAGGTTCTGACCGAGCTGGGCATTCAGTTTACCGAGGAGATCGGCGAGGCCGCCTTCTACGGGCCCAAGCTGGACGTCAATGTCAAGCCCGCCGTGGGCGCGGAGTACACCCTTTCCACCTGCCAGCTGGATTTCTGCCTGCCTGCCAAGTTTGCCCTGACCTACATTGATAAGGACGGTAGCCAAAAGACCCCCGTTGTGTTGCACCGCGCTATTTTGGGCTCTCTGGATCGCTTTATGGCGTTTATGATCGAAGAGACCAAGGGCAGGTTCCCCACCTGGCTGGCACCCACCCAGGTCAAGGTGCTGCCGGTTTCTGAAAAGACCTTGGGGTACGCCCAGGCCGTTGCCGAAAAGCTGGATAACGCCGGTATCCGTGTGGTGCTGGATGGCAGCAACGAGAAGATCGGCTACAAGATCCGTGAGGCACAGCAGGTAGACCGGGTGCCCTATATGCTGGTTTTGGGTGCCAAGGAGGCAGAGCAGGGCAACATCAGCGTGCGTGACCGCAACGGTGAAACCTCCGAAATGTCCCTGGACGCCTTTACCGAAATGGTTGTGGATGAGATCCGCACCCGTAAATTCTAACTCCTTCACGGTCGGGTCAAGGGCAGCTGCCTGACGCCCTGCCGGCAAGCCGGTGTGCAAGGCTTTTTTGCCTTGCGCATCGGCTTTTTTATGCTTCCTTTTTTCTGTTTTGTCCGCCCAACCGCCCGGCCTGCCTGCCGAAAAAGCGCAAAAAAGCCTTTGCTGCACCCGAAAAGCGGGTAGAACTACGGTTTTCGGTTGAAATCTTCTGCAATAAAGGGTATAATATATTGTATTTATGAGGATAGGTCTGTACGGTCACCGTATATACCGGGGCGTTCCCCACTGTACAGACTGCGGCTTGTTTTGCGAAAAACCGAAAGGAAACCGTTATGCAACCTTTCTTTGCTTTTTGGGCGGGCTGGCTTACCCTGCTTGGCCTTTGCCTGGGTATTACCGCCCTGTGGCAGCCGGATGGCGACCCCTTTGCGCTGCGCCGACGCGTCGCCGTGCTGCCCCCGGTCACCCTGTGCTGCGCGGTGCTGGTACTGTTGGTCTTTGGCTTTTGCAATCTGCTGCGGATTGGTGCCTTTTTGCTTGTTGCCCTTGGGCTTGCCGGATGGACGGCTGCAGGCTTTGCCCTTGCACGCAGGTCAAGGCCCTTGCGCAATACCCTTTGGCGTTGCTTTTTCTGCCCGGGGTGGCTGTTGACCTTTGTCGGCAGCCTGCTGCTGGCAGTGCTGCTGGCTGTACGGCAGCCGCTGTTTACCCAGTGGGATGAATTCAGCTTTTGGGGGCTTGCCGCCAAAACCGTCTGGCGGAACGACGCCCTGTACACACTGGTACAAAACACCAACCTTGCCGCCCGCAGCTATCCCCCTGCCCTGGCGCTGCTCAGCTATCTGTTCTGCTTTTCGGCAAAAACATTTACGCCCTGGGTGGTCTTTGCCGCCTACGGGGTATTTCTGTTTGCGGTTTTCGGTACCGTTCTCAGCTGCTGCCCCGAGGGCTTTTCTGCAGGCGGTATTCTTTGTGCCGCGGCGCTGGTGCTTACTCCCTTTGCCACAGAGTACCATCTTGCAGGCCAGCAGCTGTCAAGCTATGTCTGCGCCTATGGGGACAGTATGCTGGGGGTGGCTGCCGCAGGCTGTGTGGCGGTATGGTTTGCCCTGCAGCCTGTCTGCCCGGGCGAGGATACCGGGGCTGCCCCCTTTGCCGCCGGGCTTACCGTCTGCCCTGTGATCGCCTTTTTGGTCTGCATCAAGGATGTGGGCCTGCCCCTGGCGTTGGTGATCACCCTGATCTGCGCAGCGGATTGCCTTATCCGCCATGTCGGTCAAAAGGGTTCCGTTTGCAAGGGTCTTTCTGTCGCCCTGATGCAGGGCGGCACCGCAGTGGCCGCCTACCTTGTATGGTCGGCTCATTTGGCATACGCCCTTAGTCAAAACCGCAGCGAAACCGGCGGCTCCGCCGGTCTTTCCACCTTTGGCATGGTCACCCAGGGTCTAAAGGAGCTATGCGGTATCGGGCGCAGTGATAAATTTTCTGCCGTGCTTTCCGGTATGGTACAAGCCTTTTTGCACCGCCGCGTCACGGTTTTCGGCTCCGGTTTGGTCAGCTGCGGGGTCATCTGCCTGCTGATTCTGCTTGGCTGCTATCTGTTGCCCGCCGGCGCCAAACGGCGCGCCGTTTGCTTTGGGCTTTGCACCGGGCTGGGCTATTTGGGGTACACCTTTTTCCAGCTGATCTGTTATGTGTATGTCTTTTCCGAGGTCGAGGGACGCCAGCTTGCCTCCTACGAACGGTATATGGGCAGCTACACCCTGTTTTGGCTGGTGGGCACCCTTTGTCTTTTGGCCGCCGACTGTCGGGATGCTCTTTTTGTCCACCCGCAAAAGACATGGAAAAAGCAGCTGCTCACCGCTGCCGGTTTTTTTACGGTCTTCGCTTTGACTGTTTTTCGGCTTTCCGGCTGCGACCTGCAGCTGACAAACGGTCTGACGCAGAATGCTTACCAGCAAAAAATAGAGTGCGGCGCCGGGGAGGCCTTTCTGCTGACCGACACCGACATGAAAGGGAATGCCGCTGACTGCAGCGGCGAAAAGGTTTGGCTTATCTCTCAGTGGGACGACGGCGGGCGGTGGTACCGCTACGCGTATGCGCTGGAGGGGCTGCCGCTGCTTTACTTAGAAGGGGGCAGCACGGTTTTGACACCGGAAAGCGACCTCATCCCGGAGGATGCGCTATGCCTTTCCAAAGACAGTTTCTTTGATTTTATTGATCAAAACGGTATCACTTTGCTATTGATTGATGTGGCGGACTACGATTTTATGCAGGAGTTCGGTTCGCTGTTCCCGGACGGACTTGCCGGGGCGGAACAGGGTATTACCGGTCTATACCGGGTAACCCGTACCGACGACGGTCTGCAGTTGACTCGACCGGAGGTGACCTTTTGATGCAAAAAAGGCTCTTTTTTCGCTTTTGTACGGTCTGCTATGCCACCGCACTGTTTCTTTGGCTGGTTTGGGGCAGCGTACAGGCTAATCGGGTCTCCCGGGTGAAGCCTATCGAGCTTTCGGTACAGGACGCCGTTCTTAGCTCTATCCGGGATGATTACCCCGTGAACTGGGGCTGCTGGCAGACCGGCAGCCTGCTGACCACCGACGGCGACGCCTACCTGATCTGGCAGCCCCGGACCCCGGTTTCCGGGCTGGAGGTACAGATCACCTCCTCTCAGCCGGTACGGGGACTGCAGCTCTACTATACCCTGCCCGGGGAACCGGATTTTATTCATACGGTTCAGCCCAGCAGTATTGACCGGGAAACCGGAACCTACCGGTTTCGGCTGCCCGGCACGGCTGCCATAGAGCGGCTGCGGCTGGACCCCACCTCTGCCGCCGGGGCATTTTTCCGACTGGATCGGATCGTACTAAACCCCGATTATCCTCTGTGGCAGTGCTGGCTGCCCGATTTGGGGCAGGCCGTCTTGCTGCTGGCTGCCCCCGGCATTTTCGGCTCGGTTGCCGCCTGGCTCACCCTTGCCGTAAAATCCTCCAAAAAGGAGCGCTGAACCCATGCAATATTTTGATGTGATTTTGGCATTTATTGCCTTTGCCGGTCTGTGTCTGTTCTTTTGGAAAAAAACAAGGCTGCCCGGCGGTCTGACCCCTTTGGCAAGCTGCAGCGTGATTATTCTGGTGCTGACCCTTGCCGGTATTGCCGGTGTGTTGCGTCTCGGCGGCTGGCTGCTGTACATTATCGGCATTGCTCTTGCCGTTTGGGTGCCTGTATCCGGCATATCCCTATTCAGAAAAAAACAAACCGCTTCCCGGGGCAGTGCTTACGCCCTTGCGGATTTTGCCTTTGTCAGCTTTTGGGTGCTTTGCATTGTCACCGCGCTGGTTTTTGCCCTTCGCAAGCCTGTTTTTGCCGAATGGGATGAGCTGAGCTTTTGGGGCACCGCCAGCAAGCTGCTTAAGCTGAACGATGCTTTGTACACTACCGCCACGGTCGGGTGGGATTGGGTCGGTGCCCAGCAGCCCGGAGCCGTGCTGACCGGCTACTTTTTTCAGTTTTTCGGTACCTTTGCCCCCTGGAAGACCTTTGTCGGATACGATGTACTGCTTTTCTCTGCCTACGCTGCTGTGGTCAGCGGGGTCAACGACCCCCGGCAGGATAAAAAAAGCAGCTGGAAACAGTACCCGCTTTCGGCTGCCTGTCTGCTGCTATGTCTGCTTTCTCCCTATCTGTTGGCGGAGTATTGCCGTATTCTTGATGTGACCAATACCTATATGAGCGCCTATGGAGATCTGCCTGCCGGTATTCTTGCCGCGGGTGCCGCCGCCTGGTATTTCGCACTGCGGCGCAGCAGCGGTACCCTTAACGGCGAAAGTGACGGGTTCTCCCATTCTGTAGGGCATCTTGCAGTCTATCTGATCTTCGCCGCCGTCGGTCTGATTAAAGAAAACGCTTTTCCTGTGGTAATGGTTGCCGCAGGTATCTGCGCCTTCGACCGGTTATGCTTCCGGGTCACAGAGAATCCGCCCCTTCCCCACACAAAGCTTTGGCGACGCATTGTATCCGCTATTGGCGTATTGGCTGCTCCGTTGGTCGCCTATCTTACCTGGAGCCGGCATGTAGCTTCGGTCGTTGCCCTGCGGGAAAGCACCGGCCAGGTGGGTACCACCAACCTGACCGTGACCCAGGTGGTCGTGCTGGGCATCCGGCAGCTGCTGTTCCCCGCCCAGCGCACCAGCCTATATATCCAGGTCAGCAAGGATATGCTGGACGCCTTTGTCCACACCCGGCTGACCCTGCTTGGCAGCCTGAGCCGCAGTGTTCTTGACCGGTTGCTTGGGGAGGATAACCCTCTTTCCATGTTGACCGGTACCGGTCTATGTGTAGCTGCAGTCTGCACCGGTCTATTTTTGGTTGCCGCTTTGCTTGCACCCCAAAAAATGATTCGTCGGCGCACTTTGACCGCCGGACTGTTTAGTCTGCTTGGCTTTGTCGGCTACTACTGGGTACTGATTCTCAGCTACGCCTTTATATTTAAACCCACCCAGGCTGCGATTTTGTCAGATTATAACCGTTATGTGGTCAGCTACTATATCTTTTGGTTCTTGCTGTCGGTCGCCCATCTGACCCTTGGCGCGGGTTGCCGATGTGAAACGAGTAAAAACGCTATTGCCGCACTTCCGGCTGAGGCGCAGGATCCCCGGCGAAGAACCGCTTTGATGACCCTGTTTGCCGTAGGCGTTGCCGGTCTCAGTCTGCTGGTGACCGCCATTTATATTCGGCCACAGATGACTGTGCTGGATTATCCGGAAACCACCTTTACCCAGCAGATCGCGTATGAAAACACGGCGCAGACCGTTGCTGCGCAGATTGATGACTGCGGGCTGGAGGGAACCATCTTTTTCGTCAGCACCGACGACAACGGCGGAAAATACTTTAACTACTGCTACCAGCTGCTGCCCCTGCCTATGGATTACAGCTTTGGCGGCGGCCCCATTGGCAGCGCGGATAACTATGACGGCAGCCCCTATTACCATACTCTCAGTTTGTCAGAGCTGACCGACTACCTAATTGAACGGGACTGCGCTTACATCTTTACCGAGCATGTGGATGCCGTCTTTGAGGCGGAGTACGCCAGCCTGTTTACTGATTGCCTTGCCGGTGCCAGGCAGGGCACTGTGCAGCTATATTACCGAGTCAATTCCGGGGATTCCCTGTTGTACGCCCCCGTTCAGGAGGTGGCCTTACCGTGAAACATCTGTGCCTTTTTAAACTGAAAAGCTGCTGCGGACTGCGCAGCAGTTTGCCTTTACTACTGTATCTTGTAACCTTTGTTTTTGCCCTGCTGGCGGCACTTTTCTCCCTGGTTCAGAACACTGCCGACCGGGCTAAGGGGGTACTGACTGAAACCCGCCTCTCCCTTTCCGACTTTACGCCGGTCAACGCCCTGCTGGAGGGTGAAACGATGATTTCCACCAACGAGGACCCTCAGCTGCTATACACGGTACCGGAGGGACAAAAGCTGGAAAGCCTGACCTTAACTGTCAGTTATGACCGGTATCCGTATGAAAAATGCCTTTACTATGTCAACCGCCTCGACGAGGCCTTTGGGCAAAACAAACGTGTTTGGGCCACGGAAAATAGCGACGGCAGCCTAACCTTCCGGCTGCCGAAAGGGGTTCGGGCCATCCGTCTTGACCCGGGCAGCTGCACGGACCTGCATGTCCTTTTTCGTGATATCACCCTAAACCGTCAGCGTTCTGTCGCCAGCTTTTTTACCCCGGACGGCGGCAGTCTGTTTTGGCTGGTTGCCGGTCCCGGCCTTGTTGCCGCAGCTATCACCGCTCTGACTGACTGCTATTTTGCGTTCAAACGGAAAAAGAAGACCTGTTCCGATGATCAATAAGTCAATAGAAAGGATCCTACTCCTATGAAAAATGTTCTTGTCACAATCTGCGGCCGTGCCGGAAGCAAAGGCTTTCGCAATAAAAACCTGAAAACCTTCTACGATAAGCCCATGGTGTACTATAGCATCAGCGCCGCCCAACTGTTTGCCGCTGCCCGCCCCGATCTTGCCGTGGATATCTGCCTGAACACCGACAGCCCCGAGCTTGCCGCGCTGGTTGCAGACAAATACCCGGAGGTCGTCTTTTTGCCCCGCGGCGAGGAGCTTGCCGGGGACCGGGTACCCAAGGAGGCGGTCTACGAGGACTGCATGAAACGGATGGAGACAAAAAATGCAAAGCAGTATGACTGCTTGATCGACCTGGATATCACCAGCCCCCTGCGTCAGGACTTTGACTTGATCCGCGCAATGGAAATGTACGAAGCTGAACCGCTGGATCTGGTCATGTCCGCCGCACCCAGCCGCCGCAACCCCTATTTTAATATGGCTCAGCTCACAGCGGACGGCTACGCCTGCCGTATTATTGAAAATAATTTTACCAGCCGTCAACAGGCCCCTGCCTGCTATGACATCAATGCCTCTTTGTACATCTTCTCCCGCAGCTTTGTTTTGGGCGAGGGCGGTCAGGATCTATGGAAGGGCAGGGTCAAAATTTACGAGATGTTTGATACCGGCATTTTGGATATTGACAGTGAAGAGGACTATCTGCTGTTAGAGGTGATAGCCCGCCACCTGTACGACAACATTCCCGGTTTTACCGCTGTGCGCAACGGCATTCGCGGTTAATTTACCCTTTGATCCTTAAAAAACCTATTTTGTAAAATAGAAACCGAAATATACGGATCGTATATGAAAGGAGCTTATTATGAAGGAATATGTCGTAAAAACCGTTGCGGAAATGCCGGACTGGTCTGCTGTGGAAAAAGCTGAAATCTGCGAAATGCCCTGGGGCGGCAGCTATAAGCCCGAGACCTTCTGCCAGATTGTCTACCTGCAGGACCGGGGCTTTGCCGTACGCATGACATGTAAGGAGCAAAACCCCCGTGCCGTTTACACTCAGCCGGATGATGCCGTCTGTCAGGACAGTTGTATGGAGTTTTTTGCCGATTTTGCCCCCGATGCCGGTGTTGGCTATCTGAACCTGGAGGCCAATAGCCTGGGTACCAGCCTGTTGGGGCTGGGCGTAGAGCGGCACGGCCGTAAAAAGCTGCGTGCGCTGGGCTGCCCGCTGCCCACTGTGGAGACTTTCCGCGAGGGCGAATACTGGGGCTGGCAGGGCTTTATTCCCCTGGAGACGGTTACGATGCTGTGGGGCAAAAAAGCCTTTGCAAAGGGTGATAGCTTTACAGCCAATATGTATAAGTGCGGCGACAAAACCGAGGTGGAGCATTATGTGGTGTGGAACCCCATTGTCAGCGATCACCCGGACTACCACCGTCCGGAATGCTTCGGCAAGCTGATTATCGGCTAATTATCTGCAGCAACCGCTTTGACCCATTTCTTGCAAAAAAAGAGGACACCTTCGCGGGTGTCCTCTTTTTGCGTGTAAAGCGTTTTGACCTTACAAGTTATCCCATTACTCTGCCTGCAACGGCAACGAGATCTCGGCAAGGCCGATGCTGCGGTGCAGATGACCGGTACCGTCGCCCGGTACGGCGTCATATAGCAAAACCAGTGTGCTGTCATCTTTTTTCATCACCGTCGGCATACCGATCGCCCCATGCGCCCAGCTGCTGACCGTCTTATCCACCACAATCGCGCGGTTTTCCGGATCCCAATGCTCTAAATCCTTTGTCCAATACACCCAGACAGAATCGGTGTAGGCGTTGGCGTAAATATGGTTGGTAAATAGCCACCACAGGCCGGTTTCCTCCTCGTAATAGATGGAGGTGTTTTCGATATCATGCTCCGGCGGCAGAATCGGCTGATCGTCCTTTTGCCAGAAGCTGCCCTGCGGAGCGTCAAAATCATCACTGACCGCCAAATCATTGCTGCGGGCAATGCCCAGGCTTCGCTTGGTCTCACCGCTGCAGCTGCCGCTGTAAAACATCAAGTAGCGTTTTTCCCCCTTGGGGTCCTGTGTCCAACGTGGATTCTCCACAATCTGACCCGGGCTGGTGGTCACATCGTTCCAGCTTCCTGCCGGGCCCATGGTCAGGCAGACATGGCGGGCACAGCCCTCATCATCACATCTTTTATGCCACAAGCCGGTCAATGTTTCGCTGGTGGCAAGCATGGTCGAGTACCAAAATGCCGGGGTGCCATCGGGTGCGGTGTGATCCGCGCCAACATAGTAATGGTACCATCTGCCGTCCGAATAAAAGCTCCATGGACTGCTGGCGCTGCAAAAATCCTTGTAGGTCTCCCAGCTGCTTTCCGGATGGCAGAGGGCGCTTGCCACCATGTTGGGGCCCAGCTTTTCCCAGTGGACCAAATCTTTGCTGCGAGCCTGGCAGGCGTTCCAGTAGCTGGTGCTGTTTTCGCCCGGCATAGCGCCGTCATAGTTTAGTATAAACCAGCCATCCTCTTTGTTTAAAATCGCCTCGCGCATGCCGCCGCCGTCCCACCGGTAGACCGGCTGTCCCAACGTATCGGGGGTAAGGACAATACCCCTGTCCTGCACATTTTTTAGGTATTTCATAGTAAGCTCCCTTCTTTTTCCTGTTGCTCTTATTTTATCATATTATCGAATTATCTCAAGTGTTTTTTAAAAAATATACCGGGTACCTACTATCCGTAACCCATTCTTTTTCTGCCCCCTGGCTTGATATAACAAAGCGATTGTGCTATATTTATATGGGTTTATTTTTGTTTTCTTTTCAGAAAGGAAGAATTCTGTAATGACTGATGTGATTATCATCGGCTGCGGCGTCATCGGCGCAGCCTGTGCGTATGAACTGTCCCGCGCTCAGCTTTCGGTCACCGTGCTGGAGGCAGATAATGACGTGGCGAATGCCACCACCAAGGCCAACAGTGCCATTATTCATGCGGGGTACGACCCTTATCCGGGTACCCGTATGGCCAAACTGAATGTGCAGGGCGTGGAGCTTTGCAAGGAGATTTGTGCAAAGCTGGATGTTCCCTTTGCCCAAATCGGCTCCCTTGTCGTTGCCTTTGACGGTGCCGATTTGAAAACACTGCAAAAGCTATATGACCGGGGCAACGCCAACGGCGTTCCCGGCCTTGCCCTGCTGGATAAAGAGCAGACCCACCGGATGGAGCCCAAGCTTTCCGACGAGGTCTGCGGTGCTTTGTATGCCCCCAGCGCAGGTGTGATCTGCCCGTGGGAGTACTGCCTTGCCATGGCGGAGGTAGCTGTTAAAAACGGCGTACAGCTGGTACGGCGGGCAGCAGCCACAGCGATTGAAAAGATTGACGGCGGCTACCGGATCACCACCCCCGCCGGTGTGTTTGAGGGCCGGTACATTTTGAACTGTGCCGGTGTCAAGTCAGAGCAGGTTCATGCCCTGATCGCCCCGCCGGAGTATCAGATAACCCCTGCCCGCGGCGAGTATTTTTTGCTGGATAAATCCCAGGGCGAGCTGGTCCACACAGTTGTTTTTCAGTGCCCCAACGAAAAAGGCAAGGGTGTTTTGGTCAGCCCCACGGTACACGGCAACCTGATTGTCGGCCCCAATGCCGAAAATGTTTCGGATGCCGACCAGACCCAAACCACCCAGGAGGGTCTTGCCTTCGTCCGCGCCGCCGCTCTGCGCAGCGTGCCGAGCATCGGGTTCGGCGAAAACATCCGCAATTTTGCCGGTGTGCGCGCAAACCATGACAGCCATGATTTTCTCATTCAGGAAAGCGCCTATGCCCCCCATTTCTTTGATTTGGCAGGGATAAAAAGCCCGGGGCTATCCTCTGCTCCGGCTATCGCCAAATATGCCTGTGAGCTGCTGGAGCAGGCCGGTTTGAAGCTTTGCCCCAAGGCACATTTTGACGATACCCGTAAACGGATCAAATTCAAAGAGCTTTCCGCTGAGGAAAGAAATGTGCTGATCCGCCGGGATGCCACCTACGGCAGGGTGATCTGCCGGTGTGAGACCGTCACCGAGGGCGAAATTCTTGCCTGCTTAAAGACGCCCATTCCACCCTACAGTGTCAACGGTGTCAAACGCCGGGTTGGTGCCGGTATGGGCAGGTGTCAGGGCGGCTTCTGCGGTCCCCGTGTACAGGATATTTTGGCGCGGGAATACGGTGTTTCCCCGGCGGACATCCCCATGGATTCCGACGGCAGCTGGGTACTGTGCGGCGAAACCAAACAGGATTGATACTTTGCTATTTTGGGGATCACAATAGTGGGTCGGTTTCTTCTATTTCCAGAAAGGATTTTTCAGAAAGATGAAAGAATGCTATGAACTGATTGTCATCGGCGGTGGTCCCGCCGGTCTTGCTGCCGCGGAAAAGGCGCAGCAGGAGGGCTTAAAGGATATCTTGATTTTAGAGCGCGACCGTGAGCTGGGCGGCATTTTAAACCAGTGCATCCACAACGGTTTTGGCCTGCACTACTTTAAAGAGGAACTGACCGGTCCGGAGTATGCCGGTCGGTTTATTGATATGCTTCAGGGCACCGGCATAGAGGTGATGACCGATGCCATGGTACTTGCGCTGGAGGAAGCTGACGGATTAAAAACCGTCAGCGTTTTGAACGGAAAGATCGGCTTTTGTGCCCTGCGCACCAAAACGGTCATTCTTGCCATGGGCTGCCGAGAGCGCACCCGCGGCGCGATCTCCATACCCGGGGAACGTTGCTCCGGTATCTTTACTGCCGGTGCAGCACAGCGTTTTATGAACATTGAGGGCTATATGGTGGGCAAACGGGTTGTCATTTTAGGCTCCGGTGATATCGGTCTGATCATGGCTCGCCGTATGACTTTAGAGGGTGCCAAGGTACTGGCCTGTGTAGAGCTGATGCCTTACTCCGGCGGGTTGAACCGCAATATCGTACAGTGCCTGCAGGATTTTGATATTCCCTTGTATCTATCCCACACCGTTACAGATATCCGGGGCAAGGATCGTGTGGAACAGGTCGTGGTCGCCAAGGTTGGTCCCGACCGCAACCCTGTACCCGGCACCGAAATGGTCTTTGACTGCGACACCCTGCTGCTCAGCGTCGGCCTGATACCCGAAAACGAGTTAACCGCTAAGGCAGGCATCTCGCTGGACCCGCGTACCAAGGGTGCGGTCGTGTTTGAAAATATGGAAACCAGCCTGCCCGGCGTCTTTGCCTGCGGCAATGTGGTGCATGTACACGACCTGGTGGATTTTGTCACCGCAGAAAGCCAGCGTGCCGGCGCAGCCGCTGCCTCCTGGGTCAAGCAGGGTGCAACCACCGGCGGCAAACTACTGTCGCTGCAAAACGGTGAGGGGGTCGGCTATACCGTGCCGCAAAAGCTTCGTTTGGACGGTGTATCGGATAAGCTGGATCTATTTTTGCGGGTACGGCAAGTCTATGCCGCCAGCGCACTGGAAATTACCGACGGTGGCAGTGTGATTGCTCGCTTTAAGCGGGAACATATGGCGCCCGGTGAAATGGAACATCTTGTTCTGCCCAAAAAGCTGCTGGAAAATGTCACCGGTGAAGCCCTGGTTGTTCGGGCCGTTACCGAATAACCCACTCAAGGGAAAGGAAGCAAAACCCATGAAAGAACTGATTTGTATTGTATGCCCCAAGGGTTGTCATTTACAGGTAGATGAAACTACCTTTGCCGTAACCGGAAACAACTGTTCCCGCGGTGCTGCCTACGGCGCAGCGGAGCTGCAAAATCCGGTACGGGTTTTGACCAGCACCGTCAAACTGACCGGCTGCAACGCCCGGCGCTGTCCGGTCAAGACAGCCGGTGCAATCCCAAAGGATAAGCTGTTCCCTGCCATGAAAGCACTGCAGAGTGTTGAGGTTAGCGCGCCTGTAAGGGTCGGACAGGTGATCTTGCCGGATCTGCTGGGTACCGGTGTGGATCTGGTTGCCGTCAAAGCCTTTGAAAAGGTCTAATAAACGTTGTTGTACCGCAAATGCGACAGTCAGACCCCTGCAGCTGTGCAAAACGGTATGCGGTGTTCTGACTGTCCTTTTTAACCGGTATTCAGGGAGGTTACACTATGAAAAACTATATTTTAGCTTTGGATCAGGGTACCACCAGCAGCAGGGCGATTCTTTTTGACAAAGAGCAGAATATCATCGGAACCGTCCAAAAGGAATTTCGTCAAATATATCCTCAGGCCGGATGGGTAGAGCATGACCCGATGGAAATTTACTCCGGGCAATATGCGGCGATGATGGAGGTGCTTGCCCAGTGCAACATCTCCCCCCGACAGCTTGCTGCAATCGGCATTACCAACCAGCGTGAGACCACGGTTGTTTGGGAAAAAGCCACCGGAAAACCCATCTGTAACGCCATTGTTTGGCAGTGCCGCCGCACCGCATCCATCTGTGAAGAGCTGACCGCGCAGGGTCTTGCCCCCTATATCCGTCAGGCAACCGGTCTGCCCATAGATGCTTATTTTTCCGCCACCAAGATCAAATGGATACTGGACAATCTGCCCGGTGCCCGACAAAAAGCAGAAAACGGCGAGCTGGCCTTTGGCACCGTAGATAGCTGGCTGGTCTGGAAACTGACCGACGGCAAGGTACATATTACCGACGTCACTAACGCCAGCCGCACCATGCTGTTTAACATTCACACCCTGCAATGGGATGATACCATCTTAAAGGCACTGGATATTCCCCGCAGCATGCTGCCCCGGGTCTGCGATTCCAGCGCCGTTTTCGGGCACTGCAATATCCAGGGGGTTGAGGTGCCCATTGCCGGTATTGCCGGTGACCAACAGGCAGCCCTGTTCGGTCAGGGGTGTTTTGCACCCGGTGAAGCAAAAAACACCTACGGTACCGGCTGCTTTTTGCTGATGAACACCGGTGATAAGGCTTATCACTCCACCCACGGTCTGCTGACCACAATTGCCATAGGGCTAAGCGGTAAAGTACAGTATGCGTTGGAGGGCAGTGTCTTTGTAGGCGGTGCCGTGATGCAATGGCTGCGGGATGAGATGAAGCTGATTCGGGACGCCGCCGACGCGGAATATTTTGCCCGTAAGGTACCGGATACCGGCGGTGTGTATCTGGTACCCGCTTTTACCGGTTTGGGTGCCCCTCATTGGGATATGTATGCCCGAGGCGCCATTGTCGGCATCACCCGTGGTACCAAGCCGGAGCATATCATCCGTGCTGCAGAGGAATCGATTGCCTATCAGGTTGCAGACCTGGTACAGGCAATGCAGGCGGATACCGGCATCTGTCTGCCCGGTTTACAGGTGGATGGCGGTGCCTGTCGTGATAGCTTTTTAATGCAGTTCCAGGCCGATATTTTGGCTACCAGTGTTATCCGCCCCAAAATACGGGAGACCACCGCGCTGGGTGCCGCCTACCTGGCAGGTCTTGCCACCGGCTTTTGGCAAAGTACCCGGGAAATTAAAGCCTGCTATCAGTGCGAACATATTTTTGAGCCGGCTATGACGGATGCCGAGCGGTTAAGCCTTTGCCGCGGCTGGGATAAAGCGGTTGGCCGCTCCCTGCAATGGGCACAGTCTGAACCTTCATAATAAATAGCTTCCTTTTTTCGTCCAATCAATCTTCTAACCTATTTTGGGTCATATTCTAACTAAATATTCCGATAATATTATTTTAAAGTTATTGCATTTTGTTCTGTGATTTACTATAATAAGTGTAGGCTTAATATCCTGTTTGTTTAGGAGAAAAGATTCGTTTTCTGTATAAAAAGGAGGAGAAGATATGGACGCGATAGATAAGAAGATTTTGTCTCTGTTGGTACAAAACGCACGTATTCCCGTAAAGGAGATAGCAGGCGTGGTACAGTTGACAGCGCCGGCTGTTAGTGAGCGTATTCACAAAATGGAACGGGACGGTACCATCAACGGCTATACCGTTCGGATGGGCTATCCGCAAGGCAAGGGGACCATCAGTGCCTACATAGATATTGCCACTTTCCACGATAAAAAGGATGCTTTTTGTGCCCGTATTGTGGATGAACCGCTGGTAGAGCGCTGCACATCCGTCACCGGCAGCCGCAACTATGTCATTTTAGTACACTGTCCCAATATAGAAACTTTGGAGCATCTGCTGAACGATCTGCAGGAATACGGTCAGACCAACACCCAAATCGTCCTAAGCTCTTTGGTAGAACGCCAGCAATAAACGAAACAGCATAAAAGCGCGCTTGCAGTTAGCCCTTTCGGTTTATGCGGCGCGCTTTTCTATGAAAAAAACACCTGCCGCAAGACAGGTGTTTTTTATACGGATTTTTTTCTGCGCAGTTATCTGCACAGCTTCATGCCGAGTATCAACCCTTTACAGCACCCTGCAGCATACCGGCAAGGTAATACTTCAGGCAGGAGACCGTAATGATCAGCAGCGGCAATGTACCGATAATGAAGGCGGCGGTGATCATACCGTAGTCAGAGGTACCGTTACCGGCAGCGTTGTTAAACACAATCTGACAGAAGGTTTTGATCTTATCGCCCTTGGTCAGCACCAGTGCGGGCCAAATGTAGTCATTGTACATACTGGTCACGCTGGTAACACCGACGGTGATCAGGGTAGGAACGCTCAAAGGCAATGCAATGCGGGTGTAGATCTGGAATTCACCTGCACCGTCGATCTTGGCAGCCTCGAACATTTCCATGGGCAAGGACTCATAGAAGGTTCGTGCCAACACAATACCGAAAATCTGCTGACCTTGAATATACGGAACGATCAACGCCCAGTAGGTATTCAGCATACCAAAGGAACGGATAATCTTATAGTTGGGCACCAGCAGCATGGTGTAGGGAATCATCATAACAATCAAAATGAAAGCAAAGCAGAACTCTCTGCCACGGAATTTCATCCGTCCAAAAGCGTAACCGGACAGAGAAACCATAAATAGAATCATGAACAGGGATACAAAGCAGACGAACAACGAGTTCCAAATGGGATGCTTTACGAAACTCCATGCTTTGGAAAAGTTGACCCACTCGATTTTATTGAAGGCAGGCCAGCTCAGAAAATGCAGACGGATATCCACATTCTTCTTTAAAGACATGTTGATCATCATCACAAAGGGGAAGAAGGTTAAGAAAACCAACCCCAACAAACCAAAACGGGATAGAAAATAGCCAAAACCTTTTCTAATACGCATAGCTTATTCTGCCCCCTTTGTCAGTTTACGCTGAACCATGGTCAGCACCAAAATGATAATCATAATGATAGTACCCATTGCGGAAGCATAACCAAAACGACCGTTCTGGAATGCAACAGAATACATCAGCAACGAGGGAATGGTGGTACAGGTACCCGGTCCGCCGCCGGTGGTTGCCGCAATGGCGCCGAAGCCGGACAGAGAACCAATCAAGGACAGAGTGGCGATCACACTGATGTAGGGTACCACATTGGGTACATGCACCTTCCAAGCGACCTGCCAGTTGTTGGCACCGTCAATAACGGCTGCCTCATACAGCTCAGCGCCGATATTGTTGACAGCAGCGTGGAAGATCAGGAAGTACAGACCGGCAACAAAGGGGAAGCCCATAAAAATAACGGCTGCCAGTGCGGTTTTCTCATCGTTCATCCAGTTGTGCTGCCAGGATTTCAAACCCAGCTTTTCCAGGATGGTATTAAAACCGAAGTCCTTGTTATACAGGAAGCGCCAGATCAGGGTAGTAACAATGCCGGGAACCAGCATGGGGATAACAAACAGAGATTTAATTACATCGGCAACCTTTTTATGCCGGACAAAGAACAGTAATTCAGCGGTCAAAAGCGGCCAAAATACAGAGTGGAAGACCGAGAAGCAGGTCATAATAGCCTGATTCTTAAAGGAAGTCCAGAATCCTTTTCCGTATTCGCTGAACAGCGTCTTGTAGTTTTCAAACCAAATAAAATTTGTAGTCACACTACTTAAGCGGGAATCCGTCAAAGAGGTGTAAATGCCATTGAACATGGCGTAATAGCTAAAGATTGCTATCAGAATCATCGTCGGGGCGATAAACAGATAGGGGTATATGGAAAAACGAATTTTTTCCTTATGCACCGAAAACCCTCCTTTGCAAAGGGATGAAACAGCAAAGGCTTTTTTCTCACCTTGCAATTTTTCTCTTTTTTCTTTTCTTACAGGAAGATGTGGGCAGGACAAAGTGAACTGTCCTGCCCACACTTTTTACCTATTCAGGGTTGTTACCAAAGCTTTACGCGTAGCAATTATACGTGCTCGTCCTTGGTAGCGGGATCCAGATCCCAACCGTTCTGAGCAATCTCATCGTCCAGAGACTTATCCTGGATAGCCTTCACAGCAGCCAGGAAGCCTTCGCCATCCAGCTCACCGGTGGTCATCTTGTTGAAAGCATCGTTGTAAGTGCCCTGATCCTCGGCCATGTAGACGCCATTGCCGAACAGAACATCCAGATCACTGCGCATGGGAGACTCCTGAATGAAGCCAGCCAGCTTAGCATTGATCTCCTCGGGCAGGTTGACACCCTTGATAGCGGGGTTGCCCTGTACGAAGTAACCTGCGTTCAAGGTCTCCTGGAACATGGTGGCGCAGCCAGCGGGGCTGTAAACATACATAATGAAGTCCAGAACACGGTTCAGATGGTCCTCGTCATCGCCGTGGGTCTTGATAACACCCATCTGGTTACCCATGCCGTACAGAGAACGAATCTCGCCGGTAGCCCAACCTTCGGGAGTGGTCTCAAAGCTGGGGAATGCGATGGTCTGCCATGCAAAGCCGTCTTCGCCCATCTCCTGAATATCCTTGTTCAGAACGCCAACGTTCCAAGAACCGGAGATCAGGAAAGCGCCGTTCTGCATCTCGAAGCTGCTCAGAACTTCGGTAGAAGCAGACTCACGATAGTTGTCGTTGTAGTAGACAGCCAGCTTGCAGTACTCGTTCCAGATAGAAACGCTCAGAGCGGTGTCGCGGCCGTTCTCTTTGATATAAGCAGCTTTGCGCTCGCCGGAAATCTTAATGCCGTAGTCAAATGCGGGATTGGTGATGTCGTTCACAAAAGCAGCGTTGGCAGCCATGGTAGCAGCATCATACTCGCCGTCGCCTTCCATAATCAGGAAGTCGCCGTACATATCACGCATAGCAGCATCGCCCAAAGAGGAGATGAAGTAGGTGCCTTCGGGAGTGGACAGAACGGGGGTCTCAACGCCAGCCTCTTTCAGAGCAGCGCAGCAAGCAACCAGCTCTTCGTAGGTGGTGGGGACTTCCAAACCGTTAGCAGCCAGCATATCGGTGTTGACCATCATAGCAACTGCAACGTGGTCAAAGGGCAGAGCGGACATACCGTGAGCCTCGGTCAGAGAGCTGATATCAGCATCTTCCAGATAGCTGCGAACGGTAGTACCGGTGTAGGGGTTGGTCTCGTCCAGCAGGTTGGTGAAGTCATAAACCTGACCGCGCTCCATCAACAGATCCGTACCGCCGACGACGCCTGCAAAGTTGATATGGGTAATATCAGAGGCGTCGGTCAGGTCGTCGCTGGAGAACCAGGTGACGAACTTCTGAGACAGGGTGTCGTTATCAGCGATAACATCATAGGTGATGGTGGTTTCGGGATGCAGAGCCATATACTCCTCAGCAACCTTATCCCAACCAGCGTTGTAGTAGTTGTTCATATAAGAAACAACGATCTCGTCCTGCTTAGTGGTGTCCCACTTTGCCTCAGTCTCAACAGCCTCGCCGGCGACTTCTGCGTCGACTTCGACCTTTGCAGACTCAGCGGCAGGCTCTTCGGTCTTGGCGGCGCAAGCGACAAAGCTTACAGCCATAGCCAGAACCAGCAACAGTGCCAGAATCTTCTTCATGGTGAAATACTCCTTCTTTATTTTTGCAGTTTGTACTGCTTTTTTTATGTTTTCAGATCGGATTTGATCTGCTAACACCGATACCGTTTCGCCGTTCGCCCGGCGAACTCCACAACGCAAAAACACCGCAAACAGCGTTTTCTGTTTCGTTGGGACAATTTTAGCATATATTTTTTTTGCTTACAAGGGTTTTTTAAAACTTTTTGCTCCAAAAAGGTTACAATCTTGTAACCACTTGTATTATTTGTACAGATTCTCTAATTATCTTTTATGCAATATGCCGAAATTGTGATCTACCTTACTTTGTCTGTGAAAAGCAACTGCGGTTTTGCCAAAGGTAGATCACACCGGAAAGTAGCGTCAAAGCGGCGACTGCCCAACATAGTAAAACGGAGACCGTATCAATCCAGCCGGCTTGCAAACCGCACAGGGCCCTGGCAAAAAAGTAAAACAGAATGGTCAGCATCTGCACGGTGGTCTTTACCTTACCCCACATATTGGCGGCAATCACCTTGCCGGAAGAGGCGGCAATCATCCGCACACCGGCAACGGCAAACTCCCGAAAAAGCACTATAGCAAGAACGACCGGGCTGCACACACCGTCTGCCAGCATATATAAAAACGCGGCGGTGGTTAGCATTTTATCTGCCAGCGGATCGGCAAATTTACCGAAATCGGTCACCAGGTGATGCTTGCGGGCCAGGTGTCCGTCCAGATAGTCGGTAATACAGGCCAGTGCAAACAGAACCGCGGCCACAGTGTAAAGCACAGGGCTTTGGTTTTTTGCACCGAGAGCTGCAAATAGCATAAAAAACGGAACCAAAATAATACGGACTAAGGTCAACTTATTGGGTAAATTCATCATAGCTAAGGTCCTTTCCAAACATTCCACTATATACATATTTTACTGCAAAAGATACCTGTCTGCGGATAAAAATTAACTCTCGCAAAGCTCTGCAGTCAGGTCATACACATCGCTTTCGGTGATGCGCACGGAGTAAAAGCCGCCCTGTTCCAGCGTTTTTTCGCTTTTCACATAGCAGATAGCGTCAATATCCGGCGCGTCAGAGACGGTACGGCAAAGAAAAACGTCCTCCTCCGGGTCATAATCGTCACAGATGACAGTCTGCAGACTGCCTACCTTCGCAGCCTGTTTTTGCGCCATGATCTCGGTCTGCAGCTGCATAACGGTATCTGCCCGGGCAGTACGTACCTCCTCCGGAATCTGACCTGACATAGTGGCGGCTACCGTATCCTCCTCCGCAGAAAAGGCAAAGCAGCCCAAACGGTCAAACAGGCCCTGCTGCACAAAATCGCACAACTCCTCAAATTCCGCCTCGGTCTCGCCGGGGTAACCCACCAGCAATGTGGTTCGCAGGGTGATATCCGGCATGGCGGCACGCAAGCGGCGCACAGCGTTTTCTATGGTAGAGCGATCCCCGCGCCGGTTCATACTTTGCAGCACCCGGCTATTGATATGCTGGATCGGCATATCCAGATAGTGCAGCACCTTTTTGCTTTCTGCCATCGCAGCAATGAAATCATCGGTGATACGCTCCGGATAGGCGTACAACAGCCGGATCCACCGGATGCCCTCCACCTCATTCAATCGGCGCAGAAGCCGGGCAGCCTGATTTTCACCGGTGTCATCCCCATAGGCAGTGACATCCTGTGCCACCAGGATAATCTCCTGCACGCCCTCAGAGGCCATCCACCGTGCCTCCTGCAGAATATCCTCCATATCACGGGAGCGCAGCTTGCCCCGGATAAGCGGAATGGCACAGTAATGGCACCGGTTGTTGCAGCCCTCGCTGATTTTCAGATAAGCGTAGTGGCCGGGAGTGCTGATGATCCGTTTTCCCCCCAACGGCAGCGCCGTTTTTTCGCCGTAGCACTGCTGCTGCGGTTTACCCGCATAAGCGGCCTCAACAATATCCGCCAACTGCTCATTGCTGCCAATGCCCACCACGGCATCCACCTCTGGTATTTCTTCGGCAAGCTGTTCCCGGTAGCGTTCTGCCAGACAGCCTGTGACAATCACCTTGACCGAATGCGTTTGCTTTTCGGCACAGGCGGTCAAGATTGCCTCTATGCTTTCCGCCTTTGCACTTTCAATAAAGCCGCAGGTGTTGACCAAAATCACATCCGCCAAAGACAGATCCCCTGTGCTTTCATGACCGCGGCTGAGTAATGCGTGACAAAAGACATCCGCATCCACTTGATTTTTAGGACAGCCTAAGCTGATCACTGCTATCTTCACGTTATTCATCCCTTTCCGGAAGCTTTTCCGCCGTTGCTTTTTTCCGTGTCTTATATAGTATAGAGTCTGCGCCCCAACTTTTCAAGTGAAATTTGTCCGGCATGATCCATCGGATAAGAGAAAAGCCGCAAAAACGAAAATTTGCGGCTTCAATCCTGATCATATTCTGTTTCGGGCAACTCAAGTTGCGCATACTGCTCCAGCGCTCTGCGCACTGCCGAGCCGGAAAAACCCCGCCGCAGCAGTGCCGCAAAAACAGCGTCCCGCTTGCCGGCGCAAAGCTTAGTGCGGTAGTGTGTCTTGATCACATGCGCCACCGTTTCTGCCTCGTCATCCGGCATCCGGTCCATCGCTTGCTGCTGCAGCTGTCGGTCAATGCCCATGGCTGTCAGATCCTGCCGGATCTGCGCCCGGCTTTTCCCTTTTGCCGCAAGATATTGCACCCGCTTTTCAGCAAAGGCGGCGTCATCTACCAGCCCCAACCGCAGCATCTGCGCCACTGCCGCAGCCGCGGTCTGCTCATCAAAGCTGCGGCACAGCTTACTGTAAAGCTGGCATGCCGCGTGATCGCGCTGGCTAAGCAGCTGCAGCGCTCTGTCCTTTGCCCGACGCAGATCGCTGAACTGCTGTAGCTGGGCCACCTGCTTCGCCGAAAGGATCATGCCGACTTTGACATGCTGCAGGGCAGCCGTCTCTTCATCAATGCTGAAAAGGAACTGCTCCTCCTCTTCCCACCTGTAAAACAGGGCAAGCCTGCCTTTTTTCGTGGGGCGTATATCCGACAGGGTAATATCCTGCCCGGGCAGTGCGGCAGTCTCACCCTGCCGCACACCGCAATCATATGAAAAGTGATTCATCTGCTACGAAATTTCCGATCTTATTCTTCGACAGCAATATCGATATCCAGGCTCTTGGTACGGCTCATGGGTAACACTGCCGGATCTGCATTGTCTACCGGCTCGCCGATGGGTGCCGCGGCAAAATCGGTTTTGGCTGTGGGCTTGCGTCCGATCAGCTTATCTGCATTGGCACGGACCAGAGTCTCTATTTCTCCCATCACAGCCGGGTTATCCAACAGATATTTTTTGGTATTATCCCGGCCCTGGCCAATGCGCTCCTCGTTATAGCTGAACCAGGAACCGCTTTTCTTGATAATATCCAGCTTGACCGCCAAATCCACCAGCTCGCCCGCCTTGGAAATGCCCTCGCCGAACATAATATCAAACTCTCCCTCACGGAAGGGCGGCGCCACCTTGTTTTTGACGACCTTGGCGCGGGTGTGGTTACCTATGACATTACCGCCCTCCTTCAAGGCTTCGACCCGGCGGACATCAATGCGCACACTGGCATAGTATTTCAGTGCCATACCGCCGGCAGTGACCTCGGGGCTGCCGTAAATGACGCCAACCTTCTGACGCAGCTGGTTGATAAAGATACAGATGGTGTTGGTCTTTCCGATAATGCCGGTCAGCTTGCGCAAAGCCTGGCTCATCAGCCGTGCCTGCAAACCCACATGGCTGTCGCCCATCTCCCCTTCAATCTCCGCCTTGGGCACCATAGCGGCGACCGAGTCGATAACGATGATATCGATCGCACCGGAGCGCACCAATGCCTCGGCAATTTCCAGTGCCTGCTCACCGTTATCCGGCTGCGCAACCAGAAGACTGTCAATATCTACGCCCAGTGCGGCGGCATAAACCGGGTCCAGTGCATGCTCCACATCAATAAACGCAGCCTCGCCGCCTTTTTTCTGTGCCTCTGCAACTGCGTGCAGTGCAAGAGTGGTCTTGCCGGAGGATTCCGGCCCGTAGATCTCTATCACGCGGCCACGGGGCAAACCGCCCACACCCAAAGCAATATCCAGTGAAAGGCTGCCGGTAGAAATGGTCTCCACCTGCATGGTGGTATTCTGCCCCAGCTTCATAACCGCGCCCTTGCCGTAGGTCTTTTCAATCTGGGCGATAGCGGTTTCCAGTGCATCCTTCTTTTTGGCGTTCTCTGCGCTCAATGCTGCCTTTGCGGCTTTCGCTTCTGCCATAGTCTTTTTCCTCCTATACAAGCTTTTTACAAATTACTACTTTCTGTTGTTACTATACACTACTTTGGTCAAAAATGCAAGTTCCTTTTTGCAAAATATGTGTATTCTTTCGCTTTCCGTGTTTTTATGATAACAGATTTCATATACCTTAAAACGGATTATCAATCGGTTTATAGCAATTTCCCGGATTTGTGTACTGATAATCGGGCGGTTCAGACATACTTTTTAATATTTGCAAACCATTCCGCCTGCTGAGAGGGGGTGACATAGGCCTTGGCCACATAGCCGTAGATGCGGCCGGCAAAATCCGCAAACCGTGGGGCAATCTTCTTTAGCTTTTTCGGGTCCTGCCTGAGCGCAAAAAGAATATGTACCCCTGCCAATGCAAAAAATTTCAGCAGGTTAAAATGGGGCTTGTAGCCTTCACTAAAAGGCAGATCCCGGGGTTCCTCCCGCAAAACCTGCTCCAACAGATCCGCCATGCGCAGATAGGCAGGGGTATCAGAGGCATCAAAGTAGCCCTCTATCATTTCCTTCGCCAGGGGGAACGGCGCTTGCTCACCCCGGGTAAGTGCGTCATTCGCAGCCGCGGCAAAGCTATCATAATCGGTCATATAGCTGCCATCTTTATAAATTACCGGGTCAAATTCATGCTCGATGGGGCTTGGCCGCAGGATCATACAGCTCTTGTGGGCAAAATACACCTCCGCAATGGCGGTACTCATCCAGATGCCGATGGCGTCTGCCGCCACGATCCATTGTTTGACGCTATACTCAAAAATGATGTGGAAATTGGGGCGTCTTTTTGCCAGCTCCAGCAGTGCCGGACAGTTCCACTCGCTGGGGTGTCTGCGGTAGACCAGCTCCGCCTCTGGGTGGTCAGCAAGGTATCGCTCAAACCATTCCAGCGTGGCGGTCATGCTGCGCCGATTGGTGGCAGCAAAAGCGGTAAAATCCGTTCCTGCCATCTGAGAAAGCTCCCGGACCTCGGCGTCCGTCATACTGGCATAACCGAAGCTGGAGATATAAAGCATCAGTTTTTTATTCGGGTCCAGTCCGAACTGACTGCACAGCTCCTGCTTGGTTTTGTAAAAGCCTTCAAACTGAGGCCGCAGAAAATCCATCATCACGGCGCCGGTCACCACCGCATTCTTTTCCGGTACACCGTGCGCGATCAGCCGCTGACGGGTCTTTTCTCCCCAGCAGGTCTGAATGCACTTTTTGGCATTGCCGTTAAAGTTAAACCAGGGTTCCTCCTCCTGCGTATCACTGAGCATCTGTTCCCAGTGCAGGTTGACCACCTTTTGGCATCGGCCGACATTATTGTACACATGGCTGTTGATGCCCTCGTTGTCATACATACAGCTTGCCACCAGAACCTTAGGCTTTTTACAGGTAAAATATTTCAGCTTTTTACGATCCAACAGCTGGCGAATTTCCACCGTGTATCCCCGTTTTTCCAGCTCAGCCTTCAGCAGCAGGATACTGTCATACTCCCGCACAACATGCTCATACAAAATCAGGTAGTCCAAGGCCATCTTTCAAATTCCTTTCTGTTCGCACCTATGCGCATTTAAAAACCACTGTAGATATCAGTAAACAGCTGCTGTGTCCACAAGGGCAGGCCGGTGACCTCATCCAGATGAAAACCGTCAAAAAACTGAGTGTCGTCATCTGTAATACAGCTGCCGGACCATTCATAATCCAGCAGCGTATAGCCGTACTCCTGCTGCCAGATCTGCAGCTGGGGAAGCACCTGCCCCAACATGGCATCCTCAATACCGCAGGGCTGACAGACCCGGGTGCGCACCAGCTGCGCCATAGGGGGCATGACCAGAACAAGACGGATCCCCTGCTGTCTGCAGCGCTCGGCAAGTACCGGTATTCGCTGCAGCTGATCGCTGACTGTCCAACTCTCGCACTTGGGCATAATTTTATCTATGTATTCATATAAATGGCGATGCACCGGAATGGGATTTCCCTCGCTGTCATAATAATCCTGCTCCGTCCAGGTGCCGGTCTCTGCAGTATCCGGCGTGTGCAGCAACCAATCCTTACAGGCGGTCAGGGCGTTGATATTGTATTCCAGGTTAAAGCAGTAGGCAAGCGGATTCTGCAGTGTCTTCTCCAAGTCTGCAAACCGGTCGGTATTATAACCCGCATTCAGGTTGTAAAAGGTTAACTCCACAGTCATGCTGTCCACCGGATTTCCGCTATCCAGTATATGCTCCGCCAGATCCAGCACTTCTTTTAAGCTTGCACCGCCAAAGGCAAGGTTCTGCCACTGCTCACCGCAAACCTGTTCGATCAGTGCTTCGTCCATATGGGCAAGACGGCTGTCCCCCAAAAGCAGTCGAGTACCGGGATTTTTTTCATAGCTGCGCACACGTGCCACCGGTTGAGAAGAGGATGTCTGTTGCCGAAGGCCAAAATAGTTGTTGGGCTCAAAGCAGACAAAAAAAGTGAACCAGGCCAACACCGGAATCATGAGAAGCGCAAGCCTTTTTATGATGTGTTTCATCCAAAACCCTTTCTTTCGGTGTAACCGTATGGTCAAAAGCCGGCATACAAACCGAAATTGGTGCTGTCAAAACCGCCGTTTTGCATAATCAGACCCACTAAGATAAATATGACAAGTAGCAAATCATATAGCCAGACAGGTCTTTGTGCCGCCAGTACCTGCTCAGCAGGCGCGTTACCGTAAGTATAGTAGCGCCGATGCTCCAGATGCCAGATAAACCCAAGCGCAGCCGCCAGAAAAGCAAGATAGAACACCACCATTATGCTGTTGGCATAAAAGCCTGAATAGACCGTTGCCCAAAGCTCCTGTCCAAAGCGGGCAAGGGACAGATTGCGGCTGCAGCGCCAGAGATAGCAAAAGCCGTCACCCAAGGTCAGCGGCTGGTGATTGGGTCCTGCACCGATCCGGAAAAATACAAATGCACCAGTCCAAAGGGTGAACACAGCAAGCTGCTTGAACTTAGCCACCGCCGCCGGAATATCCGGCTTGGGTGCACCAAAAATACGGTGGAGTAATTCCTCGCCCATCCGATAGACTGCCTGCAGCAGGCCCCAGAACAAAAACGGCAGGGTGTTGCCATGCCACAACCCGCTGATGATGAAGGTTAAAAACAGGTTCAGCTGCTTACGGATTTTCCCCTTGCGGTTGCCGCCCAGAGAGATATAGACATAATCCCGCAGCCAACCGGAAAGGCTGATATGCCATCTGGCCCATATTTCAGAATAGCTGGTGGAATAATACGGTGTTTTAAAATTTTCCGGCAGCTCCAGACCCAGCATCATGCCGCCTGCCCGAGCCATCTCGGAATAACCGGAAAAGCTAAAGTACAGCTGCAGCGAATACCCGACACAGCCGACTATCAGCATCCACCCGCCAAAGGCGGTGTAATCCGTAAACACCTGATCGACTAGAATGCCCACCACATCCGCAACCGCCACTGCTTTAAACAGACCGAACGCAAACAACCGCAGACTGCGGCCTATCCGTCCGGCATCAAAGCGATGTTCCTGCGTAAATTGGGGCAACAGCTGACCTGCCCGACAGATGGGGCCCTGTGAGACGGTCAGAAAAAGGGAAATAAACAGAGCGTACCGGATTAAATTCCGTTCCACTGGAACCTTCTCCCGATAGACATCGATCAGGTACGAAATTGCCTCAAACAGAAAATAACTTAAACCCAATGGCCAGGCAAGTACCGGTAGCTTCGCCCCCCATGGAAATAGTTGGCGGAAGAAATTGAAATATTTAAACACGCACAAGACGGCAACCGAGCCAAACACACCCAGCCGCACAAAAAAACGGCGGTATCTGCCCATCATACCCCGCCCGCACCCGTAGGTAAAAAGGGTCAAAATCAGCAGCACCGGGAACATTGTAGGGATCGCGATCAAGTAAAATGTCCAGCTGGCGGCAAGCAAAAAAATGCATTGCAGCCTTTTGGGCAACACAAGATACACCGTTACCGTGACAAACAAAAACAGAAAATAGCCAAAGCTTTGCAAACTCAAGGGGAGAAAGCCCTCCTTTGGAAAAAACTACCCATGTCAACCGCTTACCGTGGCGGGACATCCGGCGCTGAAAGGTATTTCATATCCTTATCTTATCAATTACATCACACCGGGGCTGATAGTCGACCAGCTCCAGCAGGTATTCCCGGTTACCCGCTGTGTCCTCCGAAACAAGGGAAAAACCCAAGCTGTCGCACAGACGATTGACCGGCGCATTTTTTACCGTAGGGTAATAGTGCGCACGCATCTGTCGGATTCCCAAAGCGACGGCGTCCTGTACAAAGCAGTCCAGCATCGCCTTTTCCATATCCCGCTTTAAAATGCGGCAGCTCATAACCCAAAGCTGCAGATCCAGTATTTCACCGTCTATACTGCCGATCATGACGGAAACCAGCCCGTTGTCGCCAAACCGGTCGACAAGCTTACCGTACATCGTCAAAAAGCCGGAGTCATCAATCAAGCCTTCCACCTGGGTCTGGGTATAGCGGCGGGTGGTCAGGTTGAACTGGTTAGATTTGTTAATCAGCTGGGTAATCCGTTCCGCATGGGCCGTATCAAAGGCGCCAAACTGACCGGTCATCTGCAAGCTTTGCAGATAGCTTCCGTAGTCGGCAAACATCTGCTCTGCCGCTTGGCGCTGCGCGTTTTGGCGGTACATCTCGTTGCGGCTGCGGTCATCCGCCGAAAAGCCTGTCACTTCAAAATAACCGCCCCGGTCGATTGCACGGATATAGCTTTCCGGCTCCGTCAGCTCCGGAACAGCGGCGCCCGGTACCTGCTGGCGGATAATATCCCGCTCCGCCGGATTATCATCCGCAAAGACAAAAGCATCCGGAAAAATATTGATTTCCTCTGCCATCTGCTGCAAATTCCGGCTTTTGGGCTGCCAATTGGCCTTGAAGCTGATAAAATCCTCTTTTTTCAGAATAGATTCTGGCCGCTCAAAGCCCTTTACGGCAATCTCCTCTTGATTTTTACTATTGACATTCAGCAGAACGCCTTGCTGCTGCAGCTGCTTTAAGTAGGACTGAAATTCCGTGTATGCCATTCCGGTAGGCGTCTCATTACCAATGACAATGCCTTCCGGGCCGTCATCCCCTATCACACCGCCCCACAGGGTATTATCCAGGTCCAATGCAATGGCCTTTTTATTTTTGCCGAACAGACTTTTTATGATGTGAGCAACGCTTTGGGCAAAGCAGGGCAACATATTCATGGCACAGGGATATTTGTAGGCGTACCACGCAGTCTGGTCGCTGAAGGCATCCATGCCGTACCTTGCCTGCAGATAGGCAAGATCGTGCAGATAAAGGTTGGGAGTGTTTTCTGCCAGCTGTGCAAGCGCTTCGTTCAAGCGCCGCACAAACCGCACCCTACCCGCCGAAAAAACAGCTTCACTGTTGCCCATAGGCCGGTACACCGGCAGCTCAAAATTGTTCAGAATAACCGGGCAACCCAGCCCCAACGCCGCCTCGGCCGCTTTGGTAAAATGTTGCAGCTCCTGCTGAAAGCTCTCCTGTACTGCGTCTTCCTGCACTGTGACCTGCGGCCAGTGACGGATGCACCGCATACTGGTGTGGATATAAATCACATCCGGACTAAACGCCTTCAGTTCACCGGTGTCATACACCAGCTGCTCCCAGTACAGAGCATAGCTTCCCTCCCAGAACACTGGGCGGATGCCGCTTGCCAGCAGCCATATTTCTATATAATCCTTCAGCACACCCACCGTTACACCGCTGAGTATCGCAATCTTCTTCTCCGGCAGATCCGGCTGCTGCCGCAGCTGACGCAGCAGACTACGGCGTTTTTGTAACATCTCATCCATATCAAAGGGATAATCCGTCCATGAAAATGGCATAGTAACACTCCTTTTCCCCGACAAAATGTTGCAGCTATAACCTTGGTTATTATAGCATACCCCGGTGTAATAAGCAACCTGAAACAGATACTTTTATCCGGTCCGGGGCCGTTTTGGACATTCGGTCAGTCTCTATCATTGAGGATTGCGTATCCGTAAGTTATGAGATATAATTGAAACAATGAATAGCGTCTCCGGGGCAATGGAGCTTGTCACTCTATCTGTCCCCGAGCAGAAAAGAGGGACTGTTTTATGAATCCGTCAAAAGACCGTTTTCAGTTTCTGGCCATCGGCAACAGCCTGACAAAGCACGGGGTGTGCGACTACTGGTGGAACCCTGTGGGTATGGCCGCCACCGACGAATACCACGACTATTTTCACCTTGTACTGAAGGAGTTGAAAAACCGCTATCCTGCAGTGACCGGCGAAGCCTTTAATTTTGCCATCTGGGAAATCACTGCCGAAAATCGCGGCGGCACCTTACCTGCCCTGGACGAACTTTTGGACAGACGACCGGACTTTATCACCGTTCAGTTAGGTGAAAACGCAAATGACCTAACCGATTTTGAAACGGATTTTATTCAGCTGCTGCGGTATGTTTCCGAAAAAGTGCCCGGGGCAAAAATAGCCGTCATCGGCGATTTCTGGGAAAACGGTGACCGTGACCGAATGAAGGAGCGGGCGGCAAACCTGGCAAGGGTCAGCTACCTTCCCTTAGGCAGCATAAAAGACAACCCAGCCTATCAGTGCGGCATGCACACCGTCGTCCGCGATCCTCAGGGAAACCTGCACACGGTAGAGCACGAGGGTGTTGCTGCCCACCCCGGCAACATCGGTATGCAGGCCATTGCCGATATTATTTTACGCGAAATCTGACCACACTCTCTTTCTTCCATGAAAAAGCCCTTTATCCGCAGAGCTCTCGCTCCGCAGGATAAAGGGTTTTTCCTATGCAAAAAGGGAGAGAACCGAACATTCTCTCCCCGGCATTGCTGAATCAGGTATTACTTAAAGTAGCGGCCCAGCAGACCCTTGAAGGCCTTACCGTGGCGGGCTTCGTCACGAGCCATCTCATGGACGGTATCATGAATTGCGTCCAAACCTGCGTCCTTAGCCATCTTAGCCAGGGCAACCTTACCGGCGGTAGCGCCGTTCTCGGCATCCACACGCAGCTGCAAATTCTTCTTGGTGGAATCGGTCACGACCTCGCCCAGCAGCTCGGCAAACTTTGCAGCGTGCTCAGCCTCCTCCCAGGCAGCCTTCTCATAGTACAGGCCTACCTCGGGATAGCCCTCGCGGTGTGCCACACGGGCCATAGCCAAATACATACCAACCTCGCTGCACTCGCCCTCAAAGTTGGCACGCAGACCGCTCAGAATCTCTTCGCTGACGCCCTTGGCTACGCCGACAACATGCTCAGCAGCCCAAGTCATCTCCTCAGCCTGCTTGGTAAACTTTTCGCCGGGAACCTTACATACGGGGCAAACGGCGGGGGCCTCATCACCCTCATGCACATAACCACAAACCGGACATACCCACTTTGCCATAATAGTCTCCTCCGTAATAAATCTTTTTGAAAACAGGCTTTTGTATCCTGCTTACTACAGCTACATTATACCACATCCGCAAAAAAAAGCAATAGGTTTTCCGAAATAATTGATATTAATTCTCAATTAAATAACCACTGGGATGATACCAACGGTTCACTACTGGCGCAATGCGGCTGAGCAGATAACCGCTCAACACACCGCACGCCGCTGCGGAAAGGGTCAGTATCGGCAGATACCACACCACCGAAGAAGTGTCAAACAATAACCCCACCGCCGCAAGCTGTCCCAAATTGTGGGCAAAAGCACCGCAGACCGATAGCACTGCCCACCCCAACCGGGGAATACAGCGTAAAAACAACAGTACGGCAAGTGATAGCATCCCCCCCGCCGCGGACAGAATACCCGCCGAAGCGCCGCGGGTCAAAGCAGCAAACAACGCCTTTAGTGCCACCAACAGCAGGGCAGGTTTTGTTCCTAAAAAGAAAAGCGCGTACATCACCGCCACATTGGCAAACCCCGGCTTTACCCCCGGTGGCAATCCCAGCCATCCGGTCAAAAGGCCCTCCACCGCGGAAAGAGCAATACATAGGGCAGCCAGCATGCCACCCAAAGCAACCGTTTTGGCGGTCAATGGCTTTTTCTTTTGCAGCCGGCCGCTGTGTCCCGACATGTCGCTCTCCCCCTTGTTTGTCCCGTTTTGCTTTTCCATTATAGCGGCAGCGCAAAAAAAAAGCAAGCCACATAACGGCAGTCTTTTGTCCTCCACAGCTGCTCTGTACTCTATCCCCGTCTCAGGAGTTGCCGCGGCTTTTTTTCGCAAGGGTAAAAACCCCGAAAACAGCAAAGCTGATCAGATACCAGAAAAAGCTGAACAGCAGGCTGACCTGTCCGGCTATCTGCAGCCGCAATCCGGAATAGTCCCACACACCCCAACCCAAAATAATGTTGACCACACAGCCGGCGCACCATTCCACGCCGGTAATCAGCAGCGCGCCCGCCAGCGCCTGTTGCCAGACAGGTCTGTCGGCCAGCCTGTCTGAAAGGTATAAAAGCCCCATCAGGCATACGCCCCCGGCTGCCCCCATGCTCCAGTGGGTGTAACCACGCCATCCCATCTCCAAACAACAGTAGCCCACCGCGCCCAGCAAAAATACGCCAAAAGATCGCAGCGCCCTGTTTCCGCTCAACTGTTCTTCTGTTCCCGACCTGTTTTTTCTTTGCTTCATTGCTTTGCCCCCGTTCCTATATAGCCTTAGCTTGACCGACGCACCTGGAAATATACCCGTATTTTTGCAAACTCTCTCCCCTTTTCCGGCGTGGCCGCCATAAAATACCGGAAAAACAGATGACTTTTTTTCACTGCTATGCTATACTATTATAAATATATAGCAGATAAAGTAGCTTTTGCTTTAAAAACACGGAGGAACTGCCCGATATGGCAAGATATAACTGTTTGTTGATCGATTTGGATGACACCTTACTGGATTTTTCTGCTGCGGAGCATTCTGCGCTGGAAAAGCTGTACGCCGCGCACAACATACCCCTGACCGAAGAAAATTTTGAGGTATTCCGCACCGTCAATGACGGGCTATGGGCTCAGTTTGAAAAGGGACAGCTCAACAAGGCCAAGATGGCAGTGCGCCGTTTTGTCCTTTTGGCCGAAAAACTTTCCCTGCAGGGTGACCCCGCAAAGCTGAATGAGGAGTATCTCGGTTATCTTTCCGGTTGTGGAAACATTCTGCCCGGCGCAGACGAATTTTTGGAAGAAAGCGCCGAGGTCGCCACCATCGCCGCGGTCTCCAACGGAATCTATCGCTCTTTGACCTCACGCATTGCTGCCAGCGGACTGGAAAACTTTTTTGACGCGGTTTTTATCTCGGAAAAAATGGGTTGTCAAAAGCCCCAGCGCCGTTTTTTTGACACAGCACTGAAAAATTTGGGAATCAGCAACCGGGAAAAGGTGCTGGTCATAGGGGATTCGTTAACAACCGATATTGCAGGCGGTATTGCCGCAGAATTGGATACTTGCTGGTTTAACTATAAGGAAGAAGCTAACAATACCGAATGGAAACCCACCCACACGGTTTTTGGCTATGAACAACTGATGCCTATTATTTACGGAAAGGACGGTGCCCCGGATGTCGAACGAAAAGATCGCCACAGAGACGGTCGTTAATTACCCCTCTGCCAACGGTGCAGATACGGTGACCGGTTATTTTTACGCTGACCCTGCCGCCAGCCCAAAGGCGGTGATTCAGCTTTCTCACGGCATGACCGAATATATTCCCCGCTACCGCCCCCTTGCCGAATTTCTGGTTTCCAACGGATTTGCGGTATGCGGCAATGACCATATCGGTCACGGTGCCACCTGTGGCGACACCGGTATTCCCGGCTGGTTTGCCGAGGAAAACGGCGGCGAGTGCGCTGTCGAGGACCTGCACACCATGACCCTGCTGGCAAAGCAGAAATACCCCGGTCTGCCGGTCTTTTTGCTGGGCCACTCCATGGGCAGCTTTTTCGCCCGCTGGTACGCCGAAAAGTATGGCAGTGAGCTTACCGGCCTTATTTTGGTGGGGACTGCCGGTCCCAACCCCGCAGCCAAAATCGGCATTGCTTTGGCGGATTTTCTCATCCTGTTCAAAAGCAGTGTCGGTTATTCCAATTTTCTGGAGAAAATGGCGTTTGGAAAATACCTTGCCCGCATCCCGGAGCCAAAAACCGCAAAGGACTGGCTGACTCACGATGAAGAGATGCTGAACGCCTACCTTGCCGACCCCCATTGCGGCTTTCGGTTTACGCTGGGCGGGCTGAAGGTGTTGACCCAGGCACTGGTACATGTCAACCGCAGGCAGTGGCCTCACACATTGCCCCAAAGCCTGCCCATCTGGCTTGCCTGCGGCGACGAAGACCCGGTGGGCGATTACGGCAAGGGGGTCAAAAAGGTTTATTATGCCCTGCAAAAAGCCGGCATAAAACAAGTGACTTTGACTGTATACCCCGGCTGCCGACATGAGCCCCACACCGAGCTTGCCCCCATCCGAGATAGGATGTACCGTGACCTTGTCCGGTGGCTGGAGAGCCATCTGACCTGACCGTGATGAACTGCACCGCATACCTGTACGGTTTTTCCGTCCCTTCCGATGACGGACCGGCAGACGGTCTGCGGTGCTGTATGTTTTCACGCTTCTAATTTAAAACCGTAAAGGAATTCCGTTTTGTTATGCTACTGAATATTGACCATGTCTATAAGTTTTTTGGTACCGACTGTATTCTGCAGGATATCTGTGCCACCGTGGAAAACAACGACCGGATCGGTATGATCGGTGCCAACGGCGCAGGCAAATCCACTCTGCTGCGGCTGATCACCGGTCAGCTGCTGCCGGATGACGACGGACACGGTACCCCTGCGGAGCTAACCCTGACCCGGGGCAAGGTGCTGGGTTACCTGGAGCAGCTGACCGACCTTGCCAGCACCAACACCGTCTATACCGAAGCTCAACAGGCCTTTGCGCCGGTGCTTGCCGCCATGGCCCAGCTGAAGGATCTGGATTCCACCCTTGCCGCCGACCCCCATAATCAGGCAGCGCTGGCACGGCACGGAGAGCTTGCCGCGTTTGTTGAAGCACGAGACGGCTATACCATGGAAAGTCAGATCAAAAAGATTTTGAACGGTATGGGCTTTACCGCCCAGGCCCTGCAAAAGCCGGTACAGGTTCTTTCCGGCGGCGAACGCACCCGACTTTCTCTGGCAAAGCTGCTGCTGCAAAAGCCGGATCTGCTGATTTTGGACGAGCCCACCAATCACCTGGATTTCGTCACAATGGAATGGCTGGAGGACTATCTGCGCAGCTATACCGGTGCCATGCTGGTGGTCAGCCATGACCGCACCTTTCTAGATGCGGTCGTCAGTCGCATCTGGGAAGTAGAGGGCAGCCGCCTTACCACCTATAAAGGAAACTTCTCCGCCTATCTGCCCCAAAAGGAGATGGCAGTCCGGCTGCAGGAAAAGCAGTACAAGGCCGATCTGGAAAAGGCCGCCAAGCTGCAGGACTATATAGACCGCAACCTGGTGCGTGCCTCCACCACCAAAATGGCCCAAAGCCGCCGCAAGCAGCTGGAAAAGATGGAGATGACCGAAAAGCCGCAGAGCTATGAGACCGATGTTACCATGCGGTTTGAATACGATGTGGAGCCGTACAACGAAGTACTGACCGTCAAGGATCTGACAGTCGGCGCAGGCGGCAGAATGCTGCTGGAAAACCTGAACTTTGCCCTTTTGCGGGGGGAACGGCTGATCATTGCCGGGGCAAACGGCACTGGAAAATCCACTCTGCTGGGCGTTTTGACCGGTCGGCTGCGTCAAAACGGCGGCGCATTCCGATTTGGCCCCGGTGTGCAGTGCAGCTGTTTTGAACAGCAGCAACTGCGCCGCGGCGGCAGAGTAATTGACGCCATCTGGGACAAATACCCAAAATTTACCGAACTGGAGGTGCGAAGCCTGCTGGCAAAATTCGCCTTCCGGGGCGAGGATGTCTTTAAGGAGGGCAGTGCCCTTTCCGGCGGCGAGCTTGCGCGGCTTCGGTTTGCCGAAATTCTGCTGGAGCGACCCAATTTTATGCTGCTGGACGAGCCCACCAACCATCTGGATATCTATATGCGGCAAACTTTGGGCGAAGCCCTTGCAACCTACACCGGCACCCTGATTCTGGTCACCCATGACCGCTGGCTGATGCATCAGCTGTCCTGCCCGATCTTATATTTGGAAAACGGCAGCGCCAAAATGTATGAAAGCTATGAGGCCCTGATGGGCCGTGCCCCTGCGGCACAACCGGTCACCGGGCCCAAGCCCGCCGCCACCAAGCCGGCGCAAAATGCCAAGGAGCTGCGCCGCCGCAAGGCCGAGCTACGCAACGCGGTGCATGCCGCTGAGGTGGAGCTTGAGAGCCTAGGCGCTGATATTGTGGAGATGGAAAACAAATTGAACGACCCGGCAGTGCTGGCTGATCACGAAGCCCTGCGCAGCCTGTGTGACCAGTTGGATGACGCTCGCTTTCATCAGGATGAGCTGTATGAAAAGTGGGGAGCTCTCAGCGAGGAGCTGGAAGAGCTGATTGCTGAGGACGGCGATGACTAAACTTGTTTTGCCGATTGTTCTAATATAATCACTATATGTACCGGTGTACACCGGACGATAACCCCACGAAAAAGGAAGGAGAAGACAGATGAGTAGCTTTACCCCCGAAATGCAAAAGCTGATTAGCGAATTGACCGAGGCTCGCCAAAACTGGGCCGCCGCGACCACCACCGGTAAGCGGGTGGACTTTACCCGGGAGGACGGCAGCGTAATGCACACCATTCTGCACACCCCCTCCAGGCTGCCCGCCACGCCTATGCCGGTGCTGGTCAACATGCACGGCGGCGCCTGGATCGGCGGCGACGCCATACTGATGGAAAGCTTTTGCGCCCTGATGGCTGAAAAGCTGCAGATGACCGTGGTCAACCTGAACTACACCAAGGCGGATGTCCGCCCACTGCCCTATGCTCAGGAGGAATGCCGGGATATCGTGCTGCTGCTGGCACAAAAGGCGGTGGAATATCATATTGACCCTGCCAAGATTGTGGTTGGCGGTCACAGTGCCGGTGCCCATATTGCCATTGGCGCCGCTATGCTGCTGCGGGACGCCCGTTTTGCCCTGGCGGGGCAGATGCTGGTGTATCCTGCCACCGACCTCTCTCCCGACCGTGAGGATACCGGCAAGGAGCTAAGCGGATTTTTGCCGGTGATGTTTGCAGACGGAGGTGAGGACGCCCCCTGGGCAAGCCCCGCCCGCACCCTGGACGGCCAACTGATGAGCCTTGCACCGGCGCTGATGATCGTCTGCGGCAAAGACAGTCTGCGCTCTCAGGGTCTGGTATTTGCCGACCGGCTGATTCAGAACGGCGTCACTGTCACGGTTCGGGAATATCCCACCGCATTACACGGATTTTTGGAGGTCAACCGTCCCGATTATCCTGCCGATGAACGCCAGACCCCCGAACAGGCTACTCTTGCCCGAGACGCCGAGCAGTGGTTACTGGAAATGCTGCCCACCCTTTGGGCATGATTTACCGTGAATCATTCATCACACAAAGGAGAAGCTGCTATGACATTATCTGTATGTACCGACGCCGTCTGCCCGGAGCTACCTGTGGAACAGGCCGCCGAAATGCTGGCCGATCTGGGCTTTACCGCTATGGAATTTTGGGGGCTGCAGGGCAAGAACCTGACCGCTCTGAAAGAGGTCTGCACCCGTCGCAATATCCGTATTGCCGGTTGCTGCACCGGTTGCTTTGTTTTGAACGATCCCACCTGCCGGGAGGAATTTCTCTCCTCGCTAAAAGAATCCGCCGCCACCGCAAAAAGGATGGGTATTCCCACCTTGATCACCCAGGTCGGTCAGGATACCGGTGCTCCCCGTGCGGCACAACATCAAAGCATCGTTGAGGGTTTGACCGCCGCTGTCCCCGTTTTGCAGGCAGCCAGCGTCACCCTGGTGATTGAGCCGTTAAACCTGCGTGTCAACCACCCGGGCTACTATATGCCAAGCTCTGACGAGGCATTTGAGATCGTAAAAGAGGTCAACAGCCCCTATGTAAAGGTGCTGTTCGACATCTACCATCAGCAGGTGACCGAGGGGGATATTCTGGCCCATGTGTTACCCAATCTGGAGTGGATCGGTCATTTTCACACTGCAAGCTGCCCCGGTCGACATGAGTTGGAATCCGGTGAGCTATGCTATCCTCGCCTATTAAAGGTCATTGCCGACGCCGGTTACGAAAAGTTTGTGGGTCTGGAGTATTCCCCTGCCGGGGATCTTATCACCGGTTTAAAGGGTGATCTGGCTGCTCTGCAGGCAGTGGGCTTACATTGATACAATGCGATGACAGCAGCGAAACCCGGAGGACTATCCTGATGCGTTTTTTGAAAAACAGGGTTGCTTTTCGCCTGTTGGCACTATTACTTTGCCTTGTACTGTTGTTGACCGGCTGTCACCGTTCCTTCGGTTCTTTACAGTCTCTGCCCCTGAGTACAGTCGACTACACCTATGACGGCGCCCATTGGACAGAGCTGGGCCGTACTGACCCGGACACCGATGGCTTCCTGTCCGATCTGCAACGGGCCTCCGCCCTGCTGCGGCAATCGGACAACTGGACGGAGATTTGGGAAAGCTACAACGACCTTTCCGACAGGTTGGCGGATTGTCTGACTCAGTACAATCTTTCTGAAATTGATTACTATGCCGATTGCAGTGACGCCACACTGCAGCAGCGTGCCAATCAACTGCACACCGATTACATTCAATGCAGCGACGCCTTTTCTGTCTGGCTTTCAGATATTCTGAAATCTGACTACCGGCAGGATTATATCCGTACCGTAGGCAAAGAGAACGCTCTGCTTTATGAGGATTACACCGCTCTGACTGCGGAGCAAAAGCAGTGGCTTGACCGGGAGGAGGAGCTGATCAACCAATATAAGGAAAAGTCCACCGCGGCTCAGTCGGACAGTATGGGCGCGTTGGCAGAACAGGTAGAGCCTATTTATTTAGAGCTGGTGCAAATACGCAATCGGCTTGCCCAAAGCTACGGCTATAAAAGCTATATCGACTACGCCTATGAGGCTGAGTATTACCGCAGCTACATCCCTGCCCAGGTTGTCGGCTTAGAGCAGGAGGTCAAGCAGACCCTCGCCCCGGTATACACTCAATTTTTGCTTTATTCAGATGTCTCCGGTTCCGATGCGCCCTACCGACAAAAGGCCGGTGATCCGCAAAAGCTGCTCGCCACCCTGCAAAGCTGCTTTTCACAGCTGGACAGTCATTTGGTTCAGTCTTTGGACACTATGGTGGAAAGCGGTTTTTACGATATAGACTACCGGGATACCAAATTTGATGTTTCTTTTACCTTGATGCTCAATCAGCTTGGGCTACCGTACCTTTTTGTTCAGCCGGAGCAGGACAGCCGTTTTTATACGGTAAGCTCCCTTGTCCACGAGCTGGGCCATTACAACGGCTTTTTAGCCAATCCCTCCTATCAGCAACCGGATTATTTTCTTTATCAGCTGCCGGATATTGATACCGCTGAGATTGCCTCCAACGGCTTAGAGGTACTGTTTACCCGCTTTTATCCGGAGCTTTACGGGAAAAAGAACAGCGATATTCTGCAGCAGCTGGTGATCAGCGAACAGCTTTCCGCCATTGTATACGGTTGCGTTCTGGATGAATTTCAGCAACTGATCTACACACAAGAAGAGCTGCAGCCCGGCCAGGTCAGCGAGCTGTTTCACAACGTCATGACAGATTATTTCGGGGAGATCTTTGCCGAGGACTATTCTTACTATTGGTGGGCAAGGGTCAACCACAATTTTGAAGTTCCCTTTTACTATATCAGCTACGCCATGTCCTCCCTTGCGGTATTGCAGCTTTGGCAGACGGCCCAAACCGATCCGGACGCAGCGCTGCAAACCTATCTGCAGCTGGTCAGCTGCGGCGAGGATGCCGATTTTATCCTGCTGCTAAAGGAGTTCGGTATGCAGGATGTGTTCAGCTGCCGGTATCTGCAATCTCTGAGCAGTCAGCTGAGCGTCGCTCTTCTTTAATGCATTAATCGGATAACAAAGACCGGAGTACCGCTTTTGCGGCACCCCGGTCTTTTGTTATCCGTCTATCTTTTTCAACGCATTTCAATGCCCAGGTTAAACTTCAGGTTGTTCAGGATCTTCTTGACATACTTATCCAGATCGGCAGCCTCCAGCGGCTTATCCTCCGTGCGGAAGGACAGAGAGAACGCCATGCTCTTTTTGCCCTCGCCCAACTGCTCACTGCGGTAGATATCAAACAGCTCCACCTTATCCAAAGCCTTGCAGGCGTGCTTCATCACATCCACTATATCCCCGCAGGTCATGGCTTCATCCACCACCAAAGAGAGGTCGCGCTGTGCATTGGCGTTTTGTGGGATGGGCCGGTACTTCATTTCGCCCTTGACATGCTGCATCAAAGCCACATAGCTGATTTCGCCCAAGAAGACGGTCTGGCCGGCGCGGCTGTCTTTCGGCAGCTTCAGCTCGGCAGCAACATCATTGGCCAGCTTGCCGAATACGCCGATCCGCTTGCCTTCGCAGGTGATATAAGCGGCAATACCGGGGTGCAGATAAGGTACATCGGTGGCGCGCTCTACCCCAAAGGCCAGACCGAAGGCCTCACCCAGCGCCTCTACTGCGCCCTTCATCACAAAGAAGTTCTCCTGCTTGCCAAAGGCGGCCAACCCCAGGTGCAGCTCCTCGGTGGGCAGCTCGGTAATCGGCAGCTGCTTTGGAATATAGATATTGGACAGTTCAAAGAACCGACCGGCCTCGTTGCCTCGCTTAATGTTCTCCACCACGGCGTTTAACAAGGAGGGCACCAGCGTACTGCGCATAACGGTCAAATTGGAGGAAATGGGGTTGAGTAAACGGATGACCTTCCGCTCGGGGGCGTCCTCGGCAAAATGCAGAGCATCCAAGTCGGCATCCGCGTAGAAGGCAAAGGTGGAGGCCTCGTTATAACCCTGGCCGCACATGATCCGTTTGACCTTGGCACGGGCCTTTTGATCGGCGCTCAAGCCGCCGGTGGTGACCTGAGCATTTTTCAGGAAGGTCGGGACAATATGCTCATAGCCGTATTCCCGGATCACCTCTTCGGCAAGATCTGGCTCGCCGATCTCGATATCCTCCCGGTAACGGGGCGCTGTGACCGCCATGGTATCCTCATCAGGCTGTACGGTAACCTCAAAGCACAGACGGCGCAGAATGTCCAGCACAACATCCCTGGGCACCTCTATGCCTAAAATAGCATTGATCCGGCTGAACCGTGCAGTAAACTGCTTGCCGGTCCGAGGGGCGCCGGCACTGATATCAAAGCTGCTGGAGGTGATCTCACCGGCTCCCAGCTTCTGGATCAGGTGCAGGGCACGTGCCATGCCCAGCTCGGTGGTGTACTCGGCAATACCCTTTTCGTAATGGGCGGAAGCATCGGTATTCTGACCTAGTCCACGGGCGGTTTTGCGGATGTTATCCCGGGCAAACTTAGCGCTTTCAAACAGCAGCTGGGTGGTGTTGTCGGTAATTTCGCTGTTCAGACCGCCCATGACACCGGCCAATGCAACCGGCTTTTCCCCATCGCAGATTACCAGGTTGTTGGGGGTCAGGGTAAACTCTTTTTCATCCAAAGTGACGATTTTTTCGCCGTCATTAGCACGGCGTACCAAAATGCGGCAGCTTTCCAGCTGGTCCATATCAAAGGCGTGCATAGGCTGGCCGATCTCCAGCATGACATAGTTGGTGATATCCACCACATTGCTGATGCTGCGCAGGCCGCAAAGTGCCAGACGGCGGCGCATCCATACCGGGGAGGCAGTGGGATGAATGTTGCGCACATAGTGACCCAGGTACCGGGGGCACAAATCGGGTGCGGTCACCGCGATATCCAGCCGTTCATCCCTGTAATTGCTGCAGGTGTAATCCAGCGCAGGCATTTTGAGGGGCTTGTCCAGCACAGCGGCCACCTCACGGGCCATACCCAACACACTCTGGCAATCCGGGCGGTTGGCGGTGATGGAAATATCAAAGATGTAGTCGTTCAGACCGATGACCTCCTTGATATCCGTACCGATAACCGTATCGGCGGGTAGCTCCAGCAGACCGAAATAATCACCGCCGGGATAAATATCCCCATTGACCCCTAACTCGGTTCCGCTGCAAAGCATACCGCAGCTGTCATAGCCGCGCATCTTGCCTTTTTTAATTTTTGCCACACCCACCACGGTCTTGTGGTCCTTGGCAGTTTCTATGACGGTAGCGCCATCCAGTGCAACCGGGTATTTACCGCCGGTCTGAACATTGTCGGCACCGCAGCAGATCTGCAGCAGCTCGCCGCTGCCCACATCCACCTTGCACACATGCAGATGGGTCTCGGGGATGGGCTCGCATTCCACAACCTGACCGACCACAACCCCGGAGATATTCTTGCCAATGTCGATCAGCTCTTCCACTTCAAAACCGCAACCAAACAGTTTTTCTTCCAGCTCTTGGGCGGTCACATCAATATCTACATATTCCTTTAACCAGCTAAACGGAATTTTCATTGCTTTATACTCCCTTCAGTTCTCTGCAAAAATCAGCCCTTGAACTGCTCTAAGAAGCGCAGGTCGTTCTCATACATATGGCCGATGTTGTTAATGCCATACTTCAGCATGGCAATGCGCTCCAGACCGATACCAAACGCAAGGCCGGAATACACCTCGGGATCAATGCCACAGTTTTTCAGTACATTGTGATGCACAATGCCGCCGCCCAGGATCTCAATCCAACCGGTGCCCTTACACAGACTGCAGCCCTTGCCGCCGCATTCAAAGCAGCTGACATCCACCTCAACGCTGGGCTCGGTAAAGGGGAAATAGCTGGGACGCAGACGGGTTTTCACACCGTCGCCGAACAGGGCCTGAACAAACTTATCCAGCATACCCTGCAGATCGCATAAAGTGATGCCCTTATCAACGACCAGACCCTCCATCTGATGGAACATGGGGCTGTGGGTGGCGTCGGAATCGGAGCGGAAGACCCGACCGGGAGCCAACATCTTGATGGGCAGTGGCATACTGTCCATGCAACGGATCTGCGAGCCGCTGGTATGGGTACGTAGCACAATATCCTCTGCCAGATAGAAGGTATCCTGCATATCCCGGGCGGGATGATTTTTTGCCACATTCAGACGGGTAAAGTTGTGGTCGTCATCCTCAATCTCCGGGCCCTCGTAGACGATAAAGCCCATACCTGCAAACACATCCACGATCTGGTTTTTAACCAGCGTCAGGGGATGCAGACTGCCGGTTTGGATATGCTGTGCCGGAAGGGTGATATCCACCTGCTCGGCACGGTTTGCCTTTTCCAGCCGGGCGGCCTCCAGCTTATCCCGCAGGACGGTATATTTTTCCTCCGCCTCGGCTTTAAACAGGTTGATCAGCTTACCCATGGCGGGGCGCTGCTCCTTATCCAGCGCGCCCAACCCCTTCATCAGTCCGGCAATACTGCCGTTTTTACCCAAAAACTGCTGCCAAAAGGCGGAAAGCTGGTCTTCGTCGACAACCTTTTCCAGGGCATCCAGCATTTGCTGCTCCAGTTGTTTCAATTTTTCTTCCATGATCACGGTCATTCCTTTCTATAACTGTATTTCGGTTGTGGGGACATTTTTACAACAAAAAACGACCCCGTCCCACCCTTGGGACGAAGCCGGAAAGCTCCGCGGTACCACCCAAATTTCTGCTCAAAGCAAACACTCTGATGCCCGATAACGGCGTGCTGCCGTCCCTGCCTACCGACAAGCCATCCGCCTGAGACAGCCTTTTTTCCGCAGAGCCACTCCAAAGTGAACTTCGGCACCGCCGTATCCCGAAATGCTTTCAGCCGACGGCATTTCTCTCTGTCATGGGCGTAACGGATGCGTACTCTCTTTTTCGTTGTGTTTCCGTTAAAATAATACCATAACCGCAGACAAAATGCAAGTGAAATGTAAAACAGATTGGGGTAAACATCGTGATATCGTGACAAACGACATTTCTTCTGTTCATACCGACCCGTGCTTTGCAATGGCTTGGTATTTTGCCGGATATGTGGTATACTACTTTCAAAACCGGGTGGAGGGAATATTTACATGATTATCGGCATCGGCGTGGATACTGCGGAAATTGCGCGGGTAGAAAAAAGCATGCAGCGGCAGCATTTTATCGATAAGGTATTCGGCAGCCAGGAAAAGGTGTATCTGGACAACCTCTCCGGCGCAGGGAAATACCAATCCGCCGCCGCGATGTGGGCCGCGAAAGAGGCCTTTGGCAAGGCGTTTGGCTGCGGCATCACCGGGTTTGCCATGACAGATGTGCAGGTGCTCCACACGCCGGAGGGTGCGCCCTTTTTCGCCCTGACCGGTCAGGCCGGTGTACTGGCAAAGGGGCTTCAGGTCCACCTAAGCTTGACCCATGAAGGCGGGTTTGCCACTGCCTTTGCGGTGGCGGAGCAGCCCTGATCGGGCGGAGCTTGCTCTTGTGCTCTCTTTCAAAAAGCTTCCGCCTTTGAAAAAGCTCAAAGGCGGTCTTTTTTTGTAACTTTATCTGTATTTGAAAAAAACTGCATATTACCGCCAACTGCCGCACATACTTTTTTTAAACGAAACAGGCAGCATTGCCGGAAAGGAAACGGCCAGCCCAAACCAGACTGACCGTCACGGAAAAAGTATGGATGTCAAACGGGGAGAAGTTTTTTATGCCGACCTCAGTCCGGTGGTAGGCAGCGAGCAGGGCGGGATTCGACCGGTACTTATCGTGCAAAACGATGTAGGAAACCGGTACAGCCCCACCGTCATTGCCGCTGCAATCACCTCTAAGCAGGATAAGACTAATCTGCCTACCCACATACCCGTCAAGGGCGGACAGTGCGGTCTGACCAGAGATAGCGTGATTCTGCTGGAGCAGGTACGCACCCTGGATAAACGTCGGCTGCGGGAATGTACCGGCTGCATCGCCCCTGAGCTGCAGCAACAGGTGGACACTGCTCTGCAGGTCAGCTTTGGACTAACCGGTCATACCTAAGGGAAAATCTTTCCCGGTCTACTTGCGCTCTTTTTCTGCCGGGACGCAACAGGCAGAGCAGTTTTGTGTTTCCGCATGGTTCGCACAGTGCTGCAGAACCGCCCAGGTATCCCGGGTGACCGCGCCGCTGACTGGCAGACCACTGCTATCCTGTACCTGCTTTACCGTGTGTTCCGTCTGCAGCCGGAATACTCCGTCCTGCGCAGCATACGAGACTCCGCAAAGCTCTGCCGCCGTCCGGTTTGTCTGCTGCTGCAAATTGCTTACCAGCGGTCCGTGTGCGCCTTTGCCCAGCACCACTCCGGGATACTCCCCGGCAATCACCGTGTCCTGCTCTCCATAAATATCCTCCGCATTTGCAGCGTCAAAAATGGCCATAACCGCTTTTCGGGTCTGCTCGTCCAACCGACCGGTCACCGGCAGACCAAAGGTTGCCTGAAAGCTTGCCACCGCATTGGCCGTATATTCCCCGTATTCCCCCGGAATGTCATAAGCATCGTTCGGCTCCGGAATCACCGGCTGTACCCACACCTCTTCGGGAGAGATGGGATTTTGCACCGTCTGATAAAACTGACTGATAAACTGCAGCGACTCCTGCAGCCGCAGCACATCCTCGCCCTCCTTCTGCTCTTCCAGCTCTCCTGTCAAAGCAGGGCTGTCTCCGCTGCGGGAGGCGCCCTCTACGGTGATAATGCGCACATATGCTGCATACAAGGCGCTCCAGGTGGCTGAACCTACCACCCCGTCGGCTATCAGGCCAATCAGCGTCTGAAAAGCGATCACTGCCTGCTGGGTCGCCGCGCCAAAAATGCCGTCGTAGCTGACGGGCGGGATAGACGGATAGTATAGCGAGAGCACATACAGATAATACTGCATCTCCCGCACGGCAGTGCCCGTACTGCCCCGGCGCAGCGCATAACCGGGATAGGTACCCGGATAGCTTGCCCCCTGTACCAGCGACAGAGCCACCGTCACAAAAATCTGGCGCAGCTTGTTCCAGGTGATACTACCTACCGCGCCGTCTGCCGAAAGACCGAACAGAGATTGAAACACCTGCACCGCCGTGGCAGTAGCTGTGCCGTACTTGCCGTCCACCGCCACCGTGGGGATATCATATCGACCACTGATGATCCGCAGCCAAAACTGCACGCTGCGTACGGCCTGTCCGCTGCTTCCCACCCGCAGTACCGTTCCAGGATATTGGGTGACATAGCCAAGCTCGGTGTCCTCTTCCAAAATGACGGAGGAAAATTCCCGGTACAGGGCGTTCCAGGTAGCTTGTCCCACCACGCCGTCCGCAGTCAGACCCGCCCAGGTTTGAAAAACGCGGACTGCTGCAGCCGTATTGCTGCCGTAGATGCCATCCACCGCCAGCAGCGGCAGTCCGCTGATATAGCCTCGCACGGTATCCAACCAATACTGTACCCGGCTGACAGCGTTGCCAGTACTGCCGATGGAAAGAATATTCCCCGGCCAGCTGCCGGTGGAATTGCTTACCGGGTCCTGATTTGGGGCTTCACCCTCCCCGGAAAGCTCTGCCAAACGCTTGACCGCTACATAGACATAATTGATGGCATACCAGGTGTTATACCCTACAATCCCGTCTCGGTTGACGCTGAACTGACCCTGAAAATTGCGCACGACATTGGCGGTTTCACTGCCATACACCCCGTCCACCGTCAATGTGCCGAAGGAGGGGTAGTTTTGTGCGATCCGGTTCAGCTGCCGCTGTATGGTACGCACCGCCTGACCGGTACTGCCAATGGAGAGTGAACTGCCCGGGTAGCTTTGGGGAATTGCCGCAATATTCGTGCTGCGTACCAGCTCGATCTCATTGCCGTAATAATATCGCAATATTTGGAGGGCAGAATACCCCTGATTTGCCAGACTGACCGTACCCCACTGCTTCAAACCGGCACACCACACCGTGTTTCCGTCACAGTATTCCGTATAAAATGGGTTGACCGAACCGGATTTTCGGGCGTAAGTTGAAAACAACTCGTCCACCAGATTGGATATATTTTCAAAAATATTTCTGCCATAGACAAAATACTGGTCATACGAGGTGGAGTTCGTAATCTGGTAGCTATACCCCTTGCTCAGATACCACTCCGTGTAGATACGGTTCAGTGCAAGGCTGATCTGACAGATAATATTTGCCCGCAGCGCCTGTTCGGGCCAGGTAGGGTAGATTTCACTGCTTGCCACATTCTTAATATAATTTTTAAAGGTGACTGTCACATTCTGCGCGTACTCGGTCGGCGCACCCAGATGGACGGTGATATACTCCGGTATCACCACCTGGTTCAGTATTCTGCCGGGACACTCCTCCGTGGGCGCCACCGAGGCCGGCTGACCGATGGGGTCAATCAGATGATGCTCCGGGATATTTACCTGCTGAGGCTGAGCCTGAGGCGTTCCCAACAAATCGGTAGGCTCCATCTGTAATACGGTCAAACCAGTCTGCCCTTCAAAGGCCTGCACACCCAGTATCTCTACCGGCAGATACCCCTCTGCCCGAGCGTATACATTGTACTCGCTGTAGGGGAGCTGCTGATTTTGCTCCTGCAAGGATAGTTCCCTGGGTGGCGTTTCCACCCGAACCGGGGCGGAGTCTCCATTCTCATCCGTTGCGAAAGCTGCAATCAGCTGGTTTTGCCCATCGCGAAGCTCGACATCCACCCCTGGCACCGACAGTATTCCTCCGCTGACTGCCTGTACCCGTATCCAACCCGTCGGCATATGCATCACTCCTCTTGTTATATACGGGAAAACACCCCACTTGTCTTCTGTCTCTGGCTATCGGCAGAGCTTTTTCCCTGCATCATCCTATGCAGCAACGTAAAAAAGGGTGCCGCACCAAAATAGGTGCGGCACCCCTGCTTTCGGCAGTTATTTCAAGCAATCCACAAAGGTGTTTCGGCGAATCAGCGAGCCATCAGTACTTCCTTCTCGTACTTCTTGATCTCAGCAAACCACTCTTCATCGTCAGCGGGGACGCCCTGCATCTCGCAGTACTTCTCCCAGACATCATAGAAAGGCATGGTTTTGGCTTCTTCCATGACCATCATCTTCTCGGTGAAGTTGGCCTCATCCTGCAGAGCCTTCAGACGGGCATTGGGCTGCAGCAGAGCGAATAGCAGAGCCTTCTCGGTGCTGCGAGCGCCGATGGTCCAGGCAGCGATACGGTTGATGGAGGCATCAAAGAAGTCCAGACCGATCAGAACCTTGTCCATTGCGTCATTGCGGACGATCTCCTTCATGGTCTCCTTCAGCTCGTCCTCAAACAGAACGACATGGTCAGAGTCCCAACGGACGCCACGGGTGACATGCAGGGGGATCTTGTCAAAGAAGCACAGCAGAGCGGGGATCTTATCAGAGACAACCTCGGTGGGATGATAGTGACCGTTGTCCAGCAGGTTGTAAACACCGGGATGAGAAGCAGCGTAGCTCATGTAGAACTCGTTGGAACCGACGGTGTAGCTCTCAACGCCGACAGCAAAGACCTTGCTCTCGACGGTATCGATCACGTTGTCGTAGTGAACAGCAAAGATCTTATCCAGACTGTCCTTCAGACGCATACGGGGGCCCATACGGTCGGCAGGAATATCCTTAAAGCCGTCGGGAATCCACACATTGTCAACAACGGTGTCGTTCAGTGCCAGACCGATCTCATGAGCGATCTTACGGCAGGCGATTGCATGGTTGACCCAGAACTCACGAACCTTGTCATCGGGGCTGGACAGGCTCAGGCCGTCCTTCATCATAGCATGGCTGAAGATGGTGGGGTTGAAATCAATGCCAAAGCCGTTCTCTTTTGCAAACTTAACCCACGGCTCGAAGTGCTTGTACTCCAGCTTGTCACGGTCGACCCAGCCGCCGTTCTCCTCATTGAAGACAGCGTAGCAGGCATGCAGCGCAATGCGCTTTTTGCCGGGGATCAAGCTGGCAGCCTTTTTGAAGTCGGCCTTCAGCTCTTCAAAGTTACGTGCGCGGCCGGGATAGTTACCGGTGACCATCAAGCCGTTGCCTGCACCGGCAACCTGGGTCTCAAAGCCAACGATATCATCACCCTGCCAGCAATGGATGCCTATGGGCTTGTTAGCCACGGCAGCCAGAGCAGCGTCAACGTCTACGCCCAGCTTAGCGTAGCGGGCTTTTGCAGATTCAAAACGATCCATAGTAGAAATTCTCCTTTTTGTATATTTTAAAAGGTTTTATACAGAAAACCGGCGATTACGCACGGATTTCTTTGATTTCAAAGCTGACCTTGATTGCCTCACGGGCAGCAGCCAGGTCGGTGTACTCGCCGAAGGCCATCATCTGAACCATCAGATTGCCCAGTGCGGTACCCTCGGTGGGGCCTGCAAATACGGTCAGACCGGATGCCTTGGCAGTCAGCATGTTCAGATAGCCATCCTTGCTGCCGCCGCCAACGATGTTGATGCTGGTGTACTTTTTGCCGGTGATCTTCTCCAAGCCCTGGATGGACTTGGCGTAGCAGTCGGCCAGAGAAATGTAAACACACTGCATGACCTGACCAACAGTCTCAGGCACAGCCTGACCGGACTTACGGCAGTACTCCTTCACCGCGTCAATCATGTTGATCGGGTTCAGGAAGCAGTCATCATTCACATCCACAATACTGGTGAAGTCACTTGCCTCTTTTGCAAACTGCTCCAGCTCGGCAAAGGAATACTTCTTATCCAGATTGCGGCGAATGGACTGGATCATCCACAGGCCCATAATGTTACGCAGGAAACGGAAGCGGTAGTTGTAGCCGCCCTCGTTGGTAAAGTTGGCAGCGCAGCTCTCAGGGGTGGTAATGGGCTCCATATTCTCCACACCCAGCAAAGACCAGGTACCGCTGGAGATATAGACAGCCTTATCGTCGCGAGCGGGAACAGCCAGATAGGCAGAACCGGTATCATGGGTTGCGGGCAGCAACACCTTGCAGTTGAAACCTACATACTCCTGCACTTCCTTGGTCAGATCGCCCACCTCGGTACCGGGCATCTTGCACTCGCCGAAAATCTCGGTGGGAATCCCCAGCGTCCTGAGCAGCTCCTTATCCCAGGTCTTTGCGCGGGCATCCAGCAAAGAAGAGGTGGAAGCGTTGGTGTACTCGTTCATGGCGTTACCAGTCAGACGGTAGTTGAAATACTCGGGAATCATTAAGAAACGTTTTGCCTTCTCCAAATACTCGGGATGCTCTTTTTTCAGTGCAGCAAACTGGTAAATGGTGTTGAAAGCAGCCTTCTGGATACCTGCACGGGCGTACAGAGCCTCAAAAGACAGAGTCTTCTCCACTTCCTTATCCATGCCGTTGGTACGGGCGTCACGGTATGCGACGGTATCGCCGATGACCTTGCCCGCCTCATCCAGTAGCACAAAGTCCACACCCCAGGTATCAATGCCCATGCTGACAGGCGCTTTGCCCAGATCCTTACAGGCCTTCAGACCGTCCAGAATGCTCTGGTACAGATGCTCCAGATCCCAGCAGGAATGGCCGTTCTTCTCAGCAATACCGTTTTCAAAACGGTAGACCTCTTCCAGGATCATCTTGCCGTCTTCCACATGGCTTAAGATGTGGCGGCCGCTGGAAGCACCGATGTCTACTGCCAAATAGTAATTCATTGTTTCAGTCTCCTTTCAAAAAGGCAAACCGCCTTTTCTCTGCTTTTATGCCTGGGTATTTCCATACGGCATACCACGGCATTTTATACACTAATATATTACCGAAAATCTCCGTCTTTTGCAAGCACTATTTTGCTTTTTCCCCAAATTTCATATACAAAAAAACAAAGCTCCTTTTTTGCCTGTACCGGTTCATAAAAAGAGCTTTGAAGATTGAAAAATCCTATCCGATTATTGTCGGTTCTGATTCATTCTGCAGCCGCCTTTTGCTCTGAACGGCGGCAGCATATCTTTATTGCAACAAGGGTGCAGTCATCCTCCGGGGTATCCTGTGTCACCAGGGGCAGCAATCCCTCAGCCGTCTTCCGCGGGTCGGCATCCGACGGAAGCATGGCGGAAAGTCTGGTCAACACCGCGTTCAGACGCCGGGTGCCGGAATTGATCACGCCGTCGGTAACCATAAATAGCCAGTCTCCCGGCTGCAGCTGTACCGTCAGCTCACCAGCATGCAAAGGCGTACCGCCCCCCAGCGGCAGACCGGTTCCCCCACAGCCCAGCTGCTGTACCCTGCCCCTACGCACCAAAAAGCTGGGGCATCCCCCTGCCTTGTATAAAGCAGCCTGCCCGGTAGTCCTGTGCAGGGTCACCGCATCCAGGGTGCTGCCCCGTTCACCGGGATTTCCTGCAAGAAACACTCCCTCCGCCATACGCGCCGCCACATCTGCCGAAAAACCTGCCCGCAGAAGCCGGATGATAAACAGCGCCGTCGTCCTTGCATCGGTTGCCGCTCTGCTGCCGGTTCCCATACCGTCACACAACAGCAGCGTATCCTGTTTTTCCCCGGTCAATTGCTCTACCACGTCACCGCACACCTCCTGCAAAGCTTTTTGTGCCCAGCCCACCCTGCAGTAATAGGGCGGTTCCGACACAAATCGCAATAAGGGAAGTCCGTTATGTTGTCTGACCTGACAGGCGATTTCACAGCCGCACACCAGACTAAGCTGGCGACACAACGCCTCGGGCAGGTCTTTGCCCATCCGGACCTTTTTCAGCTGCAATGTGATTTCCGGGCTGCCGTCCGACTGCCTCCATCCTTCCACAGATCTGACCGGAAGCTTTAACCCAACACACATTGCCCAGACCCGGCTTTCCAGTGCAGGATTCGGCTTTGCCGGCTGCCATTCTCTGCCGAACTGCGCAAGGCCCTCCGCCAGGGCGGCATACTGTTTGCTGACGGCGTTGCACAACAGACCGTTTTCCATCTGCCCTGCCCTGCGCAGCACCCTCATATTTTCTGCACGCAGCAACGCCGTTCGCAGGGCTTCCTTTTTGGTGCAGCAAAACCATTCCGGAAATTCGAACCGATAGTTTTCTCGCCATCTATCCAGGCAGAACTGCATAGCGTCTATTGTCTCATCATACTGTTTTCCCCAGCAGGCAGCCTTTTGTACACAGCCACCGCAAATCTGTTCACAGGCCTCCTCCACCGGATCAGGCAGGCTTTTCTGTCTTACCTGTGTCCCTCTGTCCGCATATTGTAGGCCTGCTGCTACCGCCTGCAGACTGCCTGCCAATAGCTGCAGCCCGTCAAGGGAGTCCTGCTGTAACCTGGTTTGTGTCATCCACATGGGTCGCAGTAAAATATCCTCCCACCGAATTAGTTGCCGGGTTCTTATACTCCAAAAAACGCTCAACACCAGGACATTTGCCAATGTGATTCGTCCGAATTCCGCCGGAGTCTCCACCGCAAAAAAAGACAACAGTCCCACCGCAAAATAAACTATTCCCTGACCCAACCGCTGCAAGGGCAGATGGGTCGCAATCCATGAGGCCAACAATACCACCGGCAGAACCGATAACCCTTTACCTACAGTCACCGCCGACAGGATGCCCGCCGCCCATAAAATGCCCAATAGCTCCTCTCGGTGAAAAGTGCCAAGAACCAACGAAGCAAACCCCTGTATACCTACAAAAACCGAAACTCCGTAAGCCGAGGTTGCCGCATGTTCTGACCCGCTGCGCAGCCTGCCGAATACCAACGCCGGAACAGAAGTTGCAACGCAGCACACAGTAAACCATACTGAAAGCAGGCAAAGCACAATCAGCGGATCCGGCAGGCCGGACACCCCCTTTCCCCACAGTGACTCCGGCGGGGTGCATTCCGACTGCTCCGGCTGCAAGCCAAACAGTTCCCCCAGCTGACAGCAGGCATTTGCCTGCTGCAAAAACCACCCCAGGCCCAGAGCAAGGCACCCCTGAGCCACCCAAAAAAGCGGGCCCGCCTGGGTCTCGCCCATGGCCGCCATCAGCTGCGATAGAATTCCGGAAAATACCACACCGACAATACCCGCCCAGGTTGTGCACTGTTTTCCCAGTAGAATACGAATCACACATATTAAGCCGACTGCCAGGGTCTGACGCACCGCCCACAAACCGGAAAACGCAATCAAACTACCCGTTGCAACGCCAATGCCTATAGGGATCAGTGCGGTCTGTGTGACACCGATACACAGTGCGATCCCGAACGGAGCCAGTTTGCCGGGCAGTACCGTCGCGCCTGCCGCGATTCCACATACCAGCCAGATAACAATTAGCAACAGCTTTTCCCCGCGGTTACGCCAAAATTTCCGGAGATTCTTCTTTATCTGTTTCTTTTGGGGCCATACGGAAGCTATTCTTCTTTTAAGTTTCTGTATTCCCCGCTTTGCAGCGGTCATTGTTCGTCCCATTGTATTCACTTTCCTTTTTCTCGGATTTTCCGGCCGCAGACAGGTTGCCTGCCGCCCTTACGGTCAGTATACCTTTCTAAAAAGAAAAAGAATGTCAACTTGTGTTTTACCGATGGCTTTTGATATCCTGAATTGATGTTTTTTTGACAGACTTCTGCCGATTCCGACAACAAAAGAAAAAATACCCCAAAAAAGCTGCTCCGTTCATATTCCTTTCAAATGAAATTAACGCATCTTTCACCCTCTACCCATATTCTTTTTATAATCATCCGCTATAATAAGAACTGTCAAAGGGAGCCGCATCCTACAGATGAGGCAATTATCCCAATGAAAACAGTCCTTTTCATGCCATACAGCCGCCCTGTCTCCGACAGGCGACAGAAAAACAAAAAGGGCTGTGCCAACTACCGGGCAAGTGTAACGATGCTGCCGAATCGCAGGTGTATTCCTGCCGGCGTGCCTCCGCCTGTCCGGACCACTGTTTTCTTCTGTCGGTTTGCCCGATAGAGTGCAGATAGATTTTTTCGATTGGGACAGTTAACCCTTAGAAACCTTTCTCCTTTCTTTTTCTTACCCTATGACGGAAAATACTCCATCCGTATCAAAACGGATGGAGTATTTTCCGTTTTCAGCCCATTTTATTCTTATTTTTTGTATCGACTGTCTGGTCTCATTTATGACTCTGTCAAATCCGCCGGAATCTCTTGAATGATCTGCAGACTGTCCGGTGTGACCTTACAGCCCAACACTTTCAGCTGTACGCCAGCTTGTACCGCCTGCTGCAGCACGACACCGAACTGGCGATGGGTCTGCCAGTTCGGTCTAAAGGTGTGAATTCCCTCCATCTGCACCACCATACAAACGCAGCAGCTCCAGCCCCGGCCGACCAGTTCAGTCAGACCCTGCAGATGCTTTACGCCCCGTAATGTAGGCGCATCCGGAAATTGAGCCAGACCGTTCTGTTCCAGTGTACAACCCTTGACCTCAATGGCCATTTGAGTCCCGTCCGCTGCAACCGCCGTAAAATCAAACCGGGAATTTCCCACGGTCTGTTCTGCCGCCAGCTGTCGAAGCGGCCCCAGCCCCTCTGCGGCAAGCCATTCCCCTGCCACTGTATTGGGTACCGTGCAATCCATATTAATCAGCCGCGCAAAGCCCTCCGGCTGTGACGGCACATGGTAGGTCACTCCGTTCTCGTCCCGCAGAAAAAGCTCCGGAAGCGACGGTGCCGGCACACTACCCGGCTGGCAAGTCTGCAGTCTCTTTTCCACCACCACCAGATCACAGGGGGTTGCTCTGGCAGGGTTTTCGGAATATTCCAGCCATACCCGCACCCCCGGAATCAACAGCTCAGCGCATCTTCCGGTATTTTTTACATGTGTACGCACCACCTGACCCTCCACCGCAACCATCGCGATAAACCGGTTTGGCCGGGTCAGAAAACGGCCCTCTTTGATATGTCGGTATTGCATAGTCAACCACCTCTATTTCGGGTTATTTCTGGTTGCGTAGCCCTTTCGGATAGTGGTTTTTCACTCTCGTGCCGCTGACCTTCCCCCAGCCAAGTGGAAAGCCGTCTACGCAGACCACGCACCACCCGCCCCGGGCTGTGACGGCATCTATCTCCTCCCCGCGCAGATAGGCGGCAGTGCGTCCATCCGAGGCGGTCAGCTGCTCTGTATTGGTACAGCTGCTGCCAAATGCATGGGCAAGCGCATGTGCGGGAACAAACCGATCTTTTTCCATATCACCCAGCCATATGCCGCAGCGCACTATATGCAGCCGGTCTGTCCTCGGAAGAGCCTGCTCCGGCGGCAGATAGAAGCCGCTTTGAAAACACTGTACCCGCTCTGCCGGAATACTCGGGAAATACTGCCGCAAAAATTCGACCGGCTGATTAGGCAGCTTTACCGGTTTGGCAGTAGGATACTGTGGGAGCAGCGCCTCCCCCTCCCGGTGCAGCTTCGCGACAAAGTGTCCCTCGCCCCCGTGGCAGGGGTAAAACCTGCGAACCAGCGAAACATCGATTTTGCCGTTAACACAGTGGTTTTCGTGCCCGGCACAACCGTATTCCAGGCCGGTAGATACCAGCGAAAAATCCGGGTGACGGGCAAGAAACGCGCCAATCTGCCCCTCATCCTCATCCGGGGAAAAAGTACAGGTGGAATACACCATCTCTCCGCCGGGTACCAGGCAGCATGCGGCGTTGTCCAATATCTCTGCCTGCATTACAGCACATTGCTTTACCAAGCCTTCACAGTGTTGTGTAACCGCCTGGGGCTCCTTGCGGAACATGCCCTCTCCGGAACAAGGCGCATCCACCAATACCTTATTGAAAAAGCCAGTAAACACCTGCGCGATCCGGGCGGAATCCTCATTGAATATCACTATATTTTCAGCGCCCATCCGTTCACAGTTAGATAGCAATACCCTGCTGCGTGCAGGGTCGTATTCATTGCTGACCAGCAGCCCCTTTCCCTGCAAACCAGCAGCCAGCTGAGCTGTTTTTCCGCCGGGGGCCGCGCACAGATCCAGCACCCGGTCACCGGGCTGCACCTGCAATGCCACCGCGGCGGTGCTGGCACTGGGCTCCTGCCCGTAGTAGACTCCAGCATGATGCCAGGGATGTAGACCCAGACGCGTATCCTGATCCGTCAAGCGAAAATTTGCACCTGCAAACCCGCTTTGCCGTATCGGAAAAGGCGGATTCCTCTCAAACTCCTCTGGTGTGATCAGACGGGTATTCACCGTCACACCGCGTACCGGTTGCTCCGGTCCGCTGAACAATTGGTTTGCCTGCTGCCCCAGTAAGCGGGCGGTACGCTCTTCAAAATAAGAAGATACATTTTTCATTTTGAAACCTCTTTTGACAGTTTTTTCCCGTTTTGCCGGGTATAAGCCCCGGTCAGGATGTACATACTATGGCTAACGGCAGCATATACCGTCTGCCGCAATCAATTGAACAGGAGGTTTTATCATGGCTGAAAATCGTTCTACTGACACAAAGTCCGCAAAATCCGCTAAAAACTGTAACAACACCGGTAGCAACCGCGCCAGCAATTCTAAAGATTGCCATTGCAACGACGGTAAATCCGACAGCAGGAGCAACACTAAAAAAAGCGGTAAAAAGGCAGACTGATAAACCAATGGGCAGCGCCGTACGGGGTTTTCCACTGCGCTGCCCATATTACATATCATTTTGACGCCGTGCAGGAGCGTTCTCCACCGCTTTGCTGTGCCTGGTAGGCCTGCTGCAGGGAACTCCATACCGTATCAAACAGCTGGCGGATCCGCTCCTGTTGATTTTGCAAAAACAACCAGCCAAACAGGGCCTCCAGCGCCGTAGAAGCCGCATACTCTTCCCGTGTGGCGTTTTTGGACACACTTGCCTTCTGCGCATTTCTGCCGCGGCGGACTACCGCAGCCTCTTGCTCGCTCAACATCGGCAAAATGGCCTGTAGACCTACTGCCTGATGTCGCGCACTGACATATCCCACCGCGGTAGCGTGCAGCTTTTGAATGGGCTGGAGACTGTTTTCTATCACCCTCTGCCGTACCAGCAGCTCAAATACGCCGTCCCCTAAAAAGGCAAGTGCCAAAGGAGAACGCTCCCGAATATCAATCTGGGTATCTGTTTCAAACAGCATAACCGGGCACCTTTCCCTGATCAGAATACATAATCAAACTGGAACTCGCCAATGCAGATGGTATCGTCCTCCTGTACGCCCTGGCGTACCAGCTCGTCCAATATACCGCTATCCCCCAGCGCACGCTGAAAGTACTGCAGACTTTCGTAGTCATCCACATCGCTGCCCTCCAGAATACGCTCCAGCCATGGCGCATCCACGTTGTAGATATGCTCCTCCAGTTTTGTAACGGTAAACCGTGCTGCATTGGGGTCAACGGGTTGTTGCGGCAGATAATCCGGTTCAAAAACAGTTACTTCGGGCAGCTGCTGCAGCTCGGCATAAACCAGCCCGGGCAGCTTATCCAGACCCTGCCGTGTCGCAGCGCTCACCGGCAGAAAAATCAGTCCCTGCTCCTCAATAAAGCTACGGAACTCTTCCATCTGTTCAGGGGTGGCAATATCACACTTGTTGCCCAGGACGATCTGCGGACGCGCTGCAAGCGCAGTGCTGAACTGTTCCAGCTCGCTGTTGATTTTTTCAAAATCGTCCTTGGGGTCACGTCCCTCACACCCGGACACATCCACCACATGCAGCAGAAGGCGGCAGCGCTCTACATGACGCAAAAAGTCATGACCAAGACCTACGCCGTCTGCAGCGCCCTCAATCAAGCCCGGAATGTCCGCTGCAACAAAGCTTGCCTGGTCATCCACCCGGACAACCCCTAACACAGGGGACAATGTGGTGAAATGATAATTTGCAATTTTGGGCCGAGCAGCACTGATTACCGAGATAATGGTACTTTTTCCCACATTGGGAAAACCAATCAGCCCTACATCGGCAATCAGCTTCAGCTCTAACTGAATTTCATACTCCTCACCGGACGTTCCCGGCTTTGCAAAACGAGGGATCTGACGGGTGGGTGTAGCAAAATGGACATTTCCCCAGCCGCCTTTGCCGCCTTTTGCCACAACAACTGGTTCGTCTTCCGAGATGTCTGCCATAATAGCGCCGCTATTTGCCTCCCGGATCAGTGTGCCCCGGGGAACGCGGATGATCAGATCCTCCGCATTTCTGCCGTTACAGCGGGCTCCCCTGCCGTTTTCACCTGCCGGTGCCACATATTTTGTTTTGTAGCGAAAATCCATCAGGGTCGAAAGGTTAGAATCCGCTAAAAAAACGACATTGCCGCCCCGTCCGCCGTCACCGCCGTCCGGACCGCCTGCCGCTACATATTTTTCCCGGCGAAAAGAAACTGCACCGTCGCCGCCTTTTCCCGCTTTGATCTTGATTTTTGCCACATCAATAAACATGGGGTTCCACCTCCTAAAACGGATTTCTTCTGCGAAGTAATCTGTGAAAAAGAAAAACAGGGTAAGCCAAACGGCTCACCCCATCATTTTTACTGCATGACGCTGACCTTTTTGCGGTCTTTGCCCCAGCGCTCAAACTTGACGGTGCCGTCGGTCAGAGCAAACAGGGTATCATCGCTGCCACGGCCCACATTGTCACCCGGATGGATGTGTGTACCGCGCTGGCGCACCAAAATGTTACCGGCCAGAACGAACTGACCGTCGGCACGCTTTACGCCCAGACGTTTGGACTCGGAATCACGGCCGTTCTTGGTAGAACCTACACCTTTTTTATGTGCCATAAGTCATATACCTCCGATCAACCTTGAATGGTTGTGATTTCAACTTTTGTATAGGGCTGACGATGACCCATAGCCCGCTTGCTGCCCTTTTTGCTGCGGTAGGTCAGGATGTTAATCTTTTTGCCTTTGCCGTTCTTCACGACCTTACCAGTAACAGTTGCGCCCTTGACAACAGGGGTGCCAACCTTAACCTTGCCTTCTTCACCCATCACCAAAACCTGGTCAAAGGTAATTTCGCTGCCGTCGGCAACATCCAGCTTTTCAACAAAGATGACGTCGCCCTCAGCAACACGGTACTGTTTACCACCGGTTACGATTACTGCGTACATGGAATACCCTCACTTTTCTTTTGAGTCACGCTGACAGGGGTGAGCAGGTAGCTCCCGCTTCTTTATTTACCCGCATACAAGCGGCTTATATACTATACCATAACACCTTTTATTTGTCAATGAAAAAAGGCGGAAAACCGGAAAAATATTCTCATTTTTCCCGATTTTACCGCGTTTTTCATATTTTGCAGCTTTGCCGCTTAGTCGTTTTCTGCTTTGGAACTACTCAAGTCTGTACCGGATTCCGCCGTATTATCCGGAACATTCGGTTCCTCGCCGTCTGCCGTCTCTTGTTCTGTTACACTTTCCCCTGTTGTGGGTTCCCCGCTACCGCTATTCTGCTGTTTGCTATCCGTAGTTTGGTCACTGTTTTTGTTCAACGTATCACTCTGTATTACCTCTGTCGATTCTGACGGGCTCTCCGTGATCATATCGGGCATCTGTTTTTCATTTTCTACAATGATTTCTCCGGTATTGCCGACTGCAGCCTGTTCCAGAATTGCTCGGTACAGCTGTTTGACCTTTGCCACATATTTGCCGGAACCGACGTTGCCCTTGATCTTATCTGCCTGAGCCCCAGCGCTTTGAATGCTTTTTTCCAAGCTGCTCTTCCACTTTGAATAACTGCTCTGGCTGTCGACCTCACTGCGCTTGGTCTGCTGCTCATCCTCCCGATAGCCGTCCAACTCCACCCCCGAAGCTTTTCCGTTTTGAAAGGTCACGGTCAGATAGTCTACATATCCGTTCTCCGGATAACGGAACCGCGCCGTATACTGACCGTCCTTCATCTTGCTTGCACATCCGCACAGGGTGCAGCAAAACATGATTACGGCGGTCATCCACACTGATATTTTGGTATCCTGTAACCTTTTCCAGGCTTTGGTCTGCGCTATTCTGCTGTTTTTCATGGAAAATCCTCCCATTTTTGCAATTCATCTTATTTCGGAATTGTGCCTTTTTTGAAACAGAGCCTAGTCCTTTTGTTTGAAATAGCCTCTTTGTCGAAGCTATGGCTTGGAAATATCTTTTTCAAGCTTTTCAGGGAGAGACTTCGCCGCGAAGCACTTTTTTGCGGCGAAGCCTGTATTCCGGTCTGGATTCTGTGGGGTCTGTTTCCTCTTTAATCCGCACCGTTTTCAAGCATACGAAAAACTACTTTTTCCGTATGCAAACCTTAGTATTGCCCGCCCGGGAGTCAATTATTCCATTCTTTTAGCCATTTTCTGTTCGGAGTTGCGTTGACAAAAGAAAAAGCTCCCGACCCATAGGGTCGGGAGCCTTGTGTCTCGAAATAACGAAACAGATTAAACCAACTCGATGATTGCCATCTCGGCGGCGTCGCCACGGCGAGCGCCGGTCTTGATGATGCGGGTGTAGCCACCGTTACGGTCGGCATACTTGGGGCCCAACTCATCAATGGTCTTCTTGGCTACAGCTTCTTTGGTAATGAAGGAGAAAATCTGACGCTTGGTGTGCAGATCCTCTGCCTTACCCAATGTGATCATTTTCTCAGCCATAGCGCGAACTTCCTTTGCACGAGTAACGGTAGTCTCAATCCTGCCGTTCTCGAGCAGGTAGGTGACCATTGCACGCAGCATAGCGCGACGCTGGTCGCTGGTTCTGCCCAGTTTTCTTGTACCTGCCATTCTGGTTCACTCCTTTGTAATCATTCAATAGACTTTAGAAAGAACGGAGAAGCAATCAGTTATCGCTTTCCTTGGGGGAGAAGCCCATGTTGTTCAACTTCGCAACAACTTCTTCCAAACTCTTTCTACCGAGGTTGCGGATCTTCATCATATCATCCTCGGTTCTCGTAGTCAAATCCTCAACCGTGTTGATCCCTGCACGCTTTAAGCTGTTAAAGCTGCGGACTGACAAATCCATCTCTTCGATGGTCATCTTCAGTTGCTCGTTTGCGTCGTCTGTATCATCCTCAGGGATGAAGGGCAGACCCATACCCACGCTGGACAGGTTGATGAACTGCTGCAAATGCTCGTCCATCACACGCGCCGCCATACTGACAGCATCGGTTGCAGTGATGGTACCGTCGGTCCAGCACTCCAAAGTCAGCTTGTCATAGTCGGTCATCACGCCTACACGGGTGTTCTCCACTGTGTAGTTCACCTTCAGTACGGGGGTATAGATACTGTCAACCGCAATCGTTGTAACTGCCGCGGACTTATCCAGATTCTGCTTGTTGCGTTCGGCGGAAACATAACCGCGACCCTTGTCGAAGACCAGCTCCATGATCAGCTTGCCGCCCTCGTCCAGGGTTGCAATATGCTTATCAGGATTCAGAATCTCCAGGTCAGGGTCACCGCTGCTGTTCACAGTTGCAGCGGTCACTTCACAGGGACCGGTAGCTTCAAAGCGAACAGTTTTGGGGCCGTCCGCAAACAGCTTCGCATTGATACCCTTCACATTCAACACAATTTCGGTCACATCCTCGGTCACACCGGGGATGGTGGTGAACTCGTGCAGAACGCCATCAATTTTGATGGAGGTAACTGCTACACCGGGAAGCGAGGAAAGCAATACTCGTCTCAAACTGTTGCCCAATGTTGTACCGAAGCCACGCTCCAAAGGTTCTACAACAAACTTGCCATAGCGCATATCTTCGGAGGAATCAACGGTTTCAATCTTGGGCTGTTTAATTTCCATCATCATCTAAGAAACCCTCCTATTGTGATTCGCATTCCCAAAGCTACTGTGCGGATTACTTGGAGTACAACTCGACGATCAGGTGCTCCTCAACATTGAAGTCGATTTCGCTGCGCTCGGGCAGATTCTTGACGGTAACAGCCATATCGCCTGCTTCCATCCAACCTACCAGAGGACGGCCAGAGTTCTTTTCGATGCACTCTTTGATCTTTTCGCAGTCACGGTCTTTAACAGCGATAACATCACCGGCCTTAACCTCGTAAGAAGCGATGTTAACGACATGACCGTTCACTGTGAAATGACGGTGCAGAACCAGCTGACGAGCCTCTTTACGGCTCATAGCAAAGCCGGCACGGTAAACGACATTGTCCAGTCTGCTCTCAAGGATCTTGAGCAGATTCTCACCGGTAATACCATTCTTGCGCTCAGCTTCCTCAAAGTACTTAGCAAACTGGCTCTCCAGAACGCCATAGTAACGCTTTGCTTTCTGCTTAGCACGCAGCTGAATACCGTATTCACTGGACTTCTTGCGGGCCTGGCCGTGTTGGCCGGGGGCAAAACTTCTGCGGTTCATAGCACACTTATCGGAGTAGCAACGCTCGCCCTTCAGGAAAAGCTTTTCGCCCTCACGACGGCACTGGCGGCAAACTGCGCCTGTATATCTTGCCATAGTTTCTTGTCCTCCCTTATATCAAACACGACGTCTTTTCGGCGGACGGCAGCCATTGTGGGGGATGGGGGTAACGTCCTTGATCATATTTACCTCCAGACCGGCGGCCTGCAGTGCACGAATTGCGCTCTCACGGCCTGCGCCGGGGCCCTTGACATAGACCTCAACGGTCTTCATGCCATGGTCAACTGCACCCTTAGCGGCAGTCTCAGCAGCCATCTGTGCAGCATAGGGAGTGCTCTTACGGGAGCCGCGGAAACCGAGGCCGCCTGCGCTGGCCCAGGAAACGGCATTGCCCTGCGTATCGGTGATCGTGACGATGGTATTGTTGAAGGTGCTCTGAATATGAGCAGCGCCACGGTCAATATTCTTGCGCTCACGTTTCTTGCCGTGAGCAGCAACTGTCTTCTTAGCAGCTACTTTAGCCATTTAGCCTATCCTCCTCGGTTATTTCTTCTTGTTGGCGACGGTACGCTTCGGGCCCTTACGGGTACGGGCGTTGGTCTTGGTACGCTGACCGCGCACGGGCAGCCCTTTACGGTGGCGTACACCACGGTAGCACTGAATCTCAACCAGACGCTTGATGTTCAGAGCGACATCGCGATGCAGGTCGCCTTCTACCAGGATGTTGTTGGCATCCAGATAGTCACGGATCAGCTGTGCCTCGTCGTCAGTAATATCCTTAACGCGAGTATCGGGGTTGATCTTGGTATCAGCCAGAATCCGCTTTGCGGTGCTGGGTCCGATACCGTAGATGTAGGTCAGGCCTGTCTCAATGCGCTTCTCGCGAGGCAGGTCTACACCGGCAATACGAGCCATAAATTTAGCCTCCTAAATTCGTTCATCCCATGTCCTTGTCGGAGCCTGCGCCGGGATTCTACGCACTCGGCTCCCTGTCGGGGTCAAATTAGCCCTGACGCTGCTTGTGCTTGGGGTTCTCGCAGATAACCATAACGCGACCTTTGCGCTTGATTACCTTGCATTTTTCGCAAATGGGTTTCACGGAAGGTTTTACTTTCATTTTATACCTTTCCTTTCTATACTCGTACTTGCCCGTTAAAAGGGCAGCTGCGGCGTTGCTCTGTCGGCGCAGCCATACGAGGATTGACTGAAATTATTTGGAACGCCAGGTGATACGGCCCTTGTTCAGGTCGTAGGGGGACATTTCCAATGTGACCTTATCGCCGGGCAGAATACGGATAAAATTCATCCGCAGCTTTCCGGAGATATGTGCCATCAACTGGTGGCCGTTGGCCAGCTCCACCCGAAACATGGCGTTGGGCATTGCCTCAATGACGGTGCCCTCTACTTCAATGACATCTTCTTTAGACAAGCTCTTGGCCTCCTTGATTTGCGGTACCGCCGGCAGTAAAAGCCTGCAGTGCCTGTTTCAGACTGTCGTCCGTTGTCAGTTGAACCGGCTCCAGGACCGTATTGGTCCGGGACAGGTGCAGCAGCTTTTTGCGTTTGGGTCTGGCAAGGGGATGACACTCCCCGTTGGCGATCCACGCATAGGGCTCCTCCAGCGCAAAAATCACACACCAGCGACCTGCATCTCTGCCGGCGCGCGGGCGTACGACCATGCCTAAGCAATAATCCATGGTTGCCTCCCTTTAGGGTTTGGTCAAGATGACCGGTCCCTTGGCTGTAATAGCTACAGTATGCTCAAAATGAGCAGCCATGCCGCCATCCCGGGTTTTGGCCGTCCAGCCGTCAGAAAGAATTCTGACCGCCCAGCTTTTCTCGGCGATCATCGGCTCAATGCAGATGGTCATGCCGGGAACAAGTCGGGGACCGTGACCGGGTTTGCCGTAGTTCGGCACATCGGGAGATTCGTGCATTTCACGGCCAATGCCGTGACCTGTATAGTCCCGGATAACTGCAAAGCCCTGCTGCTCGGTGTAGCTTTGCACTGCAAAGCTGATATCACCGATGCGTGCGCCGGCCTGGGCGGCAGCAATGCCGCGCACCAGCGCCTCTCGGGTCACCTTCAGCAGTCGCTGCGCCTCGGGGGAGATTTCTCCAACCGCGAAAGTGGCAGCGCTATCACCGACAAATCCGTCATACTCAGCACACAGGTCGAGACTGACAATGTCGCCGGTTTGCAGCGTTCGTGAACCGGGGATACCGTGCACCACCTCGTCATTGACGGAGATGCAGGTTGCAGCGGGAAAACCGCAGTATCCTAAACAGGCAGGTTTCGCACCCATGGAAACAATCGCGTTGTGAACAACGCGGTCCAGTTGTGCGGTGGTGACGCCGGGCTTGACGGCCTCGCCGCCCTCTTTCAGGGCGGCAGCCGTAATCTGGCAGGCTCGCCGCATTTTTTCAAGTTCTGCGGGAGATTTAACCGGAATCATTCAAGCCTCCAATGCGGCCAGAACCAGTCGGGAGGTATCCTCGACCTTTTCCTGGCCTTCCACAACAACCAGCTTGTCCCGCTCGCGGTAAAAACCGATCAGCGGCTCGGTCTGGTCATGGTAAGCGGACAGCCGATCCAGTACAGTGGCAGGCTCATCGTCCTTGCGAACAATCAGCTCTCCGCCGCAGCAGTCGCAGATACCTTCCTTCGCGCTGGGCTTGTACTCGGTATGGTAGCTTGCGCCGCAAGCCGAGCAGACCCGGCGACCGGACAGACGGGCAATAATTGCCGCGTCCGGCACCTCGAGATCCACGACTTTATCAATACGGATGCCCATTTTTTCCAGTGCCTCGGCCTGCGCAACCGTACGGGGTACGCCGTCCAGAATAAAACCATTTTTGCAGTCATCCTGGGCCAGGCGTTCCTTAACAATCGCGATGATGATATCATCGGAGACAAGCTTACCCGCATCAATAGTTGCTTTGGCCTTCAGTCCCATCTCCGTACCTTCCCGAATGGCGGCACGAAGGATGTTACCGGTACTGATGGTTGGAATATTGAGCTTATCACAAATAATCTCTGCCTGTGTGCCTTTGCCGGCACCGGGGGCGCCCAATAAAATTAAATTCATTGCGGTCCTCCTATTCTCAACAGTCGGCTTATTCCAGGAAGCCCTTGTGATGACGCATCAGCATGTAGCTTTCCATGCTGCGGCAGACATCCAGAGCGACACCGACAACGATCAGCAGAGAGGTACCTGCCAGGGACATAGAGATACCGGTGATCTTGCCCAAAACAATAGGCAGAACAGCAACCAGTACCAGCGCAATGGCACCGATAAAGGTGATCTTACGCAGAGCCTTGGTCAGGAAATCACTGGTGGGCTTACCGGGACGGATACCGGGGATGGTGCCGCTGTTTTTACGCAGGTTGTTGGCAATCTCCACCGGATTGTACTGAATCGCCACATAGAAATAGTTAAAGGCGAAGATCAGCAAAGCGTACACAACGGCATAACCCCAGTTGGTGTACTTGAAGAAGCCTAAGAAGCTGGCCCAGAAACCACCCTTTGTCTCAATAGAGGGAAAGAAGGTCAGAATCGTGGCCGGAATAGAAACCAAAGAACTGGCAAAGATGACCGGCAGAACGCCGCTCATATTCACCTTCATGGGGATGTGGGTATTTTGGCCACCGTACTGCTTACGGCCTACAACACGCTTTGCATACATGACCGGGATGCGACGCTCTGCGTTGGTCAGAAAGACTACAAACAGAACACTGCCAACCACAAAGAGGACATACAAAGCCAGATACAGGTAGTACCACCAGTACACACTGCCAATGGAAACAAATGTCATAACGGCACTGGGCAGGTTGGTCAGGCGGGAGATGATACCCACAAAGATCAACAGAGAGATGCCGTTGCCGATACCCTTGCTGTCTATCTGCTCACCCAGCCAGGTAATCAGCATAGAACCGGCGGTAAAGCACAGGACGATGACAATAGCGGCAAACAGGCCGGTATCAGACAGTGCGCTCTGGTTGCGGAGCAGCATATAGTAGGCAAAGCCCATTACAACAGCAATACCGACAGTGGAATAGCGGGTGATGCGGTTGATCTTGTGCTGACCCTCTTCCCCCTCTTTAGCCAGACGCTCCAAAGCCGGAATGGCTACAGTCAGCAGCTGAATAATAATGGAAGAGTTGATGTAGGGGGTAACAGCAAGGGCGAAGATGGTGGCTTGAGAGAAGCTGCCACCGGTCAGCATATCCAGGTAGTTGAGCATATTGCCCTCAGAGGCAGCGGTAAACCACTCTGCCAAAGCTTCCCGGTTGATAAAGGGAACGGGAATAGCAACACCCAGGCGGAACAGCAACAGGATCAGCAGTGTGAAGAGGATTTTCTTGCGGAGATCTTCAATCTTCCAGGCATTACGGAAAGTCTTCAGCACTTTAGATCACCTCAGCCTTCCCACCGACCTTCTCGATTTTCTCTTTGGCGGCGGCGCTGAAGGCTGCGGCTTGTACGGTGAGCTTTTTGGTCAGCTCGCCGTTACCCAAAACCTTAACACCATCCAGGGACTTTTTGATGATGCCGGCCTCCAACAGGGTCTGAGTGGTGACAACAGCACCGTTCTCAAAACGCTCCAGGTCGGAAACCTTAACATTGGCATATACGGTGGCAAAAATGTTGTTGAAGCCACGCTTGGGCAGACGACGCTGCTGGGGCATCTGGCCGCCCTCGAAACCGGCCTTTTTTACGCCGGAACGGGCTTTCTGACCCTTGTGACCGTAGCCAGCGGTTTTGCCGTTGCCGGAACCGTGGCCGCGACCCTTACGCTTTACCTCTTTAGAGGCGCCTGCAGCGGGATGTAACTCATGAAGTTTCATTGATTGCAACCTCCTGGACTTAGTGGACTTCGACCATATGAGCGATCGCAGCGATCTTGCCCTTGGTGGAGTCGTTATCGGGCTGTACGGTCACATCGCCGGGGCGCTTCAGGCCCAGAGCGTTGGCGGTCGCAATCTGCTTTTTCTTGCATGCGATCAGGCTCTTTTTCAGAGTGATTGTGACAGTGGCGGCCTTCTTGGCAGCACGCTTTGCAGCGGGCTTTTTCTTGGCGGCAGTTTCCTTTTCGGCTGCCGCTTCAACGATCTTTTCTTCAGCCATTGGTAGCTACCTCCTTAACCCAGAATCTCTTTGACAGATTTGCCGCGAATGGCAGCAACCTGCTCGGCAGTACGCAGAGCCTGCAAACCTTCAAAGGTAGCGGCAACCACGTTGCAGGGATTGTTGGAACGCAGAGATTTGGCACGAATGTCCTTAACACCTGCAGCTTCCAAAACGGCACGCACAGCACCACCGGCCAAAACGCCGGTACCGGGAGCGGCGGGGCGCATCAGTACACGGCCTGCACCAAACACGCCGGTGATCTCGTGGGGGATGGTGGTGTCTTTCAGGGCAACAGTAACCATATTCTTCTTGGCATTTTCAATACCCTTACGAATAGCCTCGGGTACCTCTGCAGCCTTGCCCATGCCATAGCCGATGGTGCCCTTGCCGTCTCCGACGACAACCAAAGCAGAGAACTTCATGACACGGCCGCCCTTGACGGTCTTGGAAACACGGTTGATATAGACAACCTTTTCAATCATTTCAGATTCCGGAGCGTTATTGAACTTTTGCATCGTATTCCCCTCCTTACAGCTTCAAGCCGCCCTCACGGGCGCCCTCGGCCAGAGCTTGCACACGGCCGTGATAAACATAGCCGCCGCGGTCGAATACGACGGTGGTGATGTTCTTCTCCAGAGCCTTCTTAGCGATTGCAGCACCTACGGCCTTAGCACCTTCGATATTGCCGCCGTTAGCCTCAAAGCCTTTATCCATGCTGGACGCGCTGACCAGGGTCACACCTGCCACATCATCAATGATCTGGGCATAGATGTGTTTGGAGGAGCGGAACACGTTCAGGCGGGGCATTTCCGCCGTGCCGCTGATCTTGCCGCGAACACGAACGTGGCGATGCAGACGAGCAGCATTTTTATCCATTTTAGAAACCATCTGTTCTTACTCCTTTCCTTATTTAGAGCCCTTGCCGGCTTTGCCCTCTTTGTGAGCAACAAACTCACCGACATAACGGACACCCTTGCCCTTGTAGGGTTCGGGAGGACGCTTGCCGCGGACTTCAGCTGCGAACTGGCCAACCTTTTGCTTGTCGATACCAACGATAGTGATATGGTTGGGATCGGGCACTTCGATCTTAATCTCATCGGTGTCGCTGACAACAACGGGATGAGAGAAGCCCAGGGTCATGATCATATCCTTGCCCTGCTTCTGGACACGGTAACCGACGCCCTGAACCTCCAGCTCCTTCTTGAAGCCTTCGGAAACGCCGACCACCATGTTGTTGATGAGGGTGCGGGTCAGACCGTGAACGCTGCGGGACAGGTTCTCATCATCCGCACGGGTGACGATGACCTCATTGCCCTCAACCTTGGCGGTGATGAGAGGATGAATATTGGAATTCAAAGTGCCTTTGGGGCCTTTCACCGTGATGTTCTGACCGTCGATAGTGACGTTAACACCGGCAGGAATGACCACGGGTTTTCTTCCGATTCTCGACATAGTCTTAAGCCCCCCTAATTACCAGACAAAGGCTAAGACTTCGCCGCCAACATGCGCAGCACGGGCAGCCTTATCAGTCATAACGCCTTTGGAAGTGGAAACGATTGCAATACCCAGGCCCTTCATAACCTTGGGCATTTCCTCACAGTTGGAGTAGATGCGCAGGCCAGGCTTGGAGACACGGCGCAGGCCAGTGATGACGGACTTACCGCCCTCGTATCTGAGGGTCAGACGCAGCATTCCCTGCTTGTTGTCCTCAATAGCCTGGACGCTCTTGACATAGCCTTCCTCAACCAGAATGTTGACAATAGCCTTCTTCAGGTTGGAAGACGGGACATCGACCGTCGCATGCTTCGCTGTAGCAGCGTTGCGGATGCGGGTCAGCAGATCAGCGATAGGATCGGTGATTTGCATGGTAGTTACCTCCTTAAATAATATAAGTTAGGTTACACCGCGGGGTCTTGCCGGATGGCAACCTTCCGCGGGTTCGGACCAAAAGGGGTGTGTCTTAAAAGACGGCCGGTAAATTACCAGCTGGCTTTCTTGACGCCCGGGATCTGACCCTTGTAGGCCAGCTCACGGAAGCAGATACGGC